>JAAYMI010000196.1 GCA_012521465.1 Bacillota bacterium | reverse complement strand
TTCCAGCCCGGTACTGGGAATGTCTATGGATTTCCGAATCCGGATGCATCCCTTTCCTGTATCGAACAGTTCCAGCGGTGAACCGGCGTTGGGAACCTTGCTGATCTCACCCGCCTACAAATACGTCAAGACAGGTTAATAAGAGCAGATTTGATGTGGAATAACCGCAGGATTCTAAATAAACTAAAAAAACCCCAGCTAATCTGGGGTTAATTTCCAAATGGTGCCGAAGGTGGGATTTGAACCCACACGGGCTTGTGCCCACTGCGCCCTGAACGCAGCGCGTCTGCCAGTTCCACCACTTCGGCACATCATTTTGACGATTATTAGGTTACCATGGACGAGCGAAAATGTCAATCCTTTGCCGGGGTTTTTACCGGCGGTTTTTCATATATCCAGAGGCCCCTGTAATCTTCCGCCCGATGTAAAGCCTGCCCCTCGTATCGAGGATTACGGCCGCCAGTTCAGCTGTGTCGTCAATGCCCTGTTTTTTCAGTTCTTCCAGCAGCCAGTCCTTGGTGAGGGAGTTCTTCTCTAGGTTGTCCAGGAGGATGTTGCCATCTTCAACCAGCACTACTGGCTGTCCTTCGTAATCAGTAGGCAGTCCCAGGTCTGCCGGAGTCACGGGCCGGGCTTGGGATTTCGGTATCACGCTCAGCTGCCCGTTCGCTTCCAAAAACGCGAATTCCACATCGTGGATATTGGGGTAATTCTTCAACCGCAGGCTTGCCAAAAGGTCGTCGAGGTTATACATCGTCTTGGCCAGCATGTCATAGCAGATCTGGCCGTTTGCAATGAGGATGATCGGTTCATCCTGCACTATGCGGCGCAGTTTCGAGTTTTTCAGGCTTAGATAGGCGAACAGGACATCCAGCACACCTAGGGATGCCACGGATATTAGGCCACCCATAATCGGCACTTCACTGTCTGCGAGGTGGGCAGAGGCCACGCTGCCGATGGTGATGGCCACTACGAAGTCCAACATGTTCATGCGGCCGATTTCCCGCTGGCCCATAAGTTTGGTAAGGAGCATCAGCCACAAGAACGTAACGGTGGACCGCAAAATCCAACCCGCAACCGTCAGGGTGGGCTGGCCGTGCCAGAAATTCACCTCGATCACCCCTGGGCATATCTTCTCCCACCGCACAGCTCATATGCGGTGTGATAAGGTCAAGTGAAATATAGGTCAAAAAGAGGAAAAGTGGGATGTGATTGGGAATTAAGTAAATGATTTGCACTGAGGAGCGAATCTTTCTGCAGAAAGCTGGTGCACCCATCATACATAGTCCTAAGGAGGATTGGGCGTGAGCAAGAAGTGGATCACGGAAGAGCACCTCGCCAAGGCGCGCAAACTTGTGCAGCAGATGACCTTAGAAGAAAAGGCTGCGCAGCTGGGATCATATGGACCGGACAAGCTGTTGGAGAACGGCAGACTGAGTGCGAAGGGCAAAGAGCTGCTGCGGCACGGGATCGGTCAGATCACCCGTCTGGCCGGTGCCAGCGACCTGGATCCCGCAGATGCGGGACGGGCCGCCAATGAAATTCAAGATTATCTGATCAACCACACGCGGCTGGGAATTCCTGCCCTCTTCCACGAAGAGTGTTTGTCGGGCTACATGGGCAAAGGCGGCACCTCTTTCCCCCAGAATCTAGGCATGGCCGCGGCCTTTGAGCCGGAGCTTGTGGAACAGACCACAACTGTGACGCGCGGCCAGATGCGGGCCATCGGTGCCCACTTAGGGCTGTCACCCGTTTTGGACCTCGCTCGGGATTTACGGTGGGGCCGAGTAGAGGAAACCTTTGGCGAAGACCCCTACTTAACGTCCGTAATGGCCGCTGCCTATGTGCGCGGACTGCACGGTCCTAACCTGGAAACCGGGATTGCCGCTACCCTCAAACACTACGGTGGGCACGGCGTGTGCGAAGGGGGGCGAAATCACGCGCCAGTGTACGTATCGGAACGGATAATGCGGGAACAGCACCTCTATCCCTTTGAGGCGGTTGTGAAAAGCGAGGGCGCCCTTTCCGTGATGAACGCGTATCACGACTGGGATGGAGTGCCGTGCGCCTGCTCGCATAGGCTCTTGACGCAGATCCTCCGCGACGAATGGGGATTCCAGGGCGTCGTTGTATCTGATTATTGGAGCATACCCATGCTTCACACCGATCACCACGTTTCCACCGGCGAGCAGATGTCAGGAGTTTTGGCCCTGCAGGCAGGCCTCGATGTCGAGCTTCCAGAGACTCTGTGCTACGGAGAGAAGCTGGCAGCTGCTGTGCGCTCCGGCCTGCTCAGTGAGGAAGTCCTTAATCGAGCGGTAGAACGCCACCTTGCCCTGAAGTTTGCCTTAGGTATCTTTAAGCAGCCGCTGATTCCAGAGGTCCGGGAAGCAGAGCAGTTTGAGACAGCTGCACACCGCAGTCTGGCTCGGGAAGCAGCCCGGCGCTCGCTGGTACTGCTTAAGAATGAAGGGGATCTGTTGCCGCTAAGGAAGGACATCGGCTGTATTGCTGTGATTGGGCCAAACGCCGCTTCCACTCGCAATCTTTTAGGGGATTACGCCTATAGTGCCCACGTCAACCGCGCCGAGGATGCCGTGCGCATCGTCAGTGTATTAGAAGGGATTAAGGCTGCGGTAGGCAGCAGCACCAAGGTAATTCATGCGGAGGGCTGCACGATCTTAGGGCGAGACCGCTCCGGTATTCCCGCCGCCGTAGAGGCAGCCGAGCAGGCAGATGTGGTGGTGCTCGTAGTCGGCGGACGTTCCGGCCTGGCGGGAGTTAACGTCCTCAATGAAGATGAACGGTACCTCAGCGGTGAGCTTTCCGATGCGCAGCTGGATTCGGATGGCGAGTTCCAAGACCGCACCGACCTCGGTCTTCCCGGCATGCAGCAGGAGCTGGCTGAGCGGGTCATCGCGGTCGGTAAACCCACGGTAGTGGTGTTAGTCAACGGCCGTCCCCTGGCCCTGCCTTGGCTGAACAAGCATGCACCAGCGATTTTGGAGGCCTGGCTCCCTGGCGAAGAAGGCGGCCACGCAGTCGCGGATGTTCTGTTCGGCGATTATAATCCCAGCGGGCGCCTGCCTGTGTCAATCCCAAAAGATGTGGGCCAGACTCCAGTCTACTACAGCCGCAGCTACATCTCTAAGAACAGAAACTACCTCCTCATGGACAGCCAGCCGCTGTATCCCTTCGGCTTTGGTTTGTCGTACACCACGTTTGCCTACAGCGATCTGCAGGCCTCATTCCAGGGCGAAGAACTGGTTGTGTCCTTTACTGTAACTAACACCGGCCAGAGGGAAGGCCGGGAAGTACCCCAGCTGTATGTGACCGACGTGGTGGCTTCCCGCGTGCGGCCTTCTCTGGAACTAAAGGGGTTCCGCTCCATCCTGCTTGCGCCAGGCGAGACCAAAACTCTCACGTTCCAGGTTCCCGTGGAGCTCCTGTCGTTCCTAAGCGTGGACGGCCAGTGGATCGTGGAACCAGGGGAATTCCGCGTGGCGGTGGGCCGGTCATCTCAGGATCTGCCTCTAGAGACAGTCATCACCCTAACGGGTGATGTCCGGGTTTACCCCAAGCGAGAGACGTTCTTCAGCACAAGTACAGTAAGTTAAATCTTTGAGAAGCAGGAAGGCGCTGGCTTTGCCGGCGCCTTTGCCGTATGGCCACTGTTTGACAACTCTGTCGAGGCGGCGTATAATTGACCCAGGAACACCCCAGGGGGGTAGGGTGTATGGCGTACCCAGCAATCTGGGATAAACTAATCCTATGTCGCAATAGGTGGTGATGGAATCATGAAGAAGGATACACTTGCGGTCAAGGGCATGACCTGTGCGGCCTGCGCCAGTGCAGTGGAAAAGAGCGTGTGTAAGGTCGCCGGTGTCGCCCATGCCAATGTGAACTTGGCTGCAGAAAAACTCCACGTGGAGTATGACGATACAGTTGACTTGGAAGCAATCAAAGCTGCTGTTGAGCGGGCAGGGTATGAAGTGGCTGAGGAAGCGCCTGCAGCCCAAAGGATCACCATTCCCATCAGCGGGATGACCTGTGCGGCCTGCGCGGCCGCGGTGGAACGAGCCGTCGGCCGTCTGCCAGGTGTGCGTGAGGTGAGCGTCAATCTAGCCGCTGAGCAGGCCCAAGTGGTCTATGACCCGGCCGAGGTGCGCCTATCTGCTGTGAAAGACGCCATCGTCAAGGCGGGCTACGAACCGTTAGAAGCCCAATCCGAACAGGTAGATGAGCACCAGGAGCGGCGGCTTGCTGAGATCAGGGCTCTATGGAAGCGCTTTCTGTTTTCGGCGCTGTTTACGGCACCACTGTTTTACATCTCCATGGGGCATATGCTGGGCTTGCCAATCCCAAGCTTCATTTCGCCGCAGCTGAATCCACTGGCTTTCGCAGTAATACAGCTTTTCCTCACGGTCCCTGTCATAGCGGCGGGCTACCGCTTCTATACGGTTGGCTTCGGCAATCTCCTGCGGCGGCAGCCAAATATGGACTCCCTGATCGCCATCGGTACCGGGGCGGCCTTTGTGTACGGTTTGTATGCTGTGCTCCAGATCATGCAGGGCAACCACGCTTTTGCCCATGAACTCTACTTCGAAACAGCAGGCGTGATCATTACCCTCATCCTCCTAGGCCGCTATCTCGAAGCGGTGGCTAAGGGCCGCACTTCGGAAGCAATTAAGAAGCTCATGGGCCTCGCGCCCAAGACGGCCACTGTGGTAACATCCGGGCAGGAACAGGTTATTCCCATTGAGGAAGTGGCGGTGGGAGACATCATCCTGGTAAGGCCAGGAGAGCGCATCCCTGTCGATGGCGTGGTGGTGGGCGGCCATACCTCGGTGGATGAGTCCATGCTCACAGGAGAAAGCATCCCCTTGGAAAAACAGGTGGGGAGCGAAGTGGTGGGGGCCAGCATCAATCAGAACGGAACCATCACCTTCCGGGCCACACGAGTGGGAAAGGATACTGTGCTCGCCCAGATCATTAAGCTGGTGGAGGATGCTCAGGGATCCAAGGCACCCATTGCCAAGCTCGCGGATATCGTTGCGGGATACTTCGTGCCCATCGTGATGGGAATTGCAGTTTTGGCTGGCCTGGCGTGGTTTATTTCGGGGCAGTCAGCGGTGTTTTCTTTGACCATCTTCATCTCCGTGCTGGTCATTGCCTGCCCCTGCGCCTTGGGCTTGGCTACTCCTACCGCCATTATGGTCGGTACCGGTAAAGGAGCCGAGCACGGCATTTTGATCAAGAGCGGTACTGCGCTTGAGACTGCTCACCAGGTACAGGTGGTGGTGTTGGATAAAACGGGGACCATCACGGAAGGCAGGCCCGAAGTGACGGACGTGATCGCGGCTGAGGGCATGAACCGCAGCTACCTGCTCCAGCTGGCCGCATCGGCCGAAAAGGGATCCGAACATCCTTTAGGGGCGGCCATCGTCAGACAGGCGGAGGCCGATGGGCTGGAGTTTCTCCCCCTCGAGGAGTTCCAAGCCGTACCGGGCCAGGGCATCGTCGGGAGGATTTCCGGCCAAGCGATCTTGCTCGGCAATAAGAAGCTCATGGACGAGCACGGCATCGCCATCACTCTAGAAGCAGAGTCGCACAAGTTGGCAGAGGACGGCAAGACCCCCATGTACGCCGCCCTCAACGGCAAGCTTGTGGGGATCATCGCAGTAGCTGATGTGATCAAGCCCACCAGCAGGCAAGCCATCAACCTGCTGCATAGGATGGGCGTGGAGGTGGCCATGATCACTGGAGATAACAAGCGTACAGCCAATGCCATTGCGAGGCAGGTGGGCGTGGACCGGGTCTTGGCAGAAGTTCTGCCTGAAGATAAGGCCCGGGAGGTGCAGAAGCTCCAAGCGGAAGGCAAGCGAGTGGCCATGGTGGGTGATGGAATTAACGATGCTCCTGCCTTGGCACAGGCCGATGTGGGAATTGCGATTGGGTCGGGTACCGATGTTGCTATGGAATCCGCTGATATTGTCCTGATGCGCAGCGATCTCCTCGATGTGCCCGCTGCGATCGAACTCAGCCGGGCTACCATTCGGAACATCAAGCAGAACCTCTTCTGGGCTTTTGCCTATAACACTGCAGGGATTCCCCTTGCCGCGGGAGTACTGCACATCTTTGGCGGGCCTCTGCTTAATCCCATGTTTGCCGCAGCCGCTATGGCCTTCAGTTCGGTGTCTGTGGTGAGCAATGCCCTGCGGCTGAGAAAGTTCCGGCCAAGTGTTCGCTGACGCTGTGTATCAAACCTCGGTTCTGCCGGGGTTTTTTTCTTGACTTGGCGAATATATTCAGCCAGAGAAGGAAACTGGAGAATCCTATGGAATTGTTGTAGGAAGTCGGCGGAGATGAGGTGATACGCGCGTTGCTGCACAGTTCGTCTGAGGTAGAGGCGTGTTTATTCGTCCAGCGAGAGTTTCAGCAGAGTATCAGATGGCGAGTATCGCCGCGGCCGTTTGGCGTCTCTCCCAGTATCTATGCGGAGATTGAGCAGCTTGGCCCGCTGCTTGTCGAGTTCTATCGCAGCATCCAAGAATTGTATCTCAGCTCGGCGGCTGGTCGGATGCCCCGCTGGATCAGCGAGTACTTGGAGCTGGGCAAGCCGGAGCAGGTGATTGAATACGGCCGCATGCGGCGGTTTCGCAGGGACCTGCCCCTCATAATCCGTCCTGATATGCTCCTGACCGAAACGGGTCTCGCTATCACGGAATTAGATAGCGTCCCTGGGGGATTTGGCCTAACCGGGGAGCTGGGGCGAGTGTACAGCCAGCTGGGATATACCGTGGTGGGCGGCGCCGATGGCATCGTGCGGGGCTTTGCCCAGGGAGTAAGGAGCCTTGATGACGGGGAACCGGTGGCAGCCATCGTGGTTTCTGATGAATCGGCAGATTACCGGGAAGAAATGGATTGGCTGGCCGGGGCTCTGCGCAAGAAGGGCTTCACCTGCTTTGCCGTTTCACCGCGGGAAGTACTGTTTCAGGAAGACGGCCTTTACGTGGAAGCAGCAGGTGTTCGGCAGCGCATTACCGTTTTGTACCGCTTTTTCGAGCTGTTTGACCTGAAGAATATTCCCAAGATCGACTTGATGCTCTACGCCATCCGCAAGCGCCTGGTGCGCGTGACTCCACCGCTAAAGAGCTATCTTGAGGAAAAACTCAACTTGGCTTTGTTCCACCATCCTGCCCTGGCCAATTGGTGGGAAGAGCGTTTGGGCGCAGCAGGCTTTGCCAAACTACAGCAGGTCTTTCCCCGCACCTGGATCGTGGATAGCCGGCCTCTGCCGCCACATGCAGTGATTCCCGGCTTAGAAGTGGGCGGCCGACCAGTGACCGATTTTGTCCAGCTGGCCCAGGCTTCCCAGAGTGGGCGGGAGTTTGCTTTGAAAGTCTCTGGTTTTTCGGAGCTGGCTTGGGGAAGCCGAGGCGTTTCCATCGGCCACGACCTTTCGCAAGCGGACTGGAGCGCCCGGCTTGAGGAAGCCCTGGCCAGTTTCCCCACGCATCCCTACATCCTGCAGGAATTCTGCAAAGCCCGTCAGGTGGAGGCCTCTTACTTTGACCCCGAGACTGGCAGCGTTGCGGCCATGCGGGGGCGAGTCCGCTTATGTCCGTATTACTTTGTCCATTCTTCTGGCGTCAGCCTAGGTGGAATTCTAGCTACCATATGCCCTGTGGAGAAAAAACTGATCCATGGGATGGTGGATGCGGTAATGGCACCGACCATGGTGGAGGGGAGCTGATGGCATGCCAGCGGTGTGTTTGTGCCGGTCTGACCAGTGGGGTGATTGGCGATGGCAGCTGCGCAGTCGCCTGCGGACGAAAGAACAGCTTGGCGCGATCATTGACTTAACACCTGAGGAGGAACACGCGCTATCCCACCCCTGCTTTGTGGTGGGGATTACACCCTATTTTGCTTCACTAATGGACCGGGCGGATCCTAACTGTCCCATCCGCAGGCAGGTGATTCCTTTAGCTGCAGAGGCATTGGGCCAAGGGGTGACAATGGCCGATCCTTTGAACGAAGATGGACTGTCGCCCGTGCCGCGCCTCATTCACCGCTATCCCGACCGCGTAGTAATTCTGGCAACCGAAACCTGCCACACGTACTGCCGGCACTGCACTCGCCGGCGTCGGGTAGGGATGGCCGAACGGGGGTTGACGCGCGCTGAGTTAGAGGGTGTCACCGCGTATATTGCCAACCACCCCGAGATTCGGGATGTGCTGATCAGCGGCGGCGATCCGTTAACCTTGGCCAACTGCCAGCTGGAGCGGATCCTCGCACGGATCCGGGCCATTCCCCACGTGGAGATCGTCCGGATTGGGACGCGGGCACCGGTGACTAATCCGTACCGCATCACGCCTGACCTGACGGCGATGCTGAGGAAGTACCACCCCCTGTGGATCAACGTGCAGTTCAACCATCCCAAGGAGATCACCGAGGAGTCGGCCCGGGCCTGTACGGCTTTGGTGGATGCCGGGATTCCCCTAGGCAACCAGACGGTGCTCTTACGGGGCATTAACGACAGCACTACTGTGCAAAAACAGCTGGTACATGAGCTGCTCAAGCTCCGCATTCGCCCGTACTACCTGTATCAGTGTGATCTAGCGGAGGGGATCGATCATTTCCGCACGCCGGTGGCGCGGGGGATTGAGATTATTGAGAACCTCAGGGGGCATACCTCTGGATTGGCAGTACCCACATTTGTAATCGACGCGCCCGGTGGCGGCGGTAAGATCCCAGTGAGCCCGCAGTATGTGGTGTCTCAAACCCCCGAAAAGGTTGTTCTGCGCACATACGAGGGCAAGATTGTGGAGTACCCAGAACCGCGTCTGTAGAGGAGAGGGTTTGATGGCAGACACTCAGGCACAGGTAGCTGTAGAGGTCATCGACTTGAAGAAATACTACGGCAGCGTGAAGGCCGTTGATGGAGTATCCTTCTACTGCCTGCGCGGCCAGGTCTTTACCCTGCTGGGGCCGAATGGCGCGGGCAAGACGACCATCGTGGAAATCTTGGAGGGGCTGCGGCAGGCCGACAGCGGCCAGATCATCTTCCTTGGAAAGCCGTGCCGCACCATCGGCCGGGAGGAAAAGGAACGGATCGGCGTGCTCCTGCAGCAGACGAACTGGCTGCCCAAGCTGAAGGTGCGGGAAATGCTGGAGATGTTCGCCTCGTTCTACCGCCGATCGCTGAAGGCCGACGAGCTTTTGGAAGTGTGCAGCCTCACGGATAAGGCTGGCGCCTTGGTGGAGACGCTCAGCGGTGGCCAGCGCCAGCGGTTGGCGATCGGTTTAGCGCTGGTCAACGATCCGGAAGTGATCTTCCTGGACGAGCCCACGACTGGGCTTGACCCCCAGGCCCGCCGGAACATCTGGGATCTAATCGAGACCCTCAAGGAGCAGGGCAAAACGATTTTCCTCACCACCCACTACATGGACGAAGCAGAGCAGCTGTCCGACTTTGTCTACATCATGGATCAGGGCAAGATCATTGCAAAAGGTACGCCCCAGTCCCTCGTGGATAACCTGGGGCAGGAGAATGTCATCGAATTCAGCCGAGGCGGATTCGGCCCAGAGCAGCTCCAAGAACTGGAGCAGATGGATGGCCTCAGGGTGGGGGCCGAAAAGGTGGCAGTGTATACCAAGGACCTCACTGGCGATTTGACCCGCATCGTGGAATGGGCAAAGCAGCAGGGGATGGCAATCGAGCACCTCGCCGTGCGCCGCCCGAACCTGGAGGATGTGTTCCTGACTCTCACAGGCAAGGGGTTGAGGGATTGATGCGGCAGGTGAGAGCTGTGTTCCGCGGCTTGCTCCTCAGCAGCCTGCGGGACAAATATACCCTGTTTTGGGACCTCGTTTTTCCCATCATTCTGCTGGTGATTCTAGTCTCGATTTTTGGGAACTTGGGAGAGACTCTCAGCGAGGTTGTATTCGACGTCGGCCTTGTGACCAGCGCGCCCTCCGGCAGGGAACTGGTTCCCATTGGCGCGATCGTGCAGGAGGCGTTCGCGGAGATGGCCGCGGCCGAGCCTACCTGGCTTAACTTGTACACGGAGAGCTCTCTCGCAGATGAACTGGAAGCTCTGGCACGCGGCGAGCGCCATGCCGTTGTGCATGTCCAGGGTACGGAAGCGGAGGTGCATATTCGCTCGGGGAGGATGATGTCGGAGATCGCTGGGGATACCCTCGCCCAGGTACTGCGTTCCTTCAACCTCGGCATTAACGAGCGCTTAGGTCTGCTTACAGCCCCTACAGTCAGAACGGTATACCGCGACGTAGATGCGGCCGCAGCCGTCCAGGGTTCGTTCAGCTTCGCTGCTTACATGGTCCCTGGTATCATTTTGATGGTGTTCTTGTCATCGGGACTTGGCCCCATGGTGCAGCGGCTGGGAATTGACCGTGAGCTGGGCCGCCTGCGCAGGCTGTTTGCCTCGCCCCTTTCCCCGGGGCAGTATTTCGGCGGTGTACTCTTGTATATCTTGGCCTTATCCCTAGTGCAGGTTGGCCTGATCTATGGGGCTGGGGCACTGTTTTTTGGGGTGAAACTGAAACTGCTTTCCTTGGAGGCCGTGTTTTTCATGGTGCTGTCCCTGACTACGCTCTTGTCCGTTGGTTTAGTGATCAGCGCGCTGGCCAAAACAGCCAACTCTGCCTCTGCCTTGTCCAACGCTCTCTTGTATCCCATGATGTTTCTCGGGGGGCTCTATTTTCCCGTGATGCAGGTGCCGTACCCCCTGAGGTTCTTGGTGCTGGTTAACCCGGTAACGTACTTGGTTAACGGCCTGCGCCACACCACTGGTGTGCTCGTATCGCCCACGCCTCACTGGGCTAATATCGTTGTGCCGGCTGTCTTTGCAGTGGTCTGCACCTCCATTGGCCTGGCCAAGTTTAACTGGGATGTATAAGGGGTGCCTATGCCATGAGAAGCTATCTGGCCATCACGAAAGCTTTACTCCTTGGTCTCCTGCGGGATCGCTCCGCGCTGTTTTTTTCGCTTGTGCTTCCCCTGATATTCCTCTTGATTTTTGGTCCCCTGTTCGCAGACTCCGGCGAACGCAGCATGGCCACGGCCGCTGTTTACACCACGGCAGCTCCTGCTGATCGAGCGCTTTTGGAAAATGCCATTAGGCAGGTAGCGGGATTAAAGGCGGTCTACTATGACAGTCTGGAGGAAGTCTCCTACCAAGTCGCCCTGCAGCAGGCAGACTTCGGTCTGGGGTGGGATGGTTCCACCTTAGAGGTGCTGAGGAATCCAGCCCGCTTTCAGGACAATGAGATTTTTAGGCAGCTGAGTGAGGGGATCCGGTCCCACCTCGACAGACAGCGTATGGATATCCGGGAGTTTCTCACAGTGCGCATCGTGGAGTCTGCACCTATGGGCCAGGCCGGCGGCGAGCAGGGCTATATGTTCCCTGGCGTGATTGCAGTGGGCGTCATGTCATCGGGTCTGTTCTTGATTTCTTCCTCGTTTTTGTATATGAAAGAGCGCTTTGTGCTGAAACGGCTGGCGGCCACACCCATGCGAAAGCTGTATTTTCTGGCCGGCCTAATTACAACGCGCATGGCTCTCAGTGCCCTCAGTGCTTGCCTCGTGCTGGTGGTAGGTGGACTGGTTTTGGGGGTGCGCCTGCCCATTAACTGGCCGCTGTTTGCCCTCTACCTGGTGGCAGCCACTTTGATTATGAGCGGAGCCGGGGCAGTGCTTGCCTTAGTGGCCAAAAGCGCCCGCAGTGCGTCGGAAATTGCAGGCCTGGGCATGACGATCATGATGTTTGTTTCCGGGGTGTATTTTCCCTTGGAGTTTCTACCTCCGTACTTCAAGGCGGCCAGCCTCGTTTTGCCCGCTACATATGTGGCGCGCGGCTTTCGTTTTGTGATGGGTGTGGAACCAATGCCGGGGATGCGTTTCATCCAGGAAACGCTGCTTCTGTGTGGGCTGGCCCTTGCCGCGATCTGGATCGTGGCGGTGAAGGGCAGTTGGGAGGCTGAGTAGCCGTGGGGCAATTTGCGTGCCCGCGCGTTGACTTTTGAATTGAGCATGGTATACTAATCGATAAAGGAAGTTCAGTCTCGCTTATGGATGTTCTATGCAAGACTTTTTACTGATTTGTAGAAGGTCTTGTTTTTTGTGGACAAGAATAAGTAGCTTGAATTCCGCAAATGATAACCACGTCCCCTCCTGCAGGCGTCTGGTTTATGTAAACTTATGTGGTTTTGGGTTAATTTTCGCCTATGAGGCAAATTATTCCAAATAGTAAACACTCAAGATCCCCTATCATTGACAATGGGTAAATTTCGGAATATAATCAACTTCGGAGGCAGCTTTCCTCGACATCTCTGAAAGGTGGACAAATAATGCTGATTAATAAGATGCAGACACTTTTGCAGCTTCTCCAGCGAGAGGGAGCGACAGTAGACTTCACCGAGCTGTGCCGCGCTATTCGCGCCGGAGTTAATGATGCCAACATATATCTCGTTTCGCGCAGAGGCAAGGTCCTCGGTTATGCTCTAGAAGACGGGTTCGAGAACACTCCCTTTGACAAACTTTGGTTGGAAGACGGCGAGGTGCCCAACGATCTGCAGGCTACGATCAACCGTGTAGCGGCCCAAAGCGTGCTCACTTGGTCGAACAATGAGCGCATCATGGTTACACCAGTGGTTGGAGCAGATGAGCGGGTAGGCTCCCTGATGTTCGTGAAAGAAGTAGGGGAATTTGGTGAGGATGACCAGATTCTGGGAGAATTCGCTGCCACCGCTGCTGGCATGATTATCTCCCGAGCCATTGATGAACGCCAAGAAGATGAAGTGCAGGAAGTTCGGGCGGCTCGTTCCGCGATCAACAGCCTCTCGTACTCAGAAGTCATGGCTATGCAGAGGATCTTTGAGGAGCTGGACGGCGATGAAGGCCTCTTGGTTGCCAGCCGCATTGCCGACGAGGCAGGCATCACCCGTTCCGTGATCGTCAACGCTCTGCGGAAACTCGCTTCCGCCAATGTAATCGAATCCCGTTCACTGGGGATGAAAGGCACCTATCTGCGCATCCTCAACAAGGAAATCAGGAAAGAATTCGATCGGCAGTGGTATCCCCACACCAAGTCCTGAAGCGAAAGGCCCTCAACGAGGGCCTTTGCTATTTCCGAAGTCAGCGGCAGGGAACGTTACCGTAACAGTAGTCCCGGCTTCAGACGAATCAATCGCTGCCCGGGCACCGTACTTCTCTAGAATCCGCAGGCAGACCGGCAGCCCAAGCCCTGTCCCGTTCCCTTTGGTAGTGAAAAAGGGCGTGCTTACTTTAGCCATGATCTCGGGCGGGATACCACTGCCTGTGTCTTTCACCTGGAGCACGGCATAGGGATACTGATCGTAAGTGGTGATGGTCAAGATGCCGTTGGCTGACATTGCTTCAAACGCGTTCTGGGCTAGGTTGAGGATGACTTGCCGGGCTTCTGAGGGCCTGCAGGGGATATCTGGGACGGGCGAGAGCTGGAGGCACACCATCTGCTCCCGTTTCGCGGCTGAGGCTTCCAGGAGTGGGCGCATGGCGTCAATTACCGCATTCAAATTGCAGCCCGCGCTGCTTGGGGGTGCACACGTCCGGGCTAGGTTGAGAAACTGGCTGGCCAGTTGTTCGACGCGGTCGACTTCGTCGATGACTCTGCCGAACAGATCGCTGTAGGCGTGGAACTCCGGCTTCGTGTGCAGCAGTTCCATCAGCGCTCTGATGGCCGTGATAGGATTGCGGATCTCATGAATCACTTCGGCTGTGGCTGTTCTCAGCATGTTGTAGCGGTTGGCGGTGGCTAAAGCCTCATGGCCGGGCTCGCCTCCCCGGAAGAACGTGAAAGAGTGGGTGCTGGACAGCTCGATTATATCGGTGAGGCTTAAGTCCTTTAGCGGGTACGGGCACAGAGCAATCACCGGTTTGTTTTTTACAGCCCGTTCGAGAAGCGTCTCGCGAGCCTGGTGTGCCGCGCGGTCAGACAGAAATGTGTCTGCCCCGCAGTGTACGACGCGCAGTCCGGCATAGCCCTGCTTGAGCGCCCGGGCCAGCTTGCGGTGCCACTGCTCCAAGAGGAATTGGGGCTGCGCACTTCCGGGGCGATACCACTCCGTGTAGGGGAAGATCTCTACGTTCTGTTCGGCCGCGGCAAGGATGGCAGAGGGAGTTAGTCGGTCAGTGATCCAGAGGCAGTGTTCATGCGCTGCAGCTCCTGCTTTGAAAAAGGCCATGGCCATGTGGGTGTGGTCCTGTTCACCCTCGTAAAACCCACACATATGGGTTCCCCAGGGGACGCGATCAAGGAACTCGATGCCCGTGTCTCGCAGTTCGCTGAAGGCTTGAGGTTGCATACCGAATCTCTCCGATAATGGATTGTCGCCGTGTCAGAATTTCTACAAGCACAGTGAGAATCCTTTACATATATAGAGGAAAATTAGGAATTATTGCGAATCGTCGTGGATTAGGGTGCGCCCCTTGGTGATAGCGCCGCGGCGGAACCGGGCGTTGATCTTATCCATAACGGCACTGACGCGGTGCGCTGTTTCCGTGTCCTGAAAAAGGGAGAGCTGAGCGGCCTCACTCAGGGAACTCACTGTCACACCCAAGAGGCGGACAGGCTGCAGTTTGACGCCCTGCAGGAGGCTGAACGCTGTTTGGAAGATAGTGTCATCATCGCAGAACGATGTTTCGTGGGTGTGGCTCCTGGTGATCGTTTTGAAATTGTAGTAGCGGACCTTCAGCGTCACCGTCCGGGCGTAGAGATTGTGGCGGCGGAGGCGCCAGCCAACATCTTCCACCAGCCGCCCCAGCTGGCTTTTGAGGATCCCAAGGCTGGCCACGTCGTCATCAAACGTGATCTCATGGCCGATTGATTTCGCTTCATGAATGGGCTCAACCCTGCGCTCATCAATGCCCCTGGCAAGGTTGTACAGGTGGGGGCCGAATGAGCTGCCAAACTTGGCCTCTAATTCCTGTAGGGAATAGGGTAGAAGGTCTCGAACGTAATAGATACCGAGTTTGTTCAGTTCCTGCTCAGACTTCTTGCCCACGCCCCACAGTCTTCCCACGGGCAGATCCCGCAGGAAGCTGTTCACTTCGTGGGGATAGATGATGCACAGGCCATCGGGCTTGTTCTTGTCTGAGGCGAGTTTGGCCAGGAACTTGTTGGGTGCCACGCCCACCGAAGCGGTGAGGCCAGTTTCCTCCTTGATGCGGCGCTTGAGGCTGAGTGCCATCGCTTCTAGGCTGGGATAGAAGTGCTCGCAGCCGGTCATATCCAGAAATGCTTCATCGATGGAGAGAGGTTCCACAACTGGGGAAAACTCTGGAAAGATGGCGTGGATCTGGTTAGATACTTCCCGATAGCGGGCCATGCGGCCGGGAATGAATATCCCGTGGGGGCAGAGGGCAGCTGCTTTCGCAATGGGCATGGCACTGTGAATACCGTACCTGCGCGCTTCATAGGAGCACGTAGATACCACGCCACGGCGGCTGTCCTTGTAGCCGCCGACGATCAGTGGCTTACCAGCGTATTCCGGGTTATCCAGGATCTCTACGGCCGCATAGAAGGCGTCCATATCAACGTGCATGATGGTTGCCATAGCCTATCCCTCCGCAGTAAGATTTCTGGAGGGGAATGTGCTATTCCTTCAGGCGTGAAGCGAGGTGGTGTGATGCAGCGAGCATATCTCGTCTCTCTGCAGCTTGCGGGGGAGAGTGATTGGGATGTAGAGGACAGCCTCCGGGAACTCAAGGATCTGGCGGAAGATGCTGGGCTGGAGGTGGTGGACTGGTTTGTGCAGAAGCGTTCCGAACCAGAGCCGGCGACCTTTATCGGTTCAGGCAAGGCCCAGGAGCTGGCCGCGATTGTCCAGGAGGATGAACTTGTTATTTTTGACAATGAACTCACCCCAGCTCAGCAGGGGAATCTCGTGGACATCATTGGTGCTGCCGTGATCGACCGCACGCAGCTCATTTTAGACATCTTTGCCCAGCGGGCCTGGACAAGGGAAGGCAAAATCCAAGTCGAGCTGGCACAGCTCAATTACATGCTGCCCCGCCTGGTCGGGTCTGGGACTGCCCTCTCCCGCTTAGGCGGTGGCATTGGCACCAGGGGCCCCGGTGAAACCAAGCTGGAAACGGACCGCAGGCGGGTGCGCAAGCGGATTGCGGATCTCAAGGCAGAGCTAGAAGCAGTGCGCAGTGTGCGGGCCACCCAACGAGCCCGCAGGAGCAAGATGGCCGTTCCCCACGTGGCACTGGTGGGGTACACCAACGCCGGGAAGTCTACTCTCCTCAGGGCTCTAAGCGGGGCAGATACCTTTGTGGCGGATCAGCTCTTCGCGACGCTGGACCCCACTATTCGCCGGTGGGACCTGCCCGATGGGCGCTGGGTGTTCCTCGGTGACACAGTGGGCTTCATCCGCCGGCTTCCCCATACCCTGGTTGCAGCGTTCCGAGCGACGCTCGAGGAGATTCTGTACGCCGATCTTTTGCTGCATGTGATTGACAGCAGCCATCCTCAAGCTCGGGAACAGCAGCTGGCCGTGGAGCAAGTGCTTTCTGAGATTGGTGCCGCGCAGCCAGTGATTAACGTGTATAATAAGATCGACCTTTGTCCCGAGACGCGGGAGTTCAGCGGAGCTGGGGTAGCTGTTTCTGGACTAACGGGCGAGAATCTGGACCGTTTGGCTGAAGAGGTGATGGCCTTCTTCAACAAGTATTTCATGGTGCAGACCTTCCGGTTTAGCTTTGCTGACTTGGGCAGTGCGAGCAAGCTGCGCAGTCTGGGGAGGGTGCTCGACGAGCGCTATACTGCGGCTGGGGTGGAGATCACTGCAGAAGTTGATCCGGTCACGGCGGGCCTGATGCGGGATTACCGCATCTGACCGTGGTTTGCCTTGGCAGGATTACGGTTCAGATTGGAGAATTGCACCATGTCAAGACGAAATGTGCTTTTGGGGTGAAGAGATGCAGTATCGGGAGGCTTCATGGCTGGAACTGATTGTAGGGTGCATGTTTTCGGGGAAATCGGAGGAGCTGATCCGCCGGGTCAAGCGGGCAACTATCGCCAAACAGAATGTGGTGGTTGTGAAGCCGGCGATCGATAACCGCTACAGCCAGAAGAAAGTTGTAGCCCACAATGGGAGTGAGGTGCACTGCATTCCAGTGGCTTCGGCGCGCGAGATTCTCCAGCACGTGGATGAGAGCTGCGATGTGGTTGCCATTGATGAGGTGCAGTTCTTCTCTGACGAAATCATTGATGTCTGCCGAACTTTGGTTGGGCGCGGCAAACGAGTGATTGCTGCGGGCTTGGATCAGGACTTTAGGGGCGAGCCGTTTGGCCCTGTGCCGCAGCTGCTTGCTTTTGCAGATGAGGTCACAAAGCTGAACGCGATCTGCGTCGTCTGTGGACGGCCGGCTAGCCGCACGCAGCGCATTATTAACGGCAAACCAGCAAGTTACCACGATCCCATTATCCTCATTGGTGCCACAGAAAACTATGAAGCACGCTGCAACCGCTGCCATGTAGTGCTGGGCCGGGGAGGAGATGGGGAATAATATGCCGCACAGGAAGTCTCAGGTAGCCGTCGGATTCATTCTTATCGCCCGAGCCATCGTTGTGGGCGTTGCCTACTACTTAGTGCGGAATATTCCTGACCTCCCATCTTCATTTGTAGCAGTATTTGCCGGATTTCTTGCGTTCGATGTGATTGTAGCCATGCCGAAGTTTTCGCTGCGCCCGAAGCACTGGGTCCAGATGGTGGTGGTGCTGCTGCCTAGGCTGAGTGCCACGGCCCTGGCACTGAGCGCGGGGCTTTCTCTAGGCGGCGTGTTTGGCGGACTGACAAAAGTGGGCCTGCCTGTGGTGGTAGGCGCGGTTTTGACCCTCGGCTTGGCGTACAGCGCCGCTGAGCGGATCAAGGGCAACATCTCCAGCTATGTGGGTATGATTTCTGCTATTGCGATTTACGACCGGGTGGTCCGTTTGGAGCAGCTCAGCGAAGTTTGGTGGTACGATCTCGGCGGACCTATCCTGCAGTTGGTGTACAGCACTTACGTGGGGCTTGTTATGGGCTGGCTCGTGGGAGTTGGGGTTGGAGTTGTTACCCGCTTGTTTCTACCCCGGGGCTACCGCAGTGTACGCAGCAGTGCCTATGAGCGCCCCTTGTGGCTGCAGCCCTTTCGGGACGTGACCCGATTTGGCGATGATATGGTCGTCATGCAGGTGGAAGTGGTCGACGGCGCTCCTATTGCATACCGTACCTTAGCAGAGCTTCAGCTTGCTAACTTGTACGGAATCAGGGTGCTGTCGATTTACCGTTCACCTGAAGAGGTGATTTCACCTCGGGGCGATGATGTTATACTCCCCACTGACCAGCTGACGGTAGTGCTCCCTGCGGAGCAGACGAATACCCTGATTTCCTTGACAAAAGGGAGAGAAACAGATGAGCAAATTTAGATACGGCGGACAGGCGGTTATTGAAGGCGTCATGATGCGCGGAAAGCGCTTTTCCTCCATTGCTGTGCGCAAGATGAACCACGAGATTACGGTGCGGACCGACGCCCTGAAGCCGTGGTCAGATAGATTTCCGATGTTGAAAAAGCCGGTTTTGCGGGGAGCGGTAGCGCTGATCGAAACGCTGATCATGGGCATTAAGAGCCTCAGCTACTCGGCGAGTGAGTATGGTGAATCAGAGGAGGAACAGCTTACTACTAAGGAACTGGTGCTCACCATGGGGCTGGCAGTGTTATTAACGGTGGGTCTCTTCATCGTTCTGCCCGCCTTCGTGATTAAGCTCATACAGCCGCTCATCAAGGTGAATTTACTGCTGAATTTGGTGGAAGGCCTCATCAAGGTGAGTTTCTTTGTGGCTTATATCATCGGTATTTCGTGGATGAAGGACATTCAGCGGGTGTTTCAATACCACGGAGCCGAGCACAAGGCTATCAACTGCTACGAGGCGGGCTGCGAGCTTAGCGTTGCAGAGGTGCGCCGCCACAGCCGCATTCACGCCCGCTGCGGAACGAATTTCCTGCTGATTGTCTTGTTTACAAGCGTGATTGTGTTTTCCTTTTTCGGGCGCCCACCGTTTGTGCAGCGCATTCTGATTCATCTGGCCATTATGCCGCTGGTGGCAGGGCTGTCTTACGAAATCATCCGGCAGGCGGGACGGGAGGACTGCCATCCCTTCTTCAAGTGGCTTGCCAAGCCCGGCATGGCACTGCAGCACTTTACCACGAAAGAGCCTGATGACAGCCAGATCGAAGTAGCCATTCGGGCGCTGGAGACTGTGGTTCAACGCGATGCCTCCCACAGTGAGGAGCGCAAAGTGAAACAGTTCCCCGGCTCCAGCAACACCGTGTAGGAGGCGATCAATACGTGCTTGAGAAGCTAGAGTCATTGGAAGCAAAATACGAGGAACTCAACAAGAAGCTCGGCGACCCAGAGGTGATCGGCGATCCTAATGCCTATAAGCGCTTGGCCAAGGCCCATGCCGAACTTGAGGAGATTGTGAACGAATTTCGAAGCTATAAAAGTGTACTGCAGGACCTCGAAGACGCCCGGGCCATGCTGAGGGAAGACAATGACCCGGAATTCACTGCGATGCTGCGGGATGAGGTAGATTCGTTGGAGAGCAGGCAGGAGGAACTTGAGCGCAGGCTCCAGATTCTGCTCCTGCCCAAGGATCCCAACGACGAAAAGAACGTCATCATGGAGATCCGGGGTGGCACTGGCGGGGAAGAAGCTGCCCTGTTTGCCGGCACCCTGTTTCGCATGTACTCCCGCTATGCAGAAGAGCAGCGCTGGAACGTGGAGATTATGAGCAGCAACCCCACTGAGCTGGGCGGTTTCAAAGAAGTGATCTTCATGATTGAGGGCAAGGGCGCGTACAGTCGGTTGAAGTTCGAAAGCGGCGTGCACCGAGTGCAGCGCATTCCTACCACTGAGTCAGGCGGCCGGATTCACACTTCCACCGCCACTGTCGCGGTTTTGCCGGAAGCAGAGGAAGTTGAGGTGAACATCGATCCAAACGATCTCCGCATCGATGTGTACCGTTCTTCAGGGCCCGGCGGCCAGAGCGTCAATACTACTGATTCCGCTGTGCGCATCACTCACCTTCCCACAGGTTTGGTCGTGTCGTGCCAGGATGAGAAATCGCAGCACAAAAACAGAGACAAGGCCATGAAGATTCTCCGGGCTCGCTTGTACGATTTGGCCAAAGAAGAGGCAGAGCGGGAACAAGCGGCTGCCCGCCGGTCGCAGGTGGGTACCGGTGAGCGCAGTGAAAGGGTCCGCACCTATAACTATCCCCAAGGCCGGGTTACCGACCACCGCATTGGGCTTACTCTGTATAAGCTTGATGCCATCCTAGACGGCGACCTCGATGAGATCATTGATGCTCTCATCACCGCACGCCAAATCGAACAACTGAAAATGGTGGAGTAGTTGCCGCGTGAAAAAACCGTATACTGTTCGTGAGTTGTTAGCCATCAGCACACAGTACCTGAAGGATAAGGGGTGTGCTGCGGCGCGCTTAGATGCAGAATTGCTCTTGGGACATGTCCTGCAGCTGAGCCGCATCGAGCTTTATCTCAATCTAGATCGGCCCCTGACCACACAAGAAGTGGATGCTTACCGGGAGTGCATCGCAAGGCGGGGCCGCCGCATGCCGGTGGCCTACATTACAGGGGTCAAGGAGTTTTATTCTCTGGACTTCGCGGTGACGCCCGCTGTCCTCATTCCCCGCCCGGAAACGGAGCTTTTGGTGGAGAAGGTGGTAAAGCTGGCCAAGGCAAGGCTTGCCAGTGGGCAGCAGCAGGTGCACATCCTTGATGTGGGGACCGGCAGCGGGGCCGTGGCTGTGGCCGCGGCTAGGCAGGACCCGGAGTTTCTCGTCACCGCTGTAGATATTTCCTCCGAAGCTCTGGAAGTTGCCCGCAGCAATGCAGTCCGGCATGAAGTCGATCACCAAATGAGGTTTGTGGTAAGCGACCTTTTTTCCGACGTCTCGGGCACTTTTGATATCATCTGTTCCAATCCCCCTTACCTGACAAAAGCAGAAATGGCCCAGCTCCAGCCGGAAGTGAGTTTCGAACCGGCGGCCGCCCTCGATGGTGGACAAGATGGGTTGGTCTTCTACCACCGCATCTTTCAAGAATCACAGCCGCACTTAGCTCCATCCGCCTATGTTGCGGTGGAGATCGGGGCTGACCAAGCCCGAGCTGTCGCAGCGATCGCAGAGGGATGCGGCTTTAGTGTGGAAGAATGCATCCAGGACTATGGGGGCCATGACCGGGTGGTGGTTGCTAAATGGGCATGAAAACGATCGTGCTTCAGCCTGAGGAACTAGATCAGGCCGCCGCCTTTCTGCAGGCCGGCGCATGCGTGGCCTTTCCCACAGAAACAGTTTACGGCTTGGGGGCCAATGCCCTCGATGCCCAGGCAGTGGCCTCGATCTTTGCCGCTAAGGGGCGGCCGCAGGATAATCCTCTCATTGTGCACTGCTGCAGTGAAGCGCAGGTTTTGGATCTGGTGGGTGAGGTACATCCCACAGCGCGAGAGTTGATGCAGAAGTTCTGGCCTGGGCCGTTGACTTTGGTGCTGCCGCGTACAGCGAAAATACCGCCTGTGGTGAGTGCGGGCCTGGATACAGTGGCAGTGCGGATCCCCAGCCATCCTGTGGCCCTGCGGCTGATTGAGCTCTCCGGCCTGCCTTTGGCGGCGCCCAGTGCCAATCTGTCGGGCCGGCCCAGCCCCACAACCGCAGCCCACGTGCTCGCGGATCTGGACGGCCGCATTCGTGCTATCGTGGACGGGGGCGAGACCGGCTGGGGCGTGGAATCTACGGTGGTGGACTGCACTGCGCTCCCCTTCCGGCTTTTGCGCCCTGGCGGGGTTACCCTGGAGGAGCTGCAGACGGTAACGCCCGTGGAAGTGGATCCTGGTGTCTACGGTCAGCTGCAGCCGGGAAGTCCGCCTCGATCCCCCGGGATGAAGTACCGTCACTATTCTCCCAACGCCAAAGTTGTGCTTGTACTTGGAGATCGGCCAGAAGAGCGGATTCTCGCTGAAGGCCAGAAGCATGCGGCACAGGGGCGGCGGGTTGGGGTTATGGCACCCACGGAGCACTGCCCTCGCTACAGCGAGTTCGCCACCCTGCCCATGGGATCGGTGAGTAATCTCCAGGAGATTTCGGCAAACCTCTACCGCCTGCTCCGGGAAGCGGACGCGCTGGAGCTGGATGTGCTCTTTGTGGAAAGCCTTCCCGAGACAGGCTTAGGTATGGCCATCATGAACAGGCTGCGCCGGGCAGCAGGAGACAACATTATCTGGGCTGAGAACTAGCAGCAGGAGGGTTCGGTGTGAAATCGGTATTGTTCGTGTGTACAGGGAATACTTGCCGCAGTCCCATGGCCGCGGCGCTGCTGAAGCACTATGCTGAGCAGGCAGGCATTGCGGTAAGAACTGCCTCTGCCGGTCTCGGGGCCTTTACGGGTGACCCAGCAAGTGAGGGGGCCGTGGCCGCCATGTCCGAGCTGGGGGTGGATCTCGCCAGCCACCGCTCCCGCAAGTTCCATCCAGCACTAGCTGAAGAATTCGATTTGATCCTCGTCATGACCAAGAGCCACAAAGATCAGCTGCTCCAATTGGCGCCGGAGCTGGCAGCGAAAGTCTACCTGCTGCAGGAGTATGAGGACTCTCTCAAATCTCAGGAGGAACTGGCGGAAACGAGGGAGAAGGTATATGGAATCACCGATCCGTTTGGGGGATCCGTAGAGGTATACCGCCAGGTGCGGGATGAGATCAGCCAAGCTGTGCAGGCAATCGTAGATGCTTGGCAGCAGGAGGAGGGGAAGCAGTGAGAATCGCGATCGGCAGTGACCATGGTGGTTTCCAAGCCAAAGCGGAGATCATCAGGTTTCTCCAGCAGGAACAACATGCAGTAGACGACTTCGGCACCCATTCAGCAGAAAGCTGTGATTACCCAGACATCGCTCACAAAGTGGCCGAAGCTGTTGCCGCAGGGACGTACGATTGCGGAATCCTGATCTGCGGGACAGGGATCGGCGTTTCCATTGCCGCCAATAAAGTTCCGGGCATCAGGGCGGCTTTGTGCAATGATACCTATTCAGCCCGCATGGCCCGCGCCCACAACAACAGCAACGTGCTCTGCATGGGAGCACGGGTATTGGGAGTAGGCCTGATGGAGGACATCGTGCGCGCTTACCTCGCCGGGGAGTTCGAAGGTGGCAGGCACCAGCGCAGGGTGGATAAAATCGAATACAAGTAGGGTACAGCCAGCAGAAATGAAAGAGGAGATGATGATTTGAGCACTGTACATATTATTGACCATCCGTTAGTGCAGCATAAGTTGACTATTCTGCGGGACAAGAATACCGGGCCAAAGGACTTCCGGGAACTTGTGGAAGAGGTCTCCCTCTTGATGGCCTATGAAGTCACCAGGGATATGCCTCTGGAAGAAGTAGAGGTCGAAACCCCCATCTGCAAGACAGTGGGCAAAGCGATCTCTGGCAAGAAGATCGGCGTAATCCCTATCCTCAGGGCCGGACTGGGCATGGTCAACGGTATTCTGCGGCTCATTCCCACAGCCAAAGTAGGCCACATCGGGCTGTACCGTGATCCAGAGACCCTGAAGCCGGTGGAGTATTACTGCAAGCTTCCTGCCGATGTGGAAGAGCGCGACTTGATCGTGATTGATCCCATGCTGGCTACAGGTGGGTCTGCCTGCGCGGCCATCAAGTATCTCAAGGAGCGGGGAGCGCACAACATCAAGCTCATGTGCCTGTTGGCTGCCCCAGAAGGAATTCAGCTGATTGAAAGAGAACATCCAGATGTGGATATTTTCACAGCTGCAGTGGACGATCGCCTGAACGAGATCGGCTACATTGTTCCTGGTTTGGGAGATGCTGGCGACCGCCTGTTTGGTACTAAGTAGAGAGTGTGGGGGGATAGCGTGCAGGAACGCCCGACGTGGGACGAATACTTTATGCAGATTGCTGAATTGGTCAGCAGTCGTTCCACCTGCCTCCGCCGACAGGTTGGTGCCATTTTAGTCAAAGACCGCAGGATTATTGCCACTGGGTACAACGGCGCCCCCACAAGAGTATCCCACTGTGCTGAAGTTGGCTGCCTGAGACAGCAGCTGGCCATCCCTTCGGGGGAAAGGCACGAGATCTGCCGAGGCATCCATGCGGAGCAGAACGGGATCATCCAAGCTGCCCTGCACGGCGTAAGCACTCAAGGGGCAGTTTTATACTGCACCACACAGCCCTGCGTCCAGTGTGCCAAGATGCTCATTAATGCCGGTGTGGAGCGGATTGTGTTTCGCGGCGGCTATCCTGACCCTTTGGCCCGTGAACTCCTTTGCGAAGCGGGGATAGTGGTGGAACAGTGGAAAGAGAATCAGGAGGGATGATATGATTCCACTCCAATTAGCAGTTCCCGGTCTGGCGGCATTTGCCGTCACCTTTGCCCTCACCCCGCTTGTCAAGCGCCTGGCACCGAAGCTGGGGTTGGTCGATCTACCTAATCCGCGCCGCATCAACAAGGTACCCATGCCTACAGGTGGGGGACTGGCGGTTTTGGCCGGTGTGGTGGTGGCTGCATGGCTGGCGGACATACCGCATATTCTCCCCACGCTCTTGGCCGCTTCCATCATCACAGCTGTCGGGCTCGTGGACGACCGGATAGGGCTCAACGCTGGTCAGAAGTTTATCGGCCAGCTCGCGGCCGTGTTGGTATATGTAATTTGGGGCGGGCGAATTGAGTTTGTCAGCAACCCCTTTGGCGGGATGTTTTACCTCGGATACTTATCTATGCCCGTGACCGTGTTTTGGATTTTGGCCTTGATTAACCTCATGAATTTTATCGACGGGCTTGATGGGTTGGCGGTAGGCATCAGCCTGATCGCCGCCCTCACTTTGTTGAGTCTGGCGTGGGATTTGGGGCGCATGGAAGCGGCAGTGCTATCCGCGATTTTGGTTGGTGTCAGTGCTGGTTTTCTGCCTTTCAACTTCAACCCTGCGAAGCTGTATTTGGGTGATGCGGGAGCGATGCTGCTGGGTCTGCTCTTAGCGGTGGTATCCACGGAAGGTGCGCTCAAAGGAGCGGCCACCATCGGCCTGTCCGTACCGATCTTGATCTTTGCACTGCCCATTGTGGACACGTTTTGCGCAGTGGTCCGCCGCATTCAGCAGGGAGTTCCGTTTTACCAGGCAGATCAGAGCCACTTCCACCACCGCATGCTCCAGCTCGGCCTAACCCAGCGCCAAGTCGTATTTGTGGCCTATTTCCTCAGCAGCCTTTCTGCCTGTGCAGCCCTGTTTGCAGCGCGGTATGCTTGGGCAGCTTACATCCTGGTGCCTGTGATTGCTGCAGCTTTCTTGTACGGGTCGGCGCGGGTCGGTATGATCCAGGTACCATCAAAGATTGAGCGGAGAATGTAAAATGGTCAAATTTGCAGTTGTGTTTGGCACCCGGCCAGAGGCCATAAAGATGGCGCCGGTGGTGCTGGCCATGCGGGAGAACCCCAAGTGGGAGGTACGGGTGATCTGTACTGGACAGCACCGCGAAATGCTGGACCAGGCACTAGAGGTCTTTCAGATCGTACCGGACTATAACCTGGGGATCATGACCCACGGCCAGACTTTGGAAGAGATCACCACGAGGGTGCTGCAGGGTGTGGGAGAGATCCTGCGCAGTTGGCGCCCAGACCTAGTGCTGGTGCATGGGGATACCACTACTGCCTTTGCAGCGGCACTTGCCGCGTTTTATGAGAGAATACCCATTGCCCATGTGGAGGCGGGGTTGCGCACTGAGGAATTGGGCAATCCTTTTCCCGAAGAGGCGAACCGCCGCTTGACAGATGTCCTGGCAGACATTCACTTTGCCCCCACGGAGCAGGCGGCAGAGAATGTCCGCCGAGAGGTGCGGGGCAGTAAAGAGGTTTACATAACAGGCAATACTGTGATTGATGCACTCCTCGAGGTAGTGCAGGATGATTATGCATTTCGCGTTCCGATCCTGGCTGGGCTTGATTTTTCCCGGCCTGTCATTGTGGTCACGGTGCACCGCAGAGAGAATTGGGGAACCCCCCTTGTGGGAATCTGTGAAGCTCTGCGGCGGATTGCCGCGAGCCATTACTGCCAGATCGTTGTGGCGATGCACCGCAATCCGCGCCTTCAGGCAGTGCTGCGGGCGGAACTCAGCGGCATCGAACACATCCACCTGATTGAGGCGCCTGATTACCGGGAGTTTGCCAACCTGATGCGCAGGAGCAAGCTGCTGCTTACAGATTCCGGAGGCCTGCAGGAGGAAGCGCCTGCTCTCCATGTGCCCGTGTTGGTGCTGCGGGAACATACGGAAAGGCCCGAAGGGGTAGCTGCTGGTACCTGCAGGGTTGTAGGCACAGACCCAGAAAGAATCTACGCCAGTGTTGCTGAGCTGCTGACCAATACTGACGTTTACATGGCAATGGCCCAGGCCCCCAATCCCTATGGGGACGGCCGGGCAGCTCGAAGAATCTGTGGTATTCTAGAGCAGAAATATACGGTGTAACGGAGGAAAAAGCATGAGCATGAGACCTGATGAGATTGTGGCAATCCTTCGCCGCCAGATCCAGGAACTAGATGCGGAGTTGCAGGTTGAGTCGGAAGGCACGGTCCTGACAGTTGGTGACGGCATCGCCCGCGTCTACGGGTTAGAGCAGGCAATGGCCGGCGAACTGTTGGAGTTTCCCGGAGAGACCTATGGGATGGTGCTCAATCTCGAGGAAGATAACATCGGCGCCGTTATTTTAGGTCCATATGAACACATCAAAGAAGGCGATGCAGTAAGGCGGACCGGCCGCATTGTGCAGGTGCCTGTGGGAGAAGAACTAGTTGGCCGGGTGGTGAATCCCCTTGGCCAGCCTATCGACGGGAAAGGTCCGATTAAGGCTAATGCCTACCGCCCCATCGAATCTAGGGCGCCAGGAGTAGTGGACCGGCGCGGCGTGCATCAGCCTCTGCAGACAGGTCTCAAAGCGATTGACTCCATGATCCCGATTGGTCGCGGCCAGCGCGAGTTGATTATCGGTGACAGGCAGACGGGGAAGACTGCTATTGCCGTCGATACCATCCTAAATCAGCATGATCAAAATGTGATCTGCATCTATGTGGCGATCGGCCAGAAGGCCTCAACGGTGGCTGGCGTAGTTGCTACGCTTCAGAAGCACGGCGCTATGGACTACACGATTGTGGTTTCTGCTACTGCCAGTGAACCAGCGCCGCTGCTGTACATTGCACCCTATGCGGGTGCTGCCATGGGCGAAGAGTTTATGTACAAGGGCAAAGACGTGCTGGTGATCTATGACGATCTGTCCAAGCACGCTGCGGCTTACCGGGAGATGTCACTGCTTTTGAGGCGTCCGCCGGGCCGCGAAGCCTTCCCAGGGGACGTCTTTTACATCCACTCCCGCCTCTTGGAGCGGGCTGCCAAGTTGAGCGACGAGTTGGGTGGAGGGTCCATGACCGCGCTGCCCATCATTGAAACGCAGGCAGGGGACATTTCTGCTTACATTCCCACCAACGTCATCTCTATTACTGACGGGCAGATCTACCTTGAGCCGGACCTGTTCTATGCTGGCATCAGGCCGGCGGTGAGTGTTGGCAGATCCGTATCCCGTGTAGGTGGAGCCGCGCAGGTGAGGGCCATGCGCCAAGTCGCAGGCACGCTGCGCCTTGATTTGTCGCAGTACCGGGAACTGCTGGCATTCGCCCAATTCGGCTCTGATCTAGACCGAGTCACCCAAACCCGGCTGGCGCGGGGCGAGCGGATTTACGAGATCCTCAAGCAGGAGCAGTACAAGCCCATGTCAGTGCCTGAGCAGGTTGTGTCCCTGTATACCGCTGTCAACGGGCACCTAGACAGCATAGCGGTGGAAGACGTGGTGCGCTTTGAGCGGGAGCTTTTGGCCTACATGCACCGCGAGCAGCCCCATATTCTGGTGGCCATCGCTGAGCAGAAGGAGATCACAGACGAGATAAAGGCTGGCTTAGAGACAGCGATCAAAACATTCAAGCAAAGCTTCATGAGTTAGGGGGGGGCGAAGTGGCGCAAACAGGCCGCGACATTAAGCGGCGGATGAACACCATCCGCAGCATTCAGCAGATCACCAAGGCCATGGAAATGGTGGCCGCTTCCAAGCTGCGGCAGGCTCAAAAGAGCGCCGAAGCAACCCGCCCATACTTCGCCCGCCTGCAGCAGTCATTATCTAGAGCCTTGGCTGCGGCAGAGCGGGTTGGAGAGGAACTGCCACCCATTGCCCGCTCGCGGCAGGGGGATAGGCACTGCTTGGTGGTAGTCACATCGGAACGGGGTCTAGCCGGTGGGTACAATGCTAACATTTTGCGCAGGGCTTCAGAGTTTACCGCGCAGCATCCCAAAACGATGCTGGTCGTGGTGGGGCGCAAGGCAAGAGACTATTTCCGCCGCCGCAATCGGGATACTCTCGGTGAGTTTGTCAACCTCGGTGATAACATCACGACTGGGCAGGCCCATCAGATTGGGCAGATGATCTATGATTTCTATGTGCACGATCTGTTTGACAAGGCCAGCATACTCTATACCAGGTTTATAAACACAGTTACGCATCGAGTAGAGCTGCGTCCAATCCTGCCAATTGGGGATGCCTATACCGGCGGGGAGCAGGAAACCCAGGCCGCGTTCGATCCGGTGTATTTCTATGAGCCCAGTCTATCCCAGGTTATTGACGTGGTTGTGCCCCTCTTGATTGACGCGGCCATCTTCCAGTCTTTGATGGAAGCGAAGGCCAGCGAGTTTGGGGCCCGCATGACCGCCATGCGCAATGCCAGCGACAACGCTGGTGAACTCATTAAAGAACTGACGCTGTCCTTTAACCGGGCACGCCAGGCTGCCATTACGAAGGAGATTGCGGAAATCGTAGGCGGTGCAGATGCCTTGGAACGCGTAAGGTAAGGGGGATATAAATGAGCGGTAATATAGGTCGAGTTGTGCAAGTCATCGGACCAGTAGTGGATGTGGAATTCGCACCAGGCAAGCTGCCCGACTTGCTGAACGCCATCAAGATTGATACAGAAGGCCAGGGCGGCCCAATCAGCCTCACACTTGAAGCTGCACAGCATCTCGGGAATAATGTAGTGCGCTGCGTAGCGATGGCATCCACAGATGGACTGCAGCGCGGCATGGCAGCGGTGGACTTGGGTGCTCCCATTTCCGTGCCAGTCGGGCCAGGTACACTCGGCCGCGTCATGAACGTGCTGGGAGAGCCAATTGACGAAGCTGGTCCCGTTGAGGCAGCAGAGCGTTGGTCGATTCACCGCCCAGCTCCTAAGGTAGATGAAGTGGAACCGGCCACCACAATGCTGGAAACCGGTATTAAGGTGGTTGACCTCCTGGCTCCATATGCCCGGGGAGGCAAAGTCGGCCTCTTTGGAGGCGCAGGTGTGGGCAAAACAGTCTTGATCATGGAGCTCATCCGCAACATTGCCCACGAACATGGCGGTTTCTCCGTTTTTGCCGGGGTAGGCGAGCGTACTCGGGAAGGCAACGAACTGTACACCGAGATGAAAGCATCAGGTGTTATAGACAAGACAGCTATGGTCTTTGGCCAGATGAACGAGCCGCCGGGAGCGCGCCTGAGGGTTGGCCTTACTGGTCTGACCATTGCCGAGTACTTCCGGGACGTGATGCGTCAGGACGTTCTCCTGTTTATCGACAACATCTTCCGCTTCACCCAGGCCGGTTCCGAAGTGTCGGCCCTGTTGGGGCGCATGCCTTCTGCTGCGGGCTACCAGCCCACGCTGGCGACGGAAATGGGCCAACTGCAGGAGCGGATCACCACCACGAAATACGGTTCTATTACATCGATCCAGGCCATCTACGTTCCGGCGGACGACTATACCGATCCGGCGCCGGCGACCACATTCGCCCATTTGGATGCCACCACTAACTTGGAGCGGCGGATTGCTGAGATGGGTATCTATCCTGCCGTGGATCCTCTGGCTTCCACGTCGCGCATCCTCGCTCCGGACATTGTGGGTAAAGAGCATTACAGCGTGGCGCGGGGCGTTCAGCAGGTACTGCAGCGCTACCGGGAGCTGCAGGATATTATCGCGATCCTGGGTATGGATGAATTGAGTGAAGACGACAAGATTATCGTCGCCAGAGCCCGCCGGATAGAGCGGTTCCTGTCCCAGCCCATGTTTGTGGCTGAGGCTTTCACTGGGCAGCCGGGACGGTACGTGCCTGTGAAGGAGACTGTACGCGGCTTCAAAGAGATCCTCGAAGGCAAGCACGATCACTTGCCGGAGAACGCTTTCTACATGGTTGGCACCATAGACGAGGCAGTGAAAAGGGCTGAGGCCCTTGCAAAGGAGAGTGCCTAATGGCGGCATTCCGGTTCGAGGTAGTGACACCAGAGCGCACTGTGGTGCAGCAGGAAGTGGAGTACGTTTCTCTACCAGGTACGGATGGTGAGTTCGGCATCTTGGCCAACCACGCTCCCTTGGCAGCGGTACTGGAGATCGGTGTGGTGGAGTTCGGCTCACGCCAGGGCGAGCGGGAGTTTCTTGCCCTGGGCGGCGGCTTTGCTGAGATGCACGGTAATGCGTTGACGGTGATGGGTAATTCCGCTGAGCTCTCTTACGAGATTGACGTAGAGCGGGCCAAAGCAGCCAAGGCCAGAGCGGAGCAGCGGCTGAGGGAACGCAGCGAGGCAGTGGACTTTGCCCGAGCTGAGGCGGCGCTGCGCAGGGCGCTTGCCCGCTTGAAGGCTGCGGGCGGTAATAACAGGAAATAGGCGCACGAATGCAAAAGGGAGGGGTCCTTGTTCGGGGCCCGTTTTTTGTGCGCATATTAGGCAATATTTGGGTGCATACTATCCCCAAGGTGGTGATAGTATGCGGCATATACAGCAGTTAAAGGCCGGTTTTGGTCAGTGGTGGCGAAGAGTTGCCCGCAGCGGCGTGCCGCGGATCGTGGTAGTGGCAGTGGTCGCGCTCATCCTGGGGATTTCCGCGGGTACATATTTCCGCCTGCCCCCGATGCCCGAGACGCCGCCCACGACAGCACAGCTCTTCCAGGAAGAAGCACTGGCAGCAGCCATTCGGGAGCAGGTTCACCAGGTCCTGCAAGAGTCTTACCCGTGGGTCTTGGAAGAACCTGTCATCGCGGTGGCGGTGGAGCCTCCCGGGCCCGAAAGGCCCAGTCCCACAGAGCCCCTGTCTCAACCGGAGGTGGCAGAGACAGTCTCATTCGAATATTTGATCTGGCCGGCGAAGGGCGAAATCAGCACGCCTTTCGGCTGGTATCGCCATCCGGTGTACAATGACTGGCGGTTCAATTCCGGAATTGAGCTGGCTGTCACGGATGAGCTGGTGCGCACCGTTCTCCCGGGCCGGGTCGTATCAGTGGGGTCAGACAGTTTCCAAACAGAACTGGTGATCGATCACGGAGGCGGCTGGCAGAGCATTTACCGCTCCGTTGAAGCTCTCACTGTCTCCCCCGGCCAAGAGGTCAGCCAGAATCAAACCATCGGGCGGGCGGCCAACGGCAGTCTGTTTTTCAGCCTTTCCCACAACGGGAAGCCTGTAAATCCCATGGCGTTTCTCCGCTGATCCGAAGCATAATCGCCTATCCCTGGCATATAAATGTACAAAAAGCTGCTAGGGGGAGCGAAGATGAGGGACTATATCCGCAAGCGGGTGGTGGATGTCAGCCAATACATTTTGAAAACCAATGCGACCGTCCGGCAGGCGGCTTCTGTGTTTGGGGTGAGCAAGAGCACCATTCACAAGGATGTTACCGAAAGGCTGCCCCGCATCAATAAAGAACTATCCCGGCAGGTTAAGGAGGTGCTGGAGCTCAACAAGTCTGAGCGGCACATTCGCGGCGGCGAGGCAACTAGGCAGAAATACAGCAAGAGTTCGCAAGCATCATAAGATTCAACGGCATTTGGACAGGAATTGCCCCGGCTTTGTCGAACACATGTAAAATGATTCGTCGAAGGGGGCAGTCGCATGTTTGGACTTGATATCGGAATTGACCTTGGTACCGCTAATATTTTGGTCTATGTGCGCGGTAAAGGTGTTGTGATCAGCGAACCAACCGTTGTGGCCATGGATATAGATACCCAAAAAGTGTGTGCTATTGGAACGGAAGCCCGGGAGATGATTGGACGCACTCCGGGCAATATTAGAGCAATTCGGCCCCTTAGTGAAGGTGTCATCGCGGATTATCAGATCACGGAAGAAATCCTGAAGCTGTTTATTCGCAAGGCGATCGGCCGGAACCGCTTATTCCGGCCGCGAGTTGTGATCTGTGTTCCGTCGGGAGTGACCAGCGTCGAGAAACGCGCTGTGTTGGAGGCGGCAGTTCAATCTGGTGCCAAAGACGTTTACCTCATCTCTGAACCGATTGCCGCAGCCATCGGGTGCGGTTTAGATATCGCTGCCCCCCACGGCAGTATGGTCGTGGATATCGGTGGCGGTACAACGGATATCGCCGTGATTTCGCTGGGCGGCGAAGTAGTTTCGGAATCACTGCGGGTAGGAGGCGCCGATTTTGAGGAAGCAATCGTGCGCTATATTCGCCGCGTCCACAATCTGGCCATCGGCGATCGCACCGCCGAGGACATTAAGATTAACATCGGTACTGCCCTGCCTGGGGTGGACAAGACTATGCAGGTGCGGGGTCGAGATCTGGTTTCGGGCTTACCGGCGACGATTGTTCTTTCGTCCAATGATATTTATACCTCTCTGGAAGAACCGATTCGCACAATTGTCGACGGAATCAAGCGCGTCTTAGAGATTACCCCGCCAGAATTAGCTGCGGACATCGTCAACAATGGTATGATGCTCACCGGCGGCGGAGCTCTCTTGGATGGCATGGTGCAGCTGATTCAGGAAGAGACGCGCGTGCCTGTGCATTTGGCAGAGGATCCTCTCACCTGTGTGGCCCGGGGAACGGGGGAAGTACTGGAACGCCTTGATGATCTCACGAAGCGCTCTGCTCTCACTTCGCTGCGGGTCCTCAGCCGCTAGTTTTTTGCTGTTTTTCTCTCAAGCCCCGAACAGATAAACCGATACTATTAGTAAGGGCGTAGGGAAGGAGGTGGGGCGATGCTCAGAGGACTGTACACTGCCGCGTCGGGAATGCTGGTGCAGACAGCTAGAATGGATATGCTCAGCAACAATTTAGCCAACGTGGATACCGCGGGATTTCAGCGCCAAGCGCCGCATATCTACGCGTTTCCCGAAATGCTCATTTCTCGCGTACATAACGGTACCAGCGTACCTATTGGCCGCCTCGGCACAGGAGCGGCAGTGAACGGTGATCGTTCGTCATTTCTGCCTGGAGCGCTCAGAAGCACTGGCAACCCCCTCGATGCCGCTCTTGTCGGTCCTGGGTTCTTTGCCGTGGAGACACCTGAGGGGCCCCGCTATACTCGTGATGGCCGTTTTACCACAAATGCTTCCGGGTGGCTTGTTACTCTTGACGGTCACCGCGTGCGGGGTGAACGGGGGCCGATCTTGATTAACGGCACAGACGTCGTGATCGACGGCACGGGGCAGGTCCTGGTGGATGGCCGCTTCGTGGACAAGCTGCTGGTGGTGGAGTTTACAGACCGTGATGGACTACTGCGCCGTGGAGCAAATCTCTATGAAGCGACTCCAGAGGCAGGGCCGCCTTTCCGCTATCGGGATACAACAGTGGTGCAGGGTGCCGTGGAGATGGCCAATGTGAATGTCATCCGAGAAATGGTGAACCTCATCAGCGTGCAGCGGGCCTATGAGGCCAATGCCAAGGTAGTACAGGCTTACGATGAGACGCTCGGTAAGGCTGTCAATGAAATCTAAACACAAACAGGGGATATAGGGCCGGACTGGTGAACAGAAGCCCTCTGCGGCTGTCGAACGACGGAGATAGCCGTGTTCCCCCTGCCTTTGTGTTAGCTCAACACAGGGAGGGTTTTTTATGATGCGTTCACTGTGGACTGCCGCATCGGGAATGACTGCGCAGCAGTTCAAAATTGACACTATTTCCAACAATCTCGCCAACGTCAATACCACTGGTTTCAAGAAAAGCCGCGTTGATTTCCAAGACTTGCTCTACCAGACGGTGCGCTACGCTGGTACTCCAACGACCGCGGGTGCGCAAGTCCCCACAGGCATCCAAATCGGTCACGGCGTGCGTCATGTGGCCACCCAGCGGATCTTTTCCCAAGGTACATTTCAACAGACAGACAACCCCATGGATATCGTTATCGAGGGCGATGGGTTTTTCCAGATCCTTTTGCCCGATGGGGGTATTCGCTATACCCGGGATGGTGCCTTTAAGATGGACAGCGACGGACGTCTCACGACATCGGACGGATTCCCCCTGGAGCCGGAGATTATCGTGCCCATTGATGCCATCGATTTCAGCGTAGGTTCAGACGGGACCGTATCCGTCATGCGCCCAGGCGCGAGCGAGCCGGAGACCATCGGGCAAATTGAGCTGGTGCGGTTCGTCAACCCTGCGGGCCTGAAAAGCGAAGGCGGCAACCTCTTTGCCGCTACGGCAGCCAGCGGGTCGCCGATGATTGGCACCCCGGGACTAGATGGCTTTGGCAAACTTGCCCAAGGCTGGCTGGAAATGTCTAACGTGCAGGTAGTTGAGGAAATGGTGAACATGATCGTAGCCCAGCGGGCATACGAAACTAACTCTAAAGCGATTCAGGCTGCAGATGATATGCTGCAGACTGCCAACAATCTCCGCAGGTAATGCTGATGTTTAGACTGCTAACGGCGATTTGCCTGTGTATTCTCCTCATTCCTGCACAAGTAGGTGCCGAGTCTAAAGCTGTGATTGAGCTTCAGGCAGAGGCTTGGGTGGAAGGCAAGACAGTGGTACTGAGTGACATTGCCGTTCTGGTAGGCGAGCCCG
>JAAYMI010000195.1 GCA_012521465.1 Bacillota bacterium | reverse complement strand
GCTTGCAGACTGCTGCTGTGCGGGAGAGCTTGCGGTACATCGGGCGGAATCCAGGGGAAAACGTCAAGCGGCTAGTGAGTATCCTCCGGCCGTTTGCCAAGGTGCCTGAGCACAGGGACATCATCGACCGGGCGGAAGCGGTGTGGAGCGATCCGGCGAACAACTGGCGCCGTTTGATCGAGCGGGCATTTGCTCAGCTATCACCGGGAGTTATCGAGAAGTTCGTAGCGAACTTTCTAGTTAATGCCTCTTTAGTAGGAGTGCCCCGAGGACACGAGCTGGGGGAACAGCTGCAGTGCAATATTCCCTGGGCTATCCTAATGGATCCTACCTCGGACTGCAATCTCCGCTGCAAAGGGTGCTGGGCCGAGGAATACGACCGAGGCGCGAGCCTGACCCTCGAAGAGTTGGACAGCATTATTACCCAGGGCAAAGACCTGGGCGTGTACTTCTTTCTCTATTCCGGTGGCGAGCCTCTGCTGCGGGCCGGTGACATCGTCACGCTGGCGGCTAAGCACCAAGATTGCATGTTCTGTGCTTTTACTAACGCCACCTTAGTGACGCCCGAACTAGCCCAGCAGCTGGCTGAAGTTGGTAACGTCATGCTCGCGATCAGCGTAGAAGGGTTTGCCGATGACAATGACTGCCGCCGTGGGAAGGGCAGTTATGCCCATGTGGTGAGGGCAATGGACCTCCTGCGCGAGGCGGGAGTGGCCTTCGGATTCTCCGCTTGCTACCACCGGCACAACACCGCAGAAGTGGCATCCGAGCAGTTTGTGGATGCCATGATCGAGAAAGGCTGCTTCTTTGGCTGGTACTTCACGTATATTCCCCTGGGGCGAAACGCCGATCCCGAGCTCATTGCCACGCCGGAGCAGCGGCAGCTGATGTATGAAAAGGTGCGGGAGTACCGTGCTGCTAAGGATATCTTTATTCTGGACTTCTGGAATGATGGAGAGTACGTGAACGGCTGTATTGCTGGCGGGCGCCGTTACCTGCACATTAACGCCCACGGTGATGTGGAACCATGTGCCTTTATCCACTATTCCAATGTGAATATTCGAGAGACAACTCTCTTAGATGCCCTCCGCAGTCCGCTGTTCATGCAGTACCGCCAGCGGCATCCTTTCAACCGCAATCCGCTCCGGCCGTGTCCTATGTTGGACAATCCCGAGGAGCTCGTTGCGATGGTCAGGGCGAGCAGCGCTTATTCGACGCAGCGCCGCGACAATGAACCTGTGGAAGTTCTGGCGGCGAAATGCCGGGAAGCGGCCGAGAACTGGCAGCCCACCGCCGACCGGCTTTGGAAGAAGCAGCAGGCAGACAAGGTTGAGCAGGCCGTGTAGCAGGCCGCACGCGGGTGCGTTTCCTTACGGCGAGGGAGCGCACTTTTTTTCTGGGCGCAGAACGGAACCGCCCACCTGCGGACAGGAAATGCCGCCGAAGAGGGGAATTGCTCTAGGGTAGGTTCCAAAGCGACTCCTGAAGGGGGACATCTTTTTGAGGGAAAAGCACTCTGACACGCAGCTGGTTGCCGTTACTTATCTGACGTTCGTGGCAATCATCTTGGCCTGGATTGCCGCCTGGTACTTGAAAATCTATCTTGATCGAAGTGTTGCTTGGACTGCTACAAGCGGGGGAAGCTTCGGCTATTGGACGGCCGCAAAGCTGGTTCTGTGGATCCTTCCCGCCCTGCGCCTGGTGAGGCTGTCGGGCCGCAGCCTTGTCGAGGTCTGCCGTTTATCCAACTGGCGCGCTGGGCTTTATTGGGGTGGTGGGTTGGGGCTGCTGCTCGGGCTGATGGGAGTCGTCTCAAACTATTGGCAGGGAGAACCCATCCTGCCAACTCAGTTCAGCTGGCAGCTCGTCTCTGTTCTCATGGTCGCCCCTACCTTGGAGGAGTTTCTCATGCGGGGAGCGGTACTGGGGAATCTGCAGACTCGGTATTCATTCGCGACCGCTAACATCATCTCATCGGTCATGTTTGTGATCCTGCACATACCAGGATGGCTTTTCATGGGAACTCCGCTTACTGGGGCAGTGCCCATCTTCCTGGTAAGTCTGGTCTTTGGCTATGCTACCCACCGCTCGCACTCTATCGTGGGTGGGATCATCGCGCACTTCCTCAACAACTTGTTCTAGCACGCACCGGCTTGCTCTAGTGAGGAAAGGGGAAGTGCTCGCTGTGCGAAGTACTTCCCCCAGGTCACACAGCCGCGGTTTGCCGCAGCTGCCTTCTTATGCGCAGCGACTGGCGTGTCTGCCCAATGCTGCAGAACCGCTTTGCCTAGTCCTCTTCTGGTGCTGAACCAAAATAGACCAGGTTGCCGAAGGCATCAAGGCTGAAGAGCAGTTCATCCTGTTCGAAATTGACCGAAACATACCATTCCGCATCTTCACTCAGAACAGCCCCTGTGTCTAGGCTGCCGTCAAAGGTGAAGGACTCCTCGTAGAACAGCTCGCTGCTGGACCCGAGCCATGAATTCTCCGCACCCCAGAAGTACATCTCATAGAAGGGCTCTACATCTCTGTCATACGGGCTGATCTGGACTTCGTACGGCAAGGACGTGACGACCTCTTCGTCTTCTGGCTTCAGCAGGCCAAACCCGTAAGCGTAGAGATCCAAGTCAGGTAGGAATCTAGGCTCTGCGGGAACGCCATAGATATGCGACCAAGAAGTCAAACCCAGTTCCTCGATTTCCTCGTCAGTATAGTTTTCGTTGCTGTCGACGCTCACAATAAGCGCCTCAAGGTCAGAGTAGCCCTCTAGGGGGATCACAAACAAGCCTGCTTCATCGGTTTGAACTACTTGTGATTCTTCGTCGCTGCTCGGCGAGCGTAATACCCAGACGGTAATTGGTCGATCTGGCACCTCTCCCCGAATCACAACTCTGCCGACGATTTTCCCGGTAATGGCCCGCATGAGTACGCCAGGCTGCGTCTCTGGCGTAAACGTGTACTGCCGAGGGGAGAAAGCGAAATCCACTTTCTCAGGAGTGACCGTAACTGTGCCGCGCACTTCAGCTGTCCACACACCATTTTCGTCAGTTGTGACAACTGCCTCGGTGTCACCCTCGATGAAGAGCGTCACTCCTGCCAGGCCCAGGCCCGATTCGTCGAGCACCTGCCCGAAGATGGTGTACCGGGTGCTGGCTGAAGCACCCCCCCAAGACACCGCCAGAAGTACGACCGCCAACAGCACGGTAAGTGCAAAAACAGCGTTCCGCTTCACTTTTAGGCCTCCTTATGCATTTTCTAGAAGATCATACAGAACTCCATCGCTTAGGAAACAATTCCCCTTTTTTCCGCCTTTACCTGCTAGGTGAGGTCCGATTTTCCCGGGAAAGAGCAAAGGGAAGTGTTTTGTCGGACAAACACTTCCCCTAGGACCTTCTGTTACCCTACAAAACTCAGAATCGCTGCCTGAGCGAATAAAGAGACTATGACCACTGCAGTGTCGATCACTACGCCGGCAATCATGGGCTTGGCGCCAACCCCGGCAACTTCCCGGAAGCTTGTTTTCATTCCGATCGCCCCCAGCGCTGCTGCCAACAGCAGCTTCGCCAGATGGGCAGTAGTGCCGACCTGCGTTTCCGAAAGGACACCGCTGCTTCTGATCCCCACAACCGCAAGGAACCCGAGCACAAACCAGGGAAAGATCTTAGCTATCCTCACCCTGGATTGGGCTTGATCGCCGTTTTCAGGCGTTCTCCGGGCATGGATCCAGGCAAAGACCAGCACGATGGGTACGATGAACAAGGTGCGGGTCAGTTTGACGATGGTGGCCAGGCTTCCAGCAGGGTCAGAAAAGGCATATCCGGCGGCGATGACCGATGAGGTGTCGTTCACCGCGGTCCCAACCCAGAGGCCGAAACTTGTGTCGCTGAGGCCCAATAGAGTGCCGAACCAAGGAAAAGCGACCACGGTCATAAGATCAAAAATGAAAGTGGCCGAGAGCGCGTAGGCGATGTCCCGCTCCTGCGCCTTGATCACAGGCCCCACTGTGGCCACTGCCGTCCCACCACAGATCGCAGTGCTCACTGAAAGCAGACTGGAAAGCTTCCAGTCGATCTTGAGCAGCCTGCGGCAGATGTATCCCACCCCGAAGGCAGTGGAAAGGGTAAAGGCCATCAGTAGTAAGGCGTATCTGCCCGCCTGCAGGACTTGGGCTAGGCTCAGAGTAACGCCGGTGAGGATGATCCCGCCCCGCAGTACCCAGCGGGAAGTCCAGCTAATACCAGGGTTGCAGAACTCCCAGCGAGAAACGAGTGGATTAAGAAGCATCCCCAGAAGCAGGGATAGCAGCGCGGTGCCAACTAGATCGATGGGCAGCAGGCTGTTTGCCAGCACGGCCGCGGCCACTACGGCTGCACAGACGGAGACTCCGGGAATAAGTGCTGCGAATTTCGCCATGAGCAATTCCTCCTTGCAGCCTTGATTCTATCACGGCGGTGCTATAAACTGAAATTATTATTTGTTATCTATAGATAATTCGAGATTATGGAGGATAAACCGTGATCGATTCCCGGCATCAGACTTTCTTGACGCTGTGCGCGGTTGGCAGCTATACAAAAACAGCGCAGCACCTTCACCTCTCCCAGCCTGCTGTCACGCAGCACATTCAGTATCTGGAGGGGATGTACAACTGCCGCTTGGTCGTCTATGAAAACCGGAGGGTAGTCCTCACTCCGGCAGGGGAGCAGCTGCGAGAAATGCTGGAGCGGATGGCTGCTGACGCCAAGCGCTTTCGCCGCACTCTCCAGAAGAACGGTGGCACGGGGAAAAACATTGTGTTTGGAGCTACACTTTCCATCGGGGAATACCTCATGCCGCAGGTGATCGCGGAGCTTCTCGAGCATGATGCCAGTCTCAACGTCCACATGGAAGTGGCCAACAGCCAGATCCTGCTAGAACGGCTCCGAAACGGGGAACTAGATTTTGCCCTGATCGAAGGCATGATTGACAAAGCGAGATACCACGCCCTTGTCTTCAGCGAGGAGAGGTTCGTGCCTATCTGCGCGCCAAACTGTTCCCTCGCGGGCCGAACGGTGGACTTTCGCGAGATCTTGCAGTTTCCTCTAGTTCTGAGGGAGAAGGGTTCAGGCACGCGCGAGATCTTCGAACACATCCTCGGACAGTACAACTATTCTGTCAGCAGTTTCCAGAAAGTCATTGAGATCGGAAATATGGCGGCCATCAAGCACTTGGTGGCGAGGAACATTGGGATCAGTTTCATGTACGAGCTTGTGGCGGCAAACGACGTCCACGGGGGTGAGTTAGCGATAGTCGATATCGCTGGATTTGACGTGAGGCGGGAGTTCAACTTCGTATGTTTGCGGGGGAGTGCCTTTGTTGACCAGTCTTTGGAGTACTTCCGTATGTTCAAAGAGGCCGCACATCGCATCTCCTCAGCGCAGCGGATCACATGAGAGGTGAGGTAGACAAATGCAACGAGTACAGTGGGTGGGAGTCGTATGCTTCGTCTTCGCCGTCGTAGTTTCCTCCGCAAACTGTGGGCAGGCAGCCGAGATGATTGACCCTCAGGTAGCGGCTCTCCAGCGGCAGGTAGAGCTCCTTGAGCGTGCGTTTGCCCCGCAGTCATACTGGGAGGCGGTTGAGAAATGGGCTGCGGGGGTGCAGACAAGAAACGGCGCCGCGCAGTTTGCCGTGCTCTCTTCGGAGCTGCGGGAGAGAACGCGCAGTAAGTACGAAGCCATGATGTGGGTCACTGGGACTTCGAGTCCGTGGGTTGCGGAGTGGATCGTGGTAGACGAGAAGGTCCTGAGCGAAAACGCGGTGGCCTTCACTGTTCGATTCGAACTCGCAGCTTCGACGGGGCCAGTGGGGGCATACACTGTTGAACTCGAGGTCAGCGGTGACGGGGAACAGTACTACATCACACGCCTGAGTTCCGAGGCATGGGCTTTTCGTTAATTAACAGACTTGCTGCTGTAAAAAAACCACAAAAGTGACTCGAGTCACAGCGCGATTGCATGCGTTCAGATATAATTACCACAGAACTAAGTTTTGACACGGGGCTCTCCAGCCAGTGTCGATCAAGTGTTGGAAGGTGATGGACGTATGCGCAAGGACCTCTTTAGCAGGGAAGAAATGGCCAAAGCGTGGGAAGGATTTATCCCAGGCAGTTGGT
>JAAYMI010000194.1 GCA_012521465.1 Bacillota bacterium | reverse complement strand
GACCTGCTTCCCACGCACTGCTGAATGGTTCACCTGGACAGCTGAGCAGGTAGGCGTGAACCGTCCTGAGAAAGCTCCCCACCGCGCCATGCTGTTGGCTGCCGATCCGCGCAAGTGCCTCGGGCAGTGCAGATCTGGCATAGCTGATTTCAGTTTCCAAGATCTGGAGCATAGTAATGAGTCCCTTGACATTTTCCGCCTGGGCAGTGTAACTGCATGCCACCGTCAGTCCCATGAGGCCGCAAGCCGCCACTACGAGGACAGCGCCAACTGCCTGCATATCCTCTCACCCCTGTCCACTTTATCCTATGTATCTCAAGTCAAAGTTAGAACTTTTTCAATGGTCCCCGGACCGTTCCGCCCGGATAAAACCACGGCTAACTGGAAGACTCCTAAGCTCTCGGCCGCCCAGCGCCGGGCACGCACCTGATTTAGAGACTCACCATGACAAGATGCCAGCACTTTCACCCCAGAGCGGGCCAGTTCAGCGAGGGCAGACCCATCATCGGGGTGGCCGATTTCGTCGGTAACCACAACCTGCGGCGAGAGAGCGCGCACTGCAACAGCTACCCCAGCTGTTTTGGGATATCCATCAAGCACATCCGTGTGAGGGCCCACGTCCAGCTGCGGAATACCTTGGTAGCAGGCAGCAATTTCGGACCGTTCGTCGATAATCACTACTTGAAAACCAGCACCGGAGATCTGGCGGGCAAGATCGCGCAGAAGAGTCGTCTTGCCGCATCCCGGTGGAGAAATGATCAGCGTCGACAGGACTCCACCTCTTCCGCCAGGACAAACCCTACTCATGAGGCTATCCGCAGCTCCAGGAACTGCCTGCGCGATTCTGATGCTGAGGGAAGAAACATTCCTGACGCTTTTGACCCTCTCCCCATCCAACACAGCCCGCCCACAGATTCCCACCCTATGACCCCCAGGAACGGTTAAGTAGCCCCGGCGGATCTCCTCTTCCCAGGCATACCACGAATTGTTGGTCAGGATCTGCACAGTGCCAGCCACATCCTCGGGCAGGACATGGTACGCCTCTGCCTGCGGCACAGTCCGCCCTCTTTCGTCCAGACAGTGGTAACCTGCGCCGGTCTTCACCACCAGAGGTCGGGTAATCCGCAGCCGAATTTCCTCTAGGTTTGGCAAAGCGGCCCTTTCCAAGATCTGCTTGAGCCGGGGGGCAAGAAAGTGGAACATTGGTGAGCTCCCTTCGTCCGGTTGTTCCATCCTATGCCTGGTTGGGACGAGGCATGCACAAAAAAAGAGCTGACCCCCGCTGCTGGGTGCCAGCTCACCAAATATTCTCTGCCGAGCTTAGTCGTCCTCGCCTAGCTCGTCCAGGTCTGCGTCAAACTCATCTTCATCGTCCAACTCGGTGCTGTCATAGACTGTTGCACCGCACTCGGGACAGGTGATGCGCACATCGTCGTCGTACAGAAACCCTTCTTCAAATTCAACGCGTTCGCCGCACTCAGGGCACTCCATACGCACCATGTCATCCTCCTCATGGGAGGGATGCTCCTCGGCATAGAAGTCATCTTCCAGAGCAGCCAAATCCAGATCGATTTCTGCCACGTAGTCCTCTAATTCAGATTGAGCCGCCGCGGCAGCATCCAGCTCATCGGAAATGTCATCCAAGAGAGCCAAGATCTTCTCGAACACAAACTTGATGCGTTCTTCACCAAGCTTGGGGTCCGCATCCAACATGCCCCTGAGATAGGCAACCTTTTCCCTGATGGTTTCCATCGTGCGCCCTCCTTACTCATGAGTTGTTAGGCCCGGGAGAGGTACTCCCCAGTCCTGGTGTCGACCTTCAAAACATCACCTTGCTCAACAAACAGTGGCACCTGAATTGTGATTCCAGTCTCGAGGACAGCCGGTTTCGTGGCGCCGGTGGCCGTATCGCCCTTGAACCCAGGTTCGGTCTGCACAACCTTAAGGTTAACAGTAGTAGGCAGGTCGACACCGATTGCCTGATTCTGATAAAACTGAATACCAATGGTCATGTTTTCTAATAAGTACTTAGGCGCATCTCCCAAATCATCTTTGGCAAGTGTGATTTGGTCATATGTCTCTGTATCCATGAAGTAATACTCGTCCCCGGTATTGTACAGATACTGCATCTGCCGTGTCTCGATGTGGGCGCGGGATACCTTTTCGCCCGCCCTAAACGTGATTTCCTGAGTCGAACCTGTGCGGATATTCTTCAGCTTAGTCCGGACAAATGCGGCGCCTTTGCCTGGCTTAACGTGGAGGAATTCCACTACCGTATATATGTCGCCCTCGTATTCAATGGTCAGCCCAGTGCGCAGATCATTTACTGAAATCATACTTAACTTGCCTCCCAACTAAAGCTTTATTCAACCACGTAGAGTTCCTTAAACGTCGACGATATGACGCTGCAGCCATCCTCCGTCACCAGCACCAGATCCTCAATTCTGACACCGCCAAAGTCCGGCAAATAGATCCCTGGTTCTACCGTTACAACCATACCCGGCTCCAGGACGGTCTCGTCTTTGGGAGATAGGCGCGGCCTTTCATGGATCTCAAGGCCAACACCATGTCCTAGATTGTGCCCGAAGTATTGGCCGTAGCCACCTTCCTCGATAATGCCCCGAGCCACGCTATCCACCGACTTTGCGGTAACGCCTGGCCTCACAGCCTTGAGGCCTTCAAGCTGAGCCCGGAGTACTAAGTCGTAGATTAAGAGATGCTTCTCTGTAGGTTCTCCAACCACAACCGTCCTGGTCATATCGGAACAGTAGCCGTCCACCACGCAGCCGAAATCCATTACCACGAAGTCACCGTGGGCAAAGACTCTCCTGCCCGGTTCGGCATGGGGAAGCGCCGACCTTGTCCCCGCCGCTACTATTGGTCGAAATGAAACACCACTGGCCCCTGCTTTCCGCATCGTAAACTCAAGTTCAATGGCCACTTCCAGTTCGGTAATGCCCGGACGCAGCTGCGGCAGCACTTGGGCAAAGGCATGGTCAGCAATGGATGCCGCCTTGCGGATCTTCTCGACTTCATCAGGCGTTTTCACCATGCGAACTGCTTCCACAATCCCCTCGGTTTCCACAATCTCGGCAGAGAACGCCTTCCGCCATGCGTTCAGCTGGCTGACAGTGACATGCTGGGCCTCAATGGCCACGGCGTCCACGCCTTCTTGGGAAATCAGTTCAGCGATGGACTTCTCCAGCTCATCGATGTGGATGATCTCCCAACCTGGGCACTGGCCCTTCGCTTGCTCAATATACCGAAAATCTGTGAGGAGCGCTCTGCGCTTTTCTGAGATCCACACCGTCCCGGCAGACCCTGAAAAACCAGTCAGGTAACGTCTATTTGGGGGGCTGTTGACCAGCAGTGCCTGTGCTCCTGCTTCTCGTACCTTTCCCAAAACCGCGTCTATGCTCTTATTCATGATAACTCCCCCTCTGCCAAGGCTATCAACGGTTCCCTTTCTCCCTCCGCCTGGAAAATTCCTCCCCAAGGTTGTCTCCTCACAAGAAAAAACCCCTAAACAGGGGTGCTAGGAGATGTTGGGCCGGAAAAACAGCGTGACACTCACGGCATGCTTGCCTCGCTTCAGACCGACATCGGCCAACTGGCAGCTCCGCAGCTGAGGATTCTCCGCCTTCAAACGCTGCACCGCTGCCCGAATAGTCTCCAACATCTCAGAACTTGACTGGTACTCCACTGCAGCTCTGTAAACATATCCCTGCATATCCGCCCCTCCGTGCCTGAGCTTGTGTTAATCAGAGTATGCACGGGTCGGAGCAGTGTTATTCCAGATTATTTGGTTTTTGGCCCAATCAGACAGGGACGTACAGAAAACCGGATCCCTGCTGGCAGGTACACAGTAAGCTCATAGTCTGTCTTGCGGGCCGATATCCAACCGAGGCCGTGCACTGTCAGATCATAGTTGCGCGGCAGGGAAACTCGGTGCTCCTCCCAGTCCTTGACGGGACAGTGACCGCCGTATTCTCTAGTCCACTTCAGAAGATGGCGCTCGGTAGATCTTTCCCAGTTCACCCCAGAACCGCAGTAGCCAATGAGCAGCCCACTGCCTTTTGTCCCGCGGCAGAGTACGGCAGCACGGCCGGGGACGTGCATGATCTCTCCTGGCGAGATAGGATACAGCCTGGAACTGAGACGGCGATTAGGAATGAGTTCCCGGGCACAGTCTGGGCAGAGCATATCACTAAGTCTGCCATCGGGAACAAAGCCAGGAGAATCAGCCAGCCAAATACCGTCGCTCAGCCGCCATCTCGACCACGACACGGTGGTGCCGGGGTAGGCCGATACTGTGGGCATCACGCGGTGCCGCTGCTTGCGCCCTAAGCGCATTCCCAGGATGCGCGCGATGACATGCGATTTGCCTACATTGGTGACACCAGCGATCAGCAGCTTTGGGCGGCGCTCCTCGATCCACTGCGCCACTTCCGGAAACCCGAAACCGTTTAGCGCACTGATCACCTTGACCTCAGCCTCCACTCCCAACTCCTCCAGCCTGCGAGCGGCCCAGACCGCAATCTCGCCAGCAGAAGTTTGCTTCGGCAAGAGGTCCTGTTTGTTGGCAAGCACCACAAGCGGTTTGCTGGCTGCGTAATCCAGAAGTGTCGGGGGCAGGCCCGCTTCAAAGTCCAAGAGGTCTACGACCAGCCCCACATGGTCCGCCCATTGCGTGGCGTCCTTGAGGGCTTGCAAGGACGTATCAGCCAATACTGGCCCCAGCTCGTCCTTGTTGTAGTGGATAATGCGAAAACAGCGCTGGCAGATGAGGTCACCTTTTTCTACCATGTGGGAAGGAATGTAACCGTAATCACCAGGATCCTCTGTCTGTAGCCTGGCACCGCAGCCTCTGCAGTACTTGTCCATCTAGCTATGCCCCCTTCTCCCGCGAATTGTCATAACAGCGGGGCTCACTAAACCGCGCTTGATCATAGTCCTGAACAGCCGCCTCTCCAAGCGGCGCACCAAGCGCGTTGTCCTCAGCTCCCTGGTGCTTAAGGGATTAATCAAAATCGTGTACAGTCCGAGGCGGTTTCCGCCGTACACGTCCGTAAACAGCTGATCCCCAATCACCGCAGCCTCATGTGTCTCGAGTCCGAGGACTCGCAGCGCGCGGCAAAAGGCTCGGCGGAGCGGTTTCATGGCTTTACTCACGCGGGGGATGTCCAGCTCACTGGCGAAAGCATCCACGCGGTCCGGCATCGCATTGGATACCAAGCACACCTCAAATCCTGCCTCGCGAGCTTGCTTTATCCAAGCAGCAAACCCTGGCTCCATGTGTGATTCTCCCCAACCTACTAGGGTGTTATCAAGGTCAATCAAGAGTCCTTTGATCTTGCGGCGCTTCAGGCTTGACAGGTCAATATCCAAAACGCTGGGGAGCACTTCATCGGGCACAAATCGTCGCATAAGTCTACCCCACTCGGCTGTGATCTTGTTTCATTATAACACGAACCGTATGGGCAGAAAAGAAGAGTTCCCCAGGAGGAGAACTCGCAAATTCAGCACATTTCACCCTGCAGCTTACTTAAGGCCCGCTTCTCAATGCGGGACACATAGGAGCGAGAAATTCCTAGCAAGCGGCTGATCTGCCGCTGCGTTTGTCGTTCGCGATCGCCAAGTCCGTAGCGCAGTTCCAACACTAGGCGCTCGCGTTTTGACAGGCAGGCAAACTTCTCCCGCAGCTGGGCCTGGTCTACCCGGAGCTGCACCCTGTCAAGGACATCATCTTCATCAGTACTGAGGATATCAATGAGACTGATTTCATTGCCTTCCCGATCGGAACCAATGGAGTCGTAGAGCATAACATCATTTCGGGACCTTTTTGTGGCCCGAAGCTGCATCAAAATCTCAATTTCACTGACACTCTAGCGTGGCCCTTCTCAAGTCGAGTCTGAACCGCTTCGAAAGTGGTATGGTCGATGATAGCTGGACAGGCCACCAAAATCCACTCTTCCCGAGGCCGCAGGCGGATGCCCTGGGGAGTTACGGACCACTTATTGTGATAGAACTGACCGATATAGGTAGGGTTAGACAGAATCTGGCGAACCACCTGGCGGTGCCACCTCGGTGCACCTCGCTTAGTGGGTATGCCCCGCTCCGTCAAGAGCCGGGCGATCCCAGAGAGCCCCACTGCGTCTTTAGGTGGGTCAAGAAACCAGCGAAATATGTCCCTCACCACCTGAGCCTCGGCTTGGTTAACAACCAGAGCCGCCCGTTCTCGGTCGTAGTCATAGCCGTAGACATGAAAATCTCGCAGGATCTTGCCTTGTTTCGCCTTTTCCCGCCGTCCCCTGCACATTCGCTCCGTAATTTTCGCCTTCTCGAACTCCGAAATGGCTCCTCGCAGTGCATAGAACAGCGTGCCTTCTGGTGTTTTGCTGTAGTCCCCATTCACGAATCTCAGTTCCACGCCGTAGCGCTCAAACTCATCCGTCAGCAAGAGCTGATTGAGGAGCCTGCGGGAGAGGCGGTCCGGGTCTAGGCAGATCACCTCCTTGATCTCGCCAGCGCGAATCCGTCGCCGCATCTCTGTGAGAGCCGGTCGATCGAGGCTGTCCCCTGACAGGCCCTCATCAGCGAAAATGATTGCCTGATTCTTACCCGCCAGTGCCCGGCACTCCCTGATTTGAGCTGGAATGCTGTAACCGCGGCGAGCCTGATCTTCAGTACTTACCCGCACATAGATGCCGACCAGCTGTTATCCTCCTCCCTTCCCTATTGGCAATCTATGCTTGCAGCGCCAAATCCATGTTATAATAGCGTGGAAAGGAGGCTTGCCATGAAAATCGCTTTAGCAATCTTTGATCTCGATGGGGTTATCGTGGATACAGCCAAATACCACTACCAAGCCTGGAAGCGTCTAGCAGCGGAACTGGGCTTTGACTTTAGCGAAACCCACAACGAGCGCCTCAAAGGTGTAAGCCGCATGCGCTCATTGGAAATCCTGCTGGAAGTGGGAGGTATGCACAAGACACCTGCCGAAATGGAACAGCTGGCAGACAAAAAGAACCGCTGGTACGTAGAGTACATCTCGGCGATGGACGAATCGGAAATCCTCCCCGGTGCCCTCGAGTTCCTCCAAGAGGCGAAAGCTGCCGGAGCAAAAATCGCACTAGGCTCTGCCAGCAAAAATGCCCATTTGATCTTGGATCGGCTGAATTTGACCCGATTTTTCGACTTTATCGTAGACGGCACCCTCGTCTCAAAAGCTAAGCCCGATCCTGAGGTCTTCTCCCTCGCGGCCGAGAAACTAAAAATCGCACCAGCACGGTGCGTCGTTTTCGAAGATGCCGCAGCAGGCATTGAAGCTGCAAAGCGGGCCGGCATGTTTGCTGTTGGTGTGGGCGATGAGCATGTGCTCCACGAAGCTCACTTGATCATTCCTGGCTTGGAGGGAGTCTCGTTCAGGCAGCTGTGCGGAAAGCTGCCGGAACAGCCCACCTAAGGGTGCTGCCGCATTGAAATATCATTTTCAATGCACCGGGCGGCGTAGGTGGCCAGGCGAGTGTTCTTCGCTGGATCGAAGGTATTGATGGCCTTAATCAGACCGATAGTCCCAATCGAGATCAGATCCTCCGTGTCCTCGCCCGTATTGTCAAACTTCTTCACAATGTGGGCGACTAAGCGCAAGTTACGTTCAATGAGAATGTTGCGAGCAGCTTCATCCCCTGCCATTTTTCGAGCCAAGAGCTCCGCCTCCTCCTCAGGAGTCAGAGGCTGAGGAAAGACGCTGCTGTTCGTAATGTATGAGGCCAGCACTCCTATTCCGTGGAACAGCCAGTGGAAAAGCACCATCGCCAGCAGGGACATCGATCCACCTCCCGAGTTTCCTAGCCTGTTATTTTATGAGGAAGGGGCCGGTTTTGTGTATGTCCGGCCCCATCACCGTTGAAGATAGTTCCTCAAGACCTTCAGTAGTGCTAAGGCGGCGAGACCGCCCACTGCTCCTTGCGTCAAATCGAAGGGCAGCTGCGCCAGTGCGGGCCCGATGCTGCCATACATGATGGTTCCCGCAATGAAGTAGCCCGCAGCCATTGTCCCTGCACCGACTGTTACAGCCAGCGGGGCACGCTCTGCCAGCAGACCGGCGAGCAACCCTTCCAGTCCTTTGATCACAAGCGTCCACGCCGCCCAGTGCGGATAACCCAGGATAAGGTCGGCCAAGACTGAGCCTGCGCCGCCTGCCACCGCGCCAGCCGCCGGTCCGAGGAGAAGGCCCGTGAAGAGGATGACTCCGTCTCCCACGTTAATGTAGCCCTTGACGTGCGGAAGAGGGATGTTTACCACCATGGTTGCCACAGCCGTTAGTGATGTTAACACTGCAATACGAGTTAGGTTTTTCACAGCAGCACCCCTTTCTTACAGCCCCACTGTATTCGCCGCACCCCCATTGTATCCCTGCATGAAAAAAGCCACGCTTGCCGCGTAGCTTTTGGACTGCTGCCTGCACTACCATTCAGTTAGTGTAAGCGATGGGCTCCACACTCAGCAGATCATCAACTTCTTTTTTGACCCATTCCCGCACATCTGTGGTGAGCGAATAGTAGCTCCAGGTTCCCTCGGTGCGTCTCTGCAGGAGGTTCTCATTGTACATGAGCTTTAAATGGTATGAGACCTTAGGCTGGTTTAGTCCTAAAGCCTCAGCCAATTCGCCAACACACATCTCCCCATCTCTCAACAGCAGAATGATCTTTAGGCGTATGGGATCGGACAACAAGTGGAAACGGCGAGCTGAGATCTCAGTCTGTCCCATTTATCTAATCCTCCTGTGCTTGGTCATGGACAGTCAAAACCCAACCTTTACCTAGATTGTACCGTGATTCACAAATAAAATCAAGTATAATTGTGAAAAAAAACACTTTCCGGGACGTGAAAAAACCTTAGCTTTTAACTAAGGTTGAAATCGCTGTTCCAGTTTTTTGCGCAGGTGAACGGCGCGAGCCTCCTCGGCGATCTCCAATGACAGCCGATAACACTCCTCGGCCAGCTCGTCCTCCCCTTGTTCTGCATACTCATCGCCCAACAGCATCAGACGCTTAATCTTCTTGCGGGGTTCCATGGGCCAACGGCTCAGGATCCGCAGCTGCAAGCGTTTCCACCAATCAGGCGGGTCGACTTCCATTGGAAGTATCACTCCATATCTTGTCTGTGTTTGTGCTGTTAATCATAATACCATACTATAACACCAAAAGCAAGCCGGCGGCAGGAGAAAGCTCGCCGCCGCCTAGCTATCGCTGTTCTGATCTGCGATACGCACGTGCAACCAGCAATAAGATGGTACTATAGATGGGAAGAGTCAGCAGGCGCGCGCCAAACCTAGCAGGTAGAATCACTCTGGCGTCCAACTGGTACAACATAACCAGCCAGACAGTATTCAGCGCAATACTGGTGACGAGATCGTTTACCGCTACCATCAACCCCACCTGGCGCCAGGTGTACTCACGCTGCTTCCCCAGCATCGCTCCAGCCAAGAAGCCGGTCAGGGCAGCACTGAGGGTAAAGCCAGGAAAGTACGGTCCGCCGAAAGGATTAATCATGTACCCGATCAGATCCGCCATGGCTCCCACCACTGCCCCGGCCCACGGTCCAAACAGCACACCTGCCAGCATGATGGGCAGTTCGCCAAACGTGAGCCGCAGGGAGACAACACCTCCCAAGAGCACACCGATGCCAAACACACGGGTAAGGACGATAGATACTGCCGTCAAGAGTCCGAGATTCGTGACTGTGCGGGTTGAAAACAGCATAGAACGCCTCCTATTTGCCAGCCACAGCTAAGGCGCGGATCAGCAGCGACGGGCTGCCTACGTTGCTGCCGCTGCTGGGAATCCCAAACTCCAGATCGGATCCGATCTCCTCCACATCCTGCAGCAGGGAAAAGAAGTTCCCAGAAATGGTGATCTGATCAACGGCGCCGGTGACCCTCCCATTTTCGACTCGATAGCCGTAGGCACCTAGGGAAAAATCTCCCGAAACTGGGTTCGCACCGGAATGCAGGCCCTGTACATTGATGATAATCAGACCATCCTCAAGTCTAGCCACCAGCTCGTCGTACGAAGAGCCCCCCGGCATGATGTAGAAATTGGTAGGCGCAATGCTCACTGGCGACTTAAATGAGGCGCGGTTTGCATTTCCGGTGGTCTCCACGCCTGCCTTCCTTGCAGTCTTGAGGTTGTGCAGGAAACTCACAAGCTGACCTCTGGAGATCACGTTGGTCTGCTTCACCGCAACTCCTTCCCCGTCAAAAGGCCGCGAACCTCCCTCCTTGGGCAGAAGGGGGTTATCTACGAGGGTCACGGGCTCAGCGGCAATCTGATCACCCAGCTTATCGCCTAAGAGCGAAAAACCCTTCTGCACCGCATCTGCAGAAAAGACCCCAGAAAAAGTCGCTAGAATGTCCCTGGCCACGTCGCGGCGGAGGATGATGCGGTAGCTGCCAGAAGGCACAGTCTGAGCGTTGAGGAGCGACAGCCCTTCCCCTGCCGCCTCCCGGGCCAGCTCAGCTAAACGAAGTTGGTCCCAATCAGGCACGCATCTAAACCTGTGTCCTGTCTTGACCTGATCCCCATCTTTTACCACCGCCGATACATAGGCGTAGGCCAAATTGCGACGGAATTCCTGCTCCAAACCCTTGGTATTAGCAATAAACACCTCTTCGCTAGAGTATCCCGTTACCGCCCAGTTCACTAAGTCCACTTTATCGTGCGCGGCAAGAGCCTCCCGCTCAAGCTCGAGCGCGCCCTGGATGTAAGCCTGCGCCGCAACTTGGTCTAGTTCCTGATTGTAGGTTTCCACCTCTGGATAGGCTGGCGAACCGGGGAAAAACTCGATCTCGTCATCGCTGTCAATTACGGCGGCATTGGCCTTTACTGCATCCACCAAGAACTGTACCGCTGCTTGATCTATGCTTTCCGTATATGCATAGCCAACCCTACCGGCATAGCGTGCTCTGAAGCCGACCCCAATGACATTGGTCAGGCTGTAATCATCCACTTCCGCCTGAAACACCCTCACCTCTAGCTCTTTTGAGCGGACAGCATAGATCTCCATATCTTCGAGGCCAGCTGCGCAACCGGCAGCAAAGACCAGCTCCTTAAACTCTCTCAGATCCATTCTCTAGTTATCCCCCTTCCGACCGCCTACGGTGATCTCGGAAACCCGAATCGTGGGCTGGCCTACATCTGCAGGAATAGAACCGCTGATAGAGCCGCACATCCCCTGACCCCGCGCAAGATTATCGGCCACCATGTCGATCTTCTTCAGGATTTCGCTTCCCCGTCCAATCAAGGTGGCCCCGCGCACGGGCTTTGTAATCTCACCGTTCTCAATCAGATAACCTTCCATCACGGCGAAGTTGAACTCGCCGGTGGCCGGATTCACAGACCCTCCGCCCATGGACTTGGCAAAGAGACCTTTCTCGGTGCTGCGGATGATATCGTCTACCGTTGAGCGTCCGGCATCGATAAAGGTATTTGTCATGCGCGACGTTGGGGAAAATCGATATGATTGGCGGCGAGCATTGCCGGTAGGCTCCATACCCATCCGTCGTCCATTCAGTTTATCGACCATGTAGCCTTTCAAGATGCCATTTTCAATCAGAACGTTCCGCCTGGTGGGAGTGCCCTCATCGTCGATGTTTTGGGAACCCCAAGCGTTGGGGATACTCCCATCATCGATCGCTGTAACTAGTTCACTGGCTACTTGCTGCCCGATCTTTCCGGCAAACACTGAGGTTCCTTTTGCCACGCTGGTGGCTTCCAGACCGTGTCCGCATGCCTCATGGAAAATCACACCGCCAAACTCATTATGGATTACCACCGGATAGCGGCCGCTCGGAGCATAGTCAGCGTTTATCATGGTTACCGCGATTCTGCCTGCCCGTTCTCCCGCCCTGCGAGGGTCAATGAGCTCAAACATCTCAAAGCCCATATGTCGTCCCGGACCGTAGAAACCCGACTGTTTTTCCCCACCCTTTGTGGCCACTGCCTGTACCGCGAGGCGGGTTCTTACCCGACGATCCTCTGTAAGGAGCCCTTCAGAGGTTGCGACTAGGACCTTCTGATCCCGATCCACGTAGTTCACCGTGACCTGGCTGATGAGTGGTCCACAGCTCAGTGCGCCGGCATGAGCTTCCCGCATTACCTCAACCTTGCGGAGTTGCGGAACTTGGTCCGGCTTGATTCTGACCACATGAGCATTAGGCACAGTACACCGTTCCAGCACTAGTGTTTCCACAGGAGAGCTTCCAGGCAGGGCAGCGGCAGCCTCCTTGGCCACCCGTTTGAGGTTTTCCAGGGATAGATCATTGGTGTAAGCGTAAACGCTGCGGGTACCTTGAAAGATCCGGATGCCCACCCCATAATCCCTTCCTGATACCCCTTCCTCCACCTTGCCGTTTATCATGCTGATGAAAGTAGCCGAGGTATCCTCCGCAAAGATCTCCGCAAAATCTCCGCCCGTCGCGAGTGCGGCTGATAAAACCTCTATAATCGACCTTTCAGAGAGCAAGCAAATACCTCCTTGAATGTGTTATAATTTGACCAACTGACGAAAGAAAGGTGTGGGAGCTTGGAACCACAAGACATCATCTGGCGGATTCTCAGGCACCTCGCGGATTACCAGAGTATCCTTGAGGAAAGCCTTGCTGAACTGCATCCCAAAAAGCACGCGGATCTGATCTCCAGCATTCATGAGTGCGAACAGCTCACAAGGACCCAGGTGAATATCATTAACCGCACCGCCAAACGCTACTGAGAATATCCTTAGTATTTCGCTTCGTTGGAAGGGATTTCCTTTGTGGCGCAAGAAATATTAGAGCTAATTACGCAGAAGGAGGGACGCCCATGGAGATCAAGCAGTTGTTCCAGGAGATAGCCTCAAACTCGGGAGTCTCAGGGTATGAAGACAACATTGCCGCCCAGATTCAATTGGCATGCCCTTGGGTAGATGAATTGCGCCGTGATACTTTAGGCAACCTCATCATGCTCAAGCGCGGCCAGGCTCAGCCCGGCCAGAAAATTCCGCGCATCATGCTCGCTGCGCACATGGACGAAATCGGGTTAATCATCACCAAAATCGAGAAGGAAGGCTTCCTTCGCTTCAGCACCATCGGTGGTTTCGACCAAAGAGTGCTGCTCGGTCAAGAAGTAACCGTGCATGGTAGTACGACCCTCAGGGGAGTCATTGGCGCCAAACCACCTCATGTCCAACGACCCGGCGAGCAAAAGCAGGCAGTCAAACTGGAAGACCTGTTTATCGATGTAGGCTTTGACAGCGACGGAGCAGTCAAGGACAAGGTTGCCGTCGGCGATTTGGTTACCATCAACCAGACGGCATTGGCACTTCAGGGCAGCTTCTTGGCAGGTAAGGCTTTTGACGACCGCGCCGGTGTCGCAGCTGTGCTTGAGTGCTTCAAGGCTCTTGACGGCCTCAATTATTCGGCCGAAGTGTACGGAGTCGCTACAGTCCAGGAAGAAGTGGGACTGCGGGGAGCCATCACCAGTACATACGGCATCGTCCCGGATCTTGGCATTGCTGTTGACGTGGGATTTGGCGACTCGCCAGGTCTGCCTGAATGGCAGACAATCAAGCTGAGCGGTGGTCCCGGCATTGGGCTTGGGCCGCATGTTCATCCCGCTCTCCACAAACGGATGGTGGAAACCGCAAAAGAATGGCGCATCCCCCACTCCATTGACCCATCGCCATACCCTGGCGGAACAGACGCATACGCCATGCAGGTCACCCAGGCAGGAATCCCCACAATCCTCCTGTCTATACCGCTGCGCTACATGCACACTCCCATTGAGACGCTGGATTACGAAGACGTCAAACACACAGGCCGCCTGATGGCGCTGTTCATCGCCGGACTGGATTACGAGTTTGTGGAGGGATTAAGGTGCTTTTGAGAAAACTCACTGAAGCCTGCGGTGCTCCCGGACAGGAAGGCGAAGTCCGCAATCTGATTCGTTCCGAGATTGAACAGTATGTCGATGAGCTGCGCACCGATGCCCTAGGCAACCTAATCGCGGTGAAGAATCCCGGTGCCCCCGGCCCCAAGGTGATGCTGGCTGCTCACATGGACGAAGTAGCCCTCATGATCATGGGAATCGAAAAGAACGGTTATCTGCGCTTCCGTCCCATTGGCGGCGTTGACCCCCGAGTCTTGGTAGCCAAAACCGTGGTAATTGGCGAAAAGAGAGTTCCCGGTGTGATTGGTTCCAAACCCATTCACCTCCAAAAGCCGGAGGAAAGGGAACGTCCCCTGAGTCTAGACGAACTTCTGATCGATATTGGTGCCAAGAGCCAAGAAGAGGCAGAAAAGCTGGTCAATCTCGGCGACTGTGCCTACTTCGCCACGCAGTTTGAAGAATTTGGGCAAGACAAGATCAAAGCCAAGGCCCTCGACGACCGCGTCGGGTGCGCGATCCTCATAGAAATCCTGAAAGACAATTACAACCTGCCACTATACGGCGTGTTTACCGTCCAGGAAGAAGTTGGTCTGCGGGGGGCCGGTGTGGCGGCTTACCAGGTTAAACCTGATGTGGCTCTGGTTCTGGAAGGGACAACTGCTTCCGATGTCCCGGGGACGGATCCCCATCGGCACGCCACGACCGTGGGCCGCGGGCCAGCCCTCACAGTGATGGATCGCTCCGTTATTCCGCACCCGCACCTAGTACGGGAACTCATTGAGCTTGCTGAAAAGCGCGCTATTCCGTATCAGATTCGGCGCACAAATACAGGCGGCACTGATGCAGGACAGATCCAGCTCACAGCTGGAGGAGCAAAGGCGGCAGTGATCGCCGTGCCCTGCCGCTATATTCACAGCGCTGCCTCAGTAATGAGTAAAAAGGATTTCGCAGCGGCACTGAAGCTCGTGAAGACCTATCTCCAAGAACTCCAACAAAGGGAGGGCAATCAATGAAAGATACCATTCGCACCTTAACTGAAGCCTTTGGCCCATCAGGATATGAAGGTCCAGTGCGGGAAATCATCGCTGACCTGATCAAGGACTATGTAGATGAAGTATCCACAGATGTCATGGGGAACCTGATCGCGGTGAAGCAGGGCTCTGCTGAAGGAAAGAAAATAATGTTCTCAGCCCATGCCGATGAAATTGGTATCGTGGTCACCCATATTGATGAGAAGGGGTTTCTGCGGTTCACCAATGTGGGCGGGCTGCATGTGGAAACGCTGGTGGGCAGCCGTGTCCGGTTTGCCAGCGGCCTGATCGGCGTCGTATACAGGGAAAAGGGCGAATTGAAAGACCTGGCCCTGGATAAGCTCTACATCGATATCGGCGCCGAATCCGAAGAAGGTGCCAGGGAAATGGTGAAAGTCGGTGAGTTTGGCATCATCCACCGCGAGTTCGCCGATCTGGGCAACCGCCTCATTGCCAAGAGCATGGACGACCGCATCGGCTGTGCTGTCTTAGTGGAAGCCATCAAACAGCTAGAAAAATCCCCCAATACTCTATACTTCGTGTTCTCTTCCCAAGAAGAGGTCGGGCTCAGGGGAGCACGGACTTCTGCTTTTACGATCAATCCAGACCTCGGGATTGCCATTGACGTCACGCTGACAGGCGATGTTCCCGAAGGGCCGCGCATGGCAGTATCCCTAGGCGGTGGAGCAGCCATCAAGGTGAAGGACTCCTCAATGATCACTCATCCTAAGGTGAAAGAGTTTCTCACCAAGCTTGCAGCGGACAACAAGATCCCCCACCAGTTTGAGGTATTGGAACGGGGAGGCACCGACGCAGGGGCGATCCACCTAACTCGCGAGGGCATCTTGGCTGGAACCATTTCTGTTCCCTGCCGCTATGTCCATACCGCATCCGAAATGGTAGATATCCGCGACGTACAGGCCTGCGTAGAATTGGTGAAAGCGGTGGCCAATGCGGATCTTGCCGTGTTGATGTAATACGTTGACGTGACAACAGGCTGCGGATCCGCAGCCTGTTGTCATTTTGCGAGCAGTTCTTTCACCCTGGACACCTGGTTGGTGATGACGCTGTCCACAGCGGCTTCCACCATCCGGTGCAGATCCTGGGGTTCATCAACAGTATATGGGTTAACCATGAGCCCGTGCTTTTGTGCTTCCTTCACGATAAAAGGCACCACGCTGTGATGATTAGGATGCAGTGCATCAGCACCAATCCCTTTGGCGTACTCCCACGGTTCATACAGTCCAGCTGAGTAGAGAATTCCAGTCCGAATGCTGGGGTTAACCTGTTTGGCATAGGCAAGGGCATAATGATTGAAAGACGAGATGATGGTGTTGGGCACCAGATCGTATGCAACAATCAGCTCGGCTACCTTTTCCGTTAAGGTTTGGAAGCCGACACCCGTTTTGAGTTCCACATTGAAGATTTTGTCCGTACCCCTGATAAGCTCACACACCTCGGAGAGCTTGGGCAGGCGCTGTCCTCTAAACTCCTCGCCAAACCAACTGCCGGCATCAAACTGTGCCAACTCGCTGTAGGTGAGCTCTTCTACCCTTCCCCTGCCGTTGGTGGTCCGTTCTAGGGTGTGGTCATGGATCACCACTACTTCCCCATCTTTGGTGATGTGCACGTCCAATTCGAGACCATCTGCTCCGGCAGCCAACGCGAGTTCAAAAGCAGCCATGGTGTTTTCAGGTGCCTTTCCTGAGTATCCTCGATGAGCTAACACATACATGTTACCTAGCTCCTTCCGCATATAGGTTAAATTTGGTTACGAGCGCGCGGCGCGTTTAGCAAAGAAACCGCGGGCAACCTCCGGGTAAAGGATATACGTTAGAACGTCTTCTTCTTGGCGAATACAGTGATCGATCTCCCGGCGTGCCTTCTCCAGCATGGGTTCGAGATGATCCGCCGGCCGGTCCGTGATCCTTACACCTTCCACCGCTTCGATCAGTTCCTGAGCAATGGGTGCCGGCGACCTTCCGTACCAACCCGCGACATAGTCCTTTAGTTCTTTTGACTTCACCGAATAGCGCTTTCCCGTCACCACATTGAGCAGCGACTGCACGCCCACAATCTGACTCATCGGTGTGACCAGCGGCGGGTAACCCAGGTCCTGCCTAACTCGCGGTACTTCCTCCACAACCTCCTGGTATTTGTGGCCCAACTTCTGCTGTTCTAGCTGTGAACGGAGATTAGAGAGCATTCCGCCAGGAATCTGGCTCACCAGAACCTGCGTATCCACAGTACGGGCTGGTACCTTGTAATCTGCCAAGATGCGCCGCATCACTTCTGCGGCTTTGTTCAGGACGCTCAGATCAACCGCTGATTCTCTCTCTGTACTCCTTAGCGCAGCCACCAGTGACTCAGTAGGTGGTTGGGAGGTACCCATGGCCAGCGGGGAAAGTGCGGTGTCAACCACATCAACGCCCGCTTGAATCGCGGCATAGTAAGTCATCGATGCCATACCGCTGGTGTAGTGGCAGTGCAGCTGGATGGGGAGGCCCACCTCAGCCTTGAGGCGTGTGATGAGTTCCACGGCAGCACTGGGTATCATCAGCCCTGCCATGTCTTTGATACAGATGGAATCGGCACCCATGTCCCGCAGAGTCTTGGCCAGCTCAACATAACCGTCAACGTCGTGGACCGGGCTCACCGTGTAGACCACTGTCCCCTGAGCATGGCCGCCTGCTTTCTTGGTGGCACGGATGGCGCACTCCAGGTTGCGGGGGTCGTTTAAGGCATCGAAGATGCGGATAATGTCAATTCCATTTGCGATAGATCTCTGCACAAACGCTTCCACAACGCCATCAGGATACTGCCTGTATCCCACCAGGTTCTGACCGCGCAGGAGCATCTGCAGCTTGGAGTTGGGCAGCATTTTGCGTAGGGTGCGCAATCTTTCCCACGGGTCCTCATCCAAAAAGCGCAGGCTGGCGTCGAAAGTGGCACCTCCCCACACTTCCAAGGAGTGAAAACCTGCTCTATCCAGGTATTCGGTTATTTCCAGCATATCAGCTGTCTTCAGCCGCGTAGCAAGCAGCGATTGATGTGCATCTCTCAGCAGTGTCTCGGTAATGCCTACAGGTCGCGCCACAAAATCATCCTCCCAGCAGAGATAAGAATACACCGGCCGCTACTGCGGAACCGATAATCCCAGCAACATTTGGACCCATGGCGTGCATGAGCAGGAAGTTGGTTGGATCTTCCTCCTGGCCCACTTTGTGTGCGACACGAGCGGCCATGGGAACTGCTGATACGCCCGCCGCACCAATTAAGGGGTTGGTTTTGCCTCCAGAGAAGCGCATCTCAAGCCTGCCGAAAAGCACACCTGCCGCGGTGCCTAAAGCAAATGCCAGAACACCCAAAACCAAGATCATGATCGTTCTGGTCGTGAGAAAGGTTTCAGCGCTTGCTGTGGCTCCCACAGTCACACCCAGAAAGATGGTTACAATGTTGATCAGCTCATTTTGGGCAGTTTTGCTTAAGCGCTCCGTCACCCCTGACTCCCGCAGGAAGTTCCCCAACATCAAGCTGCCTAAGAGAGGGAGGGCACTGGGTACAATCAACCCACCGAACAGAGTGACGATCAAAGGAAAGAGCAGCCTCTCCACTTTGCTCACAGGCCTCAGCTGAGCCATCTTGATGCGGCGCTCAGCCTGGGTGGTCAAGAGGCGCATAATCGGCGGCTGAATGAGAGGCACCAGGGCCATATACGAGTAGGCAGAAATGGCTATGGGTGCCAAAAGCTGTGGGGCAAGACGGGAAGCAGTATAAATCGCCGTAGGGCCATCGGCTCCGCCGATAATCCCGATTGCGGCACCTTCTTGTAAGCTGAAGCCCAAGAACTTCGCCCCAAGGAATGTGAGAAAGATTCCCAACTGGGCTGCGGCTCCCAGAAGCAAACTGCGGGGATTGGCGATCAACGGACCAAAATCAGTCATGGCTCCAATCCCAAGGAAAATCAAGGGTGGATAGATCCCGAGCTTCACCCCTTGATACAAGATCCCTAACAGTCCATCCTCACCCATGATGCCCGTCGCTGGAAAGTTAGCCAGCCACACCCCAAAGGCAATGGGTACCAGCAGCAGCGGCTCGTATTTCTTGTAGATGCCCAGGTAAAATAGGACCAAGGCCACAGACAGCATAACTACTTGTGGAAAGGTAAGGACACTCAAACCGGTACTCTGCCACAGGGCCTGCAATACTTCTCCCATAGTCTTCGCCCCCTAACTTATTACAGCTAGGGGCTGACCAGCTTCCACAGTTTGGCCCTCGGAAACGATCTCCACGAGGCGGCCGCTTACCGGCGCAGTAATCTCATTTTCCAGCTTGAGGGCCTCTAGTGTGAGCAGCACCTGTCCCCGCTCTACAGCGTCCCCCGGCTTGACCTTCACGCTTAAGATGACACCGCCGAGGGGTGCGGGAACGGCTGTGCCGGCTTTGGCGCCGACCGCCTGAGGCTCTTCTGTGCGTGGTCGTGCTGGCTGTTCTGCCCCGTCAATCTCCTCTACAGTCACTTCATACGTCCTGCCTTCGATTGTCACACGGTACTTCGCCACACCAATCCCTCTTTTCTGTGGAATACAGAATCGCTAGTTTATCCGCCTAATGCGCAGCGAACCAACAACTCCCCGATGGCGCATCACTGCTGCGATCACAGCTGCATCGTCCCTGAGAACGCTGCCTTCAGCACCATTTGTCTCACTCCGTGCCGCAAACCTGCCGACCGCTGTCAAGATAGCGGTGAGAGCCCACAGGACGGCGAACACCACAACAACGCCCATTAGGGCAATACTCCAGACTGACACCGCATCACCTCCCGTAGTAGTTCCCCTCAAACACCATAGCGGCTGGCCCGATCATCCATACATGGTTATCGGTTTCCCAGCGAATTTCCAGGTCCCCGCCGGGCAGCTGCACTTTTACACTGCGACCCGACCTGCCGAGCTTTGCTGCCCACACCGCGGATGCGCAAGCACCTGTCCCGCAGGCCAAAGTCGGGCCTGCACCTCGCTCCCATACCTTTACCTGCAGGGAACCAGCATCTTTCACCTCTACGAACTCGATGTTGGCCTGAGCAGGCCAGATGGGGTGTGTCTCCAAAATCGGTCCCAAGCGGGCAAGATCGATCTCGGTTAAGTTATTGACAAACACCACGCCGTGAGGATTCCCCATTGATATTGGATAGATATCCCAACAGCCGCCCTGCGCTTCCACATGCTGGACGCCGCCAAGTTGCGGCAGACCCGCCCCAGTAAACTGGGGCTCTCCCATGTCCACCGCGTACAGGTTTCCCGCGCGGTGGATTTCTTTCGGGCCGCTCACTGTGTTGATCGTCACTGTCGTTCCATGAGCACGGCCTGCGGCAAAGAGATGATCGGCCACACAGCGGATGGCGTTCCCGCACATCTCCGCTTCGCTCCCGTCGGGGTTAAAGATCCGCATAGTGTGAATACCCTGGTCAAAGGTAATCAGCACCAATCCATCCCCGCCGATCCCAAACTGGCGGTGACATACAGCCTGCGCTAGTTCTGGGGCTTCGTCCAGCAGGTCTCCGGCAAAGTCTTCCACGACAATAAAATCATTCCCGATCCCATGATACTTCCAAAAATGCATGAATCACACCTCCTACCACACCGCTGCAGCACTGTCGCAGCGGGGTTCAGTGCCGCCCATCAGAACTCCCCGGCTGTCTCGCCAGATAATCTGCCCCCGCCCGAACCCTGCGCTGCTTACCGGGATGGTCACCTTGTGCCCTTTTCTTGCGAGCGCTGCTTTTATGTGAGAAGGCACCGTTTCTTCCAGTTCGACGCTGTTGTCGTCGAGCCACTGCCAGCGGGGTGCATCAAGGGCTGCTTGGGGATTGAGGCCGAAGTCTACAGTATTCATCACTACCTGCAGATGCCCCTGCGGCTGCATAAAGCCACCCATCACGCCGAAAGGACCCACAGGCCTGCCGTCTCGCGTGAGGAAACCTGGGATAATGGTGTGATAGCTTCGCTTGCCGGGTTCAAGGTAGTTTGCATCTTGCGGGTTAAGGGAGAATCCTGCTCCCCGATTCTGCAGCGCGATACCGGTACCAGGCACCACAAGACCTGAACCGAAGCCCATGTAATTGCTTTGAATGAACGACACCATGTTGCCAAAGCGATCAGCCGTCGCGAGATAGACAGTACCATGATCCTTGGGAATGACTACTTCTGGCTCTTGAGCATAGTCGCGGATCCTGCCGCGAAGGCTGGCGAGGTATGCCGGATCAAGCAGCTCTTCTGGCTCGACCGGCATCCTCTGTCGTTCAGTGATTACTGCTTTTCCGGCCGTCATGGCCAGTTTGAGAGCCTCGATCTGCCTGTGATACGTGTCCACGCCTTCTTTACTGCTGAACTCCCACGCATCGAGGATGCCCAAGGCAATGAGAGCCACCAAGCCCTGGCCGTTTGGCGGCAGTTCCCAGACATCAAAGCCGTGGTAGCGCACGGAAAGGGGCTCGACCCATTCCGGTTCAAAGGATGACAGATCCTCGTACCGCAAGAACCCATCCGTTTCTTCAGCATAGCGATGGATCCTCTCCGCCAACTCGCCGCGGTAGAACGCTTCCCCTTCCGTTTCAGCAATCAGCTCGAGAGTGCGCGCGTGGTCAGGCGACTTCCAGATCTCTCCACATTCAGGCGGCTGTCCCTCCGGAGCAAACACACGCAGCCATTCTGCAAACTCACTGCCCTGCCGGGAATAGACGCGAAACGCGGCCTTCCATCCTGCCGCCAAGGTCGGTGAAAGGGGATACCCCTCAGCGGCGTACGCAATGGCCGGCCGGAGAAGTTCCTTGAGGGTAAGGCTGCCAAAAGCACGCCACAGTGCGATCCAACCCGCAACCACCCCTGGAACCGTTACCGGAAACCAGCCAAAGCTGGGCATCTCTGAATGCCCTTTGGCACGCACCGTCTCGGCCGTCAAGCGGCGAGGTGCTGGTCCGCTCGAATTCAGGCCGTACAGCTCATCGCCCATTGCTACTATGGCAAAGGCATCGCCGCCCAACCCGTTGGAAGTTGGCTCCACTACAGTCAAGGCTGCTGCAGTGGCAACAGCCGCATCCACTGCATTACCGCCTAGTTTCAGTATCTCGAGGCCCGCTTGGGCTGCTAGGGCCTGTGAGGTGGCTACCATGCCGCGGTTTGCGACACTTACCACTCGCCTGGATGGATACGGATAGTTCATAGGATCAAACTTCATGGCAGTTCTCCTTCCTAATAGCAAAAACAGGCG
>JAAYMI010000029.1 GCA_012521465.1 Bacillota bacterium | reverse complement strand
TGCCTCCAAGGGCACACAATATCCGAGGTACAGGCCGCAAACGTATTGACAGCAGGGCTAATTGGGACTACGATCGAATAACTGGATATTTGCACGGAGGGACAATATGGTGACCACTAAACCTAAATCACTCTTCGCGCCACGAGATATGACCGAAGGCCAACCGTGGAAACGGATTGTGGAATTCTCTATCCCCATGCTGATCGGAAATGTGGCACAGCAGTTCTACAACACTGCTGATTCCATAGTCGTAGGCCGCTTCATCGGCGACAATGCGCTGGCGGCAGTGGGCAGTGCAGGCCCTGTCCTTCACCTGCTCCTCGTTCTGTTTGTGGGTATTGCCGTTGGCGCAGGGATCATGGTATCCCAGTACTTCGGGGCGAAAGATCGCAGCAACCTCTCGCGCACCATCGGTACTTGCATTACCCTAACAGCCATCGCATCAATAACCATCATGGTGGTCGGTCCTTTAGTCAGCAGGCCCCTCTTAATCCTCCTTAATACGCCGCCCTCCATCATTGACTGGTGTACGGGCTATCTGAACATTTTCTTCTTGGGCAGCGCCGGCTTTTCGTATTACAACATTCTCTCTGGTGTTTTGCGGGGGCTGGGAGATTCTTTTTCGGCCCTGGTTTACCTGTTGGTGGCGACACTTCTCAATGTTGTGCTGGATATCGTCTTTGTCGCCCAGTTTAATATGGGCGTACCAGGTGTGGCTTTAGCCACGGTGATTGCGCAGTTCATTTCTGCTTTATTGTGTCTGCGCAGATTGCGCGCCATGAACGAGAGCTTCGACCTCGACTGGCCTATGCTCAAACTAAACAAAGACCATTCTCTCACCTTGATTAAGCTCGGGCTGCCTTCAGGAGCCACCCAGGCCATTTTCTCACTGGCCATGATTGCCGTGCAGTCCCTCACAAACAGCTTTGGCGAAATGGTGATCGCGGCCAATGTCATGATCATGCGGGTAGATGGCTTTGCCATGATGCCCAACTTCTCTTTTGGAAGTGCCATGACTACGTTCGCTGGGCAGAACATCGGCGCGCGCCGCATGGATCGGGTGGACCAAGGTACCAAAGATGGTGTAAAGATCGCGGTAGGTGTAGCCGCGACTATCACCGTTTTTCTCCTGCTGTTCGGCCACTACCTAATGAACGTGTTCACAGATACGCCGGAGCTTGTGCGCTTAAGCATGCGCATGATGCGGATTTTGGCGGTGGGATACGTGGCGATGGCAGTCACACAATGTCTCTCAGGGGTAATGCGGGGTGCGGGCGATACCATGACCCCAATGTGGATTTCCCTCATTACCACAGTGGGGCTGCGGGTGCCGACTGCCTATGGTATCGCCTACCTCACAAGAAGTGAGCTCTATCCAACGGGAAGACCTGAGTCCGTTTTTGTTTCCCTCTTAGTGTCCTGGACACTAGGCGCTCTCATCACTACCGTGTATTACCGCAAAGGGAGCTGGAAGAGCAAGGGGATTACTCGACAAGAAGCATAGGAAGGAGTCGTCCGTTCCATGACCGAGCACCATCGCCGCACCTGGCAGGTCCGGGTGATCGGAACCCTGTGGCTGACCTACTGCACCTATTATGTGGGAAGAATGAACCTCGCCGTTGCCCTCCCAGTGCTGGAAGGTAAGTTTGGCTTCAGCACTGCCGCCCTGGGCCTAATCAGCAGTGCATTCTACTGGATCTACGCCTTGGGACAGCTGGTGAACGGATCCCTTGGCGACCGCCTCTCAGCACGCAGATTCGTGTTCCTCGGCATGCTGGGGACGGCCGCCTGCAACCTAGTGTTTGGCTTCAGCAAAACCCTGTGGGGGATGGTCCTCTTCTGGGGTATCAACGGTATTTTCCAATCCACAGGCTGGGGTCCAATTGTCAAGACGGCTGCTCGATGGACGGCACCCCATGAGCGCCACACTGTTTCTGCCTTTTTGGGAACCTCATTTGTCCTGGGCAACCTGGCCTCATGGTGGCTTTCCGGCCGGATTCTAGCGTGGTCCGGCAGAGTTGAACTGGTTTTCTGGGTTCCTGCGGCGATGCTGGCCCTGCAGGCACTGTTTTGGGTCAGCCAAGTACGCAATGATCCCGCTGATGTGGGGTTGGCAGCCTTTGCGGGTGTGAGTTCCCAGTCGGGCCGGCCACTATCCCTCAGTCAGCACCTGCGGGAAACCCTCGCCTTTGTTCGATTGCCAACTCTCACCCTCCTGGCCGTGACAACCATGGTGCAGGGCATGATAAAAGAAGGGATCAACCTCTGGGCACCGGCGATGCTTATGCACTCCCAAGGATTGGACATCACAGCCGCAGCGGCTTACGCACTCATGATCCCGGTGATGGGGTTTCTCGGAGTAGTCATTTCGGGTTTTTTGAACAAGCTTTTCGGAAACGACGAACGCTGGGGAATCACAGTATTGTTCTTGTGCGGCGCGGCCCTTTCAGTGGGGGTGCGCTACTGCTTGCAGTCCAGCAATACCCTTCTGTTTAGCCTGGCCGTTGGTTCCTGCTCGCTGGTGGTCAACGGTATCAACGCCCTCTTACTGTCCAGTCTACCTATGAAATACGGGGCGGCCGGAAAGTCCTCCACTCTGGCAGGCTACCTCGACTTTGCCTCCTATCTTGGTTCCGCCTGTATGACCATCATTACCGGTGCAGTCATCAGTCTCTGGGGATGGCAGTACGTTGCCCCGCTGTGGACAACCCTCTTTCTAGTGGGTGGAGCTTCCGCCCTCGTCAATAGAAACATGCACCATGTTCCGGCTGCAGCTCGCCAGCAGGCCGAGGTTTGAACTTACAACCACGATCAACGCGCCTACCGAGGCTGCTAAAGGCTAAATAGCACTTTAGGATTCTTATACAGCAGGTGTTCTGCGATTCTCACAGCCTGGTCCACCCCGAAGACGCCTAGTCTGACCTTCTCCGCAAGCACGCGGCTGATAGTCTCCCGCGCCAGCACAAGGTGCCCATAGACGCCGTCTACAAACCCATAGTCGCCGCCAAAACCCATGATCTTGTTATACGGTACCGCATCGAGGAAGTCGCTCAGCGCGGCGGCAGCTGCTGCAGGAGAAATAATGTGGGCCCAGCACATATCCAGATACACATTGGGGAACATCTTCCCCAAAGCGCCCGCTTCGCCGCAGTACGGATAGCTGATGTGGAACATGTCAAACTTCACGTTGGGATAGTCCAAGAAGAGATTGTTGAGGAGGCTTGGGCGCCCGTTTGCCAGCACATTGCCACTGCCTTCCAAGATGCCCGTGTGGACCTGCATCACTAGGCCCCGGGCATCTGCTTCTTTGAGCAGGTAGTGCATGAGGAAATCCTGTACTGCCTTGGGCAGCAGTATCGGATCACTGCCTCTCTCCAAGGCGGTGCGCCACGCGGTGAGAGTGTCGGCAAACAGAGACTTAGCCGATGCGTAATCTACCTTTTCATAATAGAGGGTCCGCTCATAGGCCATGGCGTTCTTTAGAGCCACAACCCCCCGCCTCAGATTCTCCTCAAGGGCCGCACTAAAGGCCTGGAGCCAATCGTCCAGGCTATTTACTGTAACACCCTGCTCCTCAAGGCGCCTCAGTTTATCCTGAGAGGCAGTGATAAACGGGGTTGGCTGCCAAGCATAGCGAAACAGCTCCCGGTCATAGGGCTCGTGGCTGGCCCAAGAATCGAGGATGCTCAGCTCGATGCGGCAGAGGTCTTTGAGGACAAAGCGCATATGCCCCTCAGCCCTGCGCTGCTTGTACAGCGTTCCAAGCTCAACAATGGTCTCTTTTCTGATACCGTCGACACCATAGATGCCCTGCACCGCTAAATCCAAAGCTCTCCCGTAGCCTGTGCAGCGGCAGAACTCCCAATACGGCGCCACAATCTCCCACCGCTCGTCAAGGGGAAGATGTTTGGAGCGCGCCTGCTCGAGCTCTTCGACACTGAGGCCCGCCGAGCGCAGGTCGCTGCTCATGTAGTGCAGGAGGTAGTCAAACAGAATATCTGAATCCGCCGGATCGAACCGATCATGATGGGGAAGGTGCTCATGGGTGTCGATCACAGGAATCTGTTTGACCTGGTCGTGAATCTCCAGCCAAAGGCTGTCCATCAGTCATCCTCCCCTTCTGGTTTACCAGCCAGGGCCAAGAACTGATCCACGTCGGCCAGGCTGATCTCCACCGCACGCTCCCAGAAATCGGGTTTGGTCAAATCTTCACCTAGATGGGTCCGGGCCAGTTCTTCCACTGTCATCCTGCCTGTATCCTGCAGCAGCCGTTTGTAATCCTCGGCAAAGCGCGGGCCTTCGGCAAGTGCCCGGGCGTAGATCCCTTGGCTGAACAGGTAGCCGAACGTGTAGGGGAAATTGTAGAACTGGACTCCGGTGATATAAAAGTGCAGCTTTGAAGCCCAGAAATGGGGGTGATAGGATTCTAGCCCCTGCACGTAGGCTTCCCGCTGTGCATCCTCCATGAGCTGGTTAAGCTCCTCTACGCTCACCAGGCCCTTCCGGCGCCGTTCGTAAAACCTGGTCTCAAAGATGAAGCGGGCATGGATATTCATAAACATGGCCACAGCTTGTTCCAGCTTGTTGTTAAGGAGAGCGAGCCGCTCCTCACGGCTTTGCGCTGCCCGTACGGCGGCATCAGCTACAACCTGCTCGGCAAATGTGGAAGCGGTCTCCGCCACGCCCATAGCATACCGCTGGTTAAAAGGCGCCTCGTCCTTGAGGACACTGCTGTGATAGGCGTGGCCCAGCTCATGGGCAAGGGTAAACATGTTGTCCGCCGATCCACTAAAGGTCATGAAAATCCTAGATTCCTTGGCCTCGGGAAAAGTAGTGCAAAAGGCTCCTGGGCGCTTGCCGGGGCGGTCCTCGGCTTCAACCCAGCGCTCCCGCAGTGCTCGCTCCGCGAGCTCAGCCATGCCGGTGCTGAACTTGCCGAATTGGTCAATCACAAACTGGGCTGCTTCTGCATAGGTATAGGTTTTCTGATTCTGTCCAACAGGCGCGCTTACATCAAACCAATCCAGGCCTTCTAGGCCCAAGAGGGATGACTTCGCTTTGAGATAGTCCAGAAGCCGCGACTTCCTCTGCTCTACGACTGTCCACATTGCTTCCAAGGTATCCTGAGTCATCCGGTTAATCATGAGGGGTTCGTGCAGGATTGAATCCCACCCTCGTGCCTTGTACAGACTGAGCCGAAAGCCTGCTAGATGGTTAAGGGCAGCGCCGCACAGCTCGGAGACTTCAGCCCAGGCAGCTTCATACTTTTCAAAAGCCTGCTGCCTCAGGCTCCGGTCAGGACTGGCAAACAGATTAGCCACTTGCCCCACTGACATTTCTGCGATGCGGCCCTCTCGCTCGATGGGAATTGTCATCCGTCCCACAATTTTACTATTGTAAAATTCCCCCCAGGCGTGATACCCGTCCACTGCCAGGGCATTAGCCAAGCCTTCAAGTTCAGCAGGCATGCGCTCCTGAGCCTGGCTGCGCAGTTCGTTTAGGGCGAACTCCACTTCTTTAAGCCGGGGATGGGTCATGATAGTTTCCCATTCTGCTTGGTCAACCTTCAGCATCGCTTCGGCCGCGCAGTCCATAATGGAGCTCAGCTCCGCCCTGAACTTCTGCACCTCAGCGTTGAGCCTTTGGGCCTCCACATCCTTTACGTCTTGTGCTGTCAGGCAGCTGATAAACGCTGAAGCCTGGCGAAGCTGCCTGCTGACGTCTTGGAAAGCACTAATAAGCTGCACCCACGCCTCTGTGTTAATTTTCCCCTGGACTTCCTGTACTGCAGTCTGTAATTTGTTAATGTTTACAGCCAGTTTGTCCAGGTGAGCACGAAAGGCAGGCGAAGAGCTTCCCCCGGAAAAGAGGGTTTCGAGCTCCCAAGTAGAAGTAATATGTTTCATATACGAGCCTCCCAAAACTACGATTTTTCTTGAGGTTCAAGGACGGCGCTGGAAATTCCTCCATACTTGTTGCGGGATCATATGAGACTTTTTCAGGGGTATCATGTGCGTTTTTTTTCAAACGCGGACAGGTTACAGAAGGGAATTCGGAGGCGGGGGCGAAAATATCATATCAAGTTCGTACACCTGTAGTATCCTGTCGAGTTCCATACGGGGAACGCCTAGGAGGTGGTCTTGCCGTAGTTCTGTCGTTGACCGTGGGTAACGCTTGGTAAACCATTACAAAAGGAAGGTGAAGGATTATTATGTCACGTAAGCTTGTTGTAGTTCTGTCGCTGGTCTTGGTTGTTGCGCTGTCGTTCAGTGCATTTGCGGCTACCGATCGCAAAGCAACGTGGATCGACGAGGTCATCATCGTACAAGAGACATCCGTTAACACCGCGATTTCCCGCTTACAGGCTGGAGATATTGACATCTGGGCAAGCTCATCCTCTGATGTCACCGCCTTTAACGCGGTAGTTAATGACCCTAACTTGGATTTCTTCCAAGTGTTCGGTTCGTATACCGAGATTACCTTCAATCCAGTGGGTCCCAAGTTTAACGACGGCCGCCTGAATCCGCTCAGCAGCCGGAGAATTCGGGAAGCCACAAATATGCTCATTGACCGCGATTATATTGCCCAAGAGATATACGGCGGCTTGGCTGTTCCCAAGTACACACTCCTGAACAGCTCCTTCGTAGACTATGCCCGTGTCGTAGAAAAGGCTCGTGAGCTCGAATTGAAATATGCTTACAACCTTGAGGCAGCTCGGGCGATCATCGAAGAAGAAATGACCGCCATGGGTGCCGAACTGGTCAACGGAATTTGGCATTACGATGGCAAGCCCATCGAGATCAAAGTTCTGGCCAGAAGCGAAGATGAGCGGGCCGCTCTCGGCGACTACTTCGCAGAACAGCTCGAAAAGGTCGGCTTTACCACCTCCATTGACTATCGTACTGGTGCAGAAGCATCCCCGATCTGGATGATGGGCGACCCGTGGAATGGTGAATGGCATGTATACACAGGCGGTTGGCTGGCCCCAGTTGTCTATCGTGACCAAGGGCACATCTTCAACCAGATGTACACCCGCCGCACCATGACCCAACCGCTCTGGCAGGCCCTGGAGCCTATTCCTGAACTAGACGAGATTTCCGACAAGCTGTATCGGAAACAGTTCTCCACCATGGAAGAGCGCAAGGCGCTGTATGAGCGGGCGCTAGAACTTGCATTTGAAGATTCACCACGTATTTTCGTTGTTGACCAGACTGCCTTCATTCCGCGCAGAACAGAAATCGCTGTCGCTTCTGACCTTGCCGGCGGCGTGGCTGGTACCGGTTTGTGGCCCAGCACCATCCGTAGAGGCAATGAAGTTGGCGGTGTCGTCACTATTGGTCAGCAGCAAGTACTTGTAGAACCTTGGAACCCTGTTGGCGGCTCCAACTGGACATTCGACCAACTGCCAATGCGGGCCACATTCGACCGTGGGTTTATCACTGACCCGTTCACCGGCAACTATGTACCGCACCGCATTGCGCGGATGGATCTGACCGTCAGAGAAGGTCTGCCTGTATCCAAGTCCCCAGGCTCCGACTGGGTAGAGCTTAACTTTGCTGAGAAGATCGAAGTTCCTGGCGACGCTTGGGCCGAGTGGGATGCAGCAAACCAGCGCTGGATCACCGTGGCTGAGAAGTGGCCTGAGGGCGTGACCGCTGAGCGCAAGGCTGTCATGTACTACAGAGATGATCTGTGGAAGACCGCCAAGTGGCATGATGGCAGCCCAGCCAGCATCGCTGACGTCCTCATTCCGTTCATCATTAGCTTCGACCAAGGTATGGAAGCCAGCCCGATCTATGACCCAGCAGCGGTTGCAGGTCTCCAGACTCTGTTGGCATCGTTCAGAGGCCTGAAGATTCTCTCCGTCGATCCGTTCATCTACGAGTACTACTCTGACGCGTGGTACCTCGATGCAGAGCAGAACCTCAGCGACCTCTATGCCGTAATGTACAACTACGGCAAGCAGCCGTGGCATACTTTGGCCCTCGGCATCCTGGCAGAAATCAACGGCGAGTTAGCCTTCACCGCCTCCAAGGCTAATACCCTAGACGCTGAATGGCTCGGCTATCAGTCTGGTCCAAGTCTGCCGATCCTTGACAAGTGGCTCGACTATGCAATCGAAACCAACTACGTACCCTATGCCGAGTTCATGAAAGACTGGATCACCGAGGAAGAAATCGCCAGCCGCTATGCGAACGCCAAGAAATGGTATCAAGAGAAGGAACACTTCTGGATTGGCGACGGCCCAATGTACCTCGAGCGGGCCTACCCAGTTGAGAAGATGGTCCACCTCAAGCGGTTTGAAGATTACTCCGAACCTGCTGACAAGTGGGCGATCTACGATGAGCCTCGGGTAGCTGAAGTTGAGGTAAGCGGTCCTGCACGGGTTTCCTCCGGCAGCGAGGCGGTCTTTGAAGTAGAGATCACCTTCAAGGGTGAAGCCTACAGGATCGAGGACATCAACGAAGTCAAGTTCCTTGTACTTGATGCAGCTGGTAACGTGGCCCTGAGCGGCCAAGGCGAAGGTGTTGTGGACGGTCTCTTCCAGATCGTTCTGACCCCAGAACAGACAGCTAGTTTGCCTGTGGGTTCCAACACTCTGGATGTCATTGTCCTCCCAACTCTGGTCGGAGGAGCAACATTCGGTTCCCATACCTTCGTAACACTGCCGTAGTTGTTGCCGGATACGATGAGTTGAGAGCAACGGTTGCGGAGGGCGTGGAGTCCACGCCCTCCGTTCGCCGTTCTTTGTTTGTTACAGGTCCATTTGGGAGGGGTAGTTGTGTCGAAACTTCAAGCAACCACTGGGCGTGCCGTTCCTGCGAGGAGTGCTACCACAGGAACGTTTGCGCGCATTGCCCGCTATACGCTGGTGCGGGGCGTGACTCTCATAGTCACAGTAGTTATCGGAGTCTATCTAGCCATTCTGATCGCTAACGGCGGTGGCTACGTGGACCAGATGCGTATCGGCACGGTCCGGGAGCAGATCAGTTTGCAGATGGCAAACAACGAGGCCCTGCGCGACATGTCCCTACAGGAACGGCGCGAGTATGAGCAGCGGCTGGTGGACATTGAGATCGCGCGGCTTGGGCTTGACCAGCCATTCCTGGTCAGAAGCTTTAGGTATCTGTGGAATGGATTGACTTTGGATTTAGGGTCAGCCGAATACCTGCTGAGTGATAGTGGATCGCGGCAGGTGCGCAACATCCTCGGCGAACGCTTAGGACCCACCCTGCTGTTGATGGCTACGGGGCAATTACTGCTTTTCTTTACTAGCGTCTTTTTCGCTCTATTCTTATCCCGCCGCTACGGCACTGTGATGGACCGGATCGTAGTGGCATTGGCTCCAACGTCTGCAGCGCCCGCATGGTTCTACGGCATTTTCCTGATTTTAATTTTTGCTGCCCTTCTTGGCTGGCTGCCGTTTGGCGGGATGGTTGATGCGCCGCCACCCCAGAATCCCTGGCTGCGGGCATTGAGCGTGGTATGGCACCTCATTCTCCCGGTTGGTGCAATTGTAATCAGCTCGATTTTCTACACTTCATACTACTGGCGGACTTTTTTCTTGATTTATTCCAGCGAAGATTATGTCGATATGGCTAAAGCAAAAGGGCTTCCTTCGGGCGCAATCGAGCGGGGCTATGTGCTCAGGCCAACGCTTCCCACGATCATCACCAGCTTCGCTCTAACCCTAATCAGCCTGTGGACAGGTGCGATCGTCTTGGAAACAGTTTTTGGCTGGCCGGGAATCGGCCGCTTGACACAAATGGCGATCAACCTGTTTGATACGCCAGTGATTGTAGGGACGGTAGTGATCTATGCATATCTGCTGGCCCTGACCGTCTTTCTCCTTGATATCATCTATGCTGTAGTTGACCCGAGAGTTAAACTAGGTGGAGGGGAACGCCGCTCATGACCAAGTTTGCCAATATCTTACGAGAACTGAAAAGCTATCCCAGCGCCGTTGCTGGCGTAAGCGTGATTTTAATCATGGTTATCGTAGCCATCTACGCGTTGGCTACAATCCCTTACAGTGAGGCAGTACGGTTGTGGCGCGGTGGCGACAACGTCTGGCTGGAAACACCCCGCAACGCGCGGCCGGCTTGGATCAACAAGTTCCGCCGCGAGAAGCTGCCGGAAAGCATCATCCTGAAGACCAGCGAAGATCCGAGTCTGAAGACCGTGGTCGACCTGGGAGGCGGGGTTTCCACCTCTGATGTGGTCTTTACCTTCGACTACCAGTACGATGCTTTCCCCAGTGAGATTTCCATGTTCTTTACGGCCAAGTTTGACAAAGCCCGGCCGAATGTCTCCATGAAGTGGATCACGCCTGATGGTCGCGAGATTCGCCTCACCGATATGACCGTGCGGCAGAGTGAATCGTACCGGATTTCCCAGGACAATGCTGTTTCCAGGCGAGTCGGTGGGCTCCTTCCAGAAATCGGACTTTTCGCCGATCCGAACGACCCGAGCAAGGTTATGAAGGGCACGTATCAAGTTGTGGTAGAAGGACTCGTGTTTGAAGAGGGATCAACCCTCGACGCCTCTTTAGTTGTCTACGGTCAGGTCTATGGCCTAGCTGGTACAGACCATCGCCGTCGGGATATCATGGTCGCCCTGCTCTGGGGCACGCCGGTGGCCCTCGCTTTCGGTCTGTTGGCGGCTGTGGGTTCATCTTTGACCACCATGACCCTAGCGGCAGCCGCGGTATGGTTTGGTGGTTGGGTGGATTACATTATCCGCCGCATCAATGAGATTGTGATGATCTTGCCCCTCCTACCCATCTTGATTATGGTCGGTCTTTTCTACTCACGAAGTATCTGGGCAATCTTAGGGGTGGTCATCCTCTTAAGCATCTTCGGATCAGGGATCTTGACGTACCGGTCAATGTTCCTCCAGGTGAAGGAATCGGGGTATATTGATGCCGCCCGGGCCTACGGGGCAAGCAATGCGCGGATCATTTTCCGCTACATGGTGCCTAAGGTGATCCCCGTTCTGATTCCACAGTTCGTGGCTCAGGTGCCGAACTACGTGTTCCTTGAGGCCACTTTGGCTGTGTTGGGACTGGGTGACCCTGTGCTGCCGACCTGGGGTAAGCTCCTCAATGACGCTTATACAAGCGGAGCTCTCTTTAATGGACATTATTACTGGGTCTTAGAACCGGCGTTCTTGCTGGTTGTAACAGGGTTAGGCTTTGCTATGCTTGGCTTTGCCCTCGACCGGATCTTCAACCCACGTTTGAGGGGGTTATAATATGAAAAACGACGTGGTACTAGATGTTCGCAACCTCAAGCTGCACTTCCGCACCAGGAAAGGGCCTGTCCAAGCAGTAGATGGAGTCAGCTTTAAGCTCCAGCGCGGCCGGACTCTGGCAGTGGTAGGTGAATCGGGCTGCGGCAAGACCTCTTTAGTGAAAGCCATTCTGCGGCTCCTGCCGCGTAATATAGAGACGTTTTCTGGGGAAGTCTACTTCAATGGCGAAGATGTCATGAAGTTCAGCGACGAACGTTTTCGCAAGGAAATTCGCTGGACAAAAATGGCCTTAGTGCCCCAAGCGTCCATGAACTCACTTAATCCGGTGATTCGGATTGAGGACCAGATTGCGGAGCCACTCTTCCTGCACAACTCCAAGCTTCCCCGGAGCGAAGCCATGAAGCGGGTTGCGGAAGTGTTCCAGGTTGTGGGATTGCCTTTGGATTTTCTCCCGCGGTATCCCTTTGAATTGAGCGGCGGAATGCGTCAGCGGGCGGCCATTGCCATGGCCCTTGTGACCAATCCTGAGTTGGTGGTTTTGGATGAGCCCTCCTCGGCTTTGGACCTGCTTACCCAGGCCAATCTCATGAACGTGCTCAAGCGCATCAAGCATGAAATGGGTACCACTTTCATCCTCATCACCCATGACATCGGCACCGCCAGTGAGCTGGCAGACGAGATTGCCGTGATGTATGCAGGTGAAATGGTGGAGCGCTGCAGCGCTGAGTACTTCTATACCGATGCCCGGCATCCATATTCGCGCAAGCTCATGGCCAGTGTACCGACTCTGCGGGAAGACAAGGAGCTCCAGTTTATCCCTGGCCAGCCGCCATCGCTCATTGATCCACCCACAGGTTGCCGCTTTGCCCAACGCTGCCACCAACGCTTTGAGAAGTGCGGGCAGCATCCACCGATTATTCAACTAGAACACGGCCAGGACGTGCAGTGCTGGCTGTACGCTATAGAAAAGGGGGAGGTAAAACATGGCTAGTGCAGCACTAGAAATGCAGCCAACGCCGGCAGAAAAAGCGACGCCGATCTTGGCTGTCGAAGACCTCCATACCTGGTTTGAGGTTCGGCGCTTCGGCTTCTTCAAAGCTGGAGACGTGCGGGCTTTGGACGGGGTTACATTTGAACTCTATGAGGGCGAAGCCCTCTCCATCGTGGGTGAAAGCGGGTGCGGCAAGAGCACGCTGGCCAAAACCATTCTCGGCCTGCACAGACCTACCAAGGGTAAGATCTACTTCCAAGGTGCGGACCTGAATGAGCTAGACGATGAGCAGTTCCGGCAGTATCGAGCCAAGGTTGGTTATATCCAGCAAGACCCTTACGGAGCCCTGCCGCCGTTTATGACCGTGGACCGCATCTTGAAAGAACCCATGATCATCAACGGCATCACAGATCGGAAAGAGCAGCAGCGCCGCATCAGGCAGGTTCTGGAGGAAGTCAAGCTGGCTCCCATCGAGGACTTTCTGCCTAAGTTCCCCCACATGCTCAGTGGCGGGCAGCAGC
>JAAYMI010000193.1 GCA_012521465.1 Bacillota bacterium | reverse complement strand
GGCGGAAACCGTAATCCAGCAGGGTTCGCACATCTTCCTCCCGCGCTGCATCGCTCGGGCTGCCTAGGACGACCGCAATCAGGCGGAGGTTATCACGTTCAGCGGTCACCGCCATGCAGTATCCGGCAGCGGTTGTAAAGCCGGTTTTGATGCCATCGACACCGCTGTAGCGGCGCAGGAGCTTGTTGCCGTTCCACAACACCGGGATTCCAGTGGTATCGGCCCGAATCTTGTATTCATACGTAGAAACGTAGTCCATCAGCCTGGGTACGGTAAGAGCGTGACGCGCTAGGTGCGCCGCGTCCTGCGCCGTCATGGTGTGTTCCGGACCGCTTTCAGGCGGCAGGCCTGTAGAATTCAAGAAATAGCTGTTCGTTAAGCCCAGTTCCTGTGCCCGCTTGTTCATGAGGGTCACGAAGTCTTGTTCCGATCCTGCGAGGTACTCCGCCACGGCCACGGCAGCGTCGTTTGCGGAACCAACGGCAATCGCGTAAAGAAGCTCATTGAGGGTCATCTGTTCGCCTGTCTCTAGCCAGATGCGGCTGCCTCGTTTGGAGGCGGCATGTTCACTCGCGGTGATTATGTCAGTGAGGGAAACCTCTCCCCTGTCCAGCGCCTCTAGTACAATTGTTAGAGTCATAATCTTCGTGAGGCTGGCCACGGGCAGCGGAGTCTGGCTGTTTTTTTCAAAGAGAATGCGGCCCGATTGGGAGTCCATCAAAACCGCCGCTTCCCCTTTCAGCTCCAGGCTTTGGGCATGGCTCGCGAGTGCGGCGGACATGAGCAGGACTGCGCCCAGGAGCAGTGCCGCGAGGCATCTGGTTTTCACAGAGCATTCCCCCTTCCCTTACAATGCATATGGGGCCGAAGGCCCCATTATACATTGCGGGAAGCTATTCTCTTGAGCTAGTCCTTAACAATATGGGCAAAGCTTCTGCCGGAGCAAGTGAACTCTACCCCAAACAACTCGGCAATGGTTTGGGCGGTGTCGGCGTACGTCTCCCGGATGCCCAGGTTCTGCGGCCGGACATCCTCTCCCACGACGAGCAGAGGCACGTACTCCCGGGAGTGGTCGGTGCTGCTTGTAGTGGGGTCGCAGCCGTGATCGGCCAGCAGCAGGAGGATGTCCCGGGGACGGAGAGCCTCTAGGATCTCAGGCAGGCGCTCATCGAACTCCTGCAGACCTTTGGCGTAGCCTTCAGGGTTATTGCGGTGGCCCCACAGCATATCAAAATCCACGCAGTTAGCAAAGATTAGGCAGGGTGCGTCCTTAGTCTGCATGAACTCGATCGTCCCGTCAATGGTCGCCTGGTTGTTCTTGGTCGGTATTCCGTGGGTGATACCCCGACCCGCAAAGATATCCATGATCTTGCCGACGCTGTACACCGGAATACCGCTTTTCACCAGCACGTCCAAGATTGTATGTGCGGGGGGCTCGAGGCTGAAATCGCGGCGGCCCGCAGTACGGACGAAATTCCCCGGCTCGCCAACGAACGGGCGCGCAATGACACGGCCGACGCCGTGTTCGCCTTGGAGCAGATCCCTGGCAATCTGGCACCATTCGTAGAGTGTTTCCAGCGGCACAACTCCTTCATGGGCAGCTACTTGAAACACACTGTCTGCGGACGTGTAGACAATGGGATAGCCTGTTTTAATGTGCTCTTCTCCCAGCTCAGCAATGATCTCTGTCCCGGACGCCGGATAGTTGCCCAAGGTCTTACGGCCAATAGCCTGCTCAAAGGCTTCCAGGATCTCAGGGGGAAATCCCTCTGGATATGTGGGAAAGGGCCTGTCCAAGACTAGACCGGCAATCTCCCAATGGCCGGTGGTGGTGTCCTTACCGGCAGACTGCTCGGCCATCTTCCCCCAGGCGGCAGCAGGCTGCTCTGTGGGCGGAACACCCAAGATGGGGATAATATTGCCTAGACCTAATTTGCCCAAATTGGGCAGTTTGAGTCCGCCAACTGCCATGGCAGTGTTGCCCAACGTATTGCTGCCCGTATCACCATATAGGGCCGCATCGGGCAGTTCACCTACGCCTACGCTGTCTAAGACCACCATAATCACTCGTCGCACGCTGATTATCTCTCCCTCATGGCCCTTGGATGTGTCTTGAGGTAGACTTCCCTAAGGTGGGCCTTGGTTAAGTGTGTATAAATCTGTGTAGTAGAAATGTCTGCATGCCCCAACATCTCTTGAACAGCACGAAGATCTGCGCCGTTCTGCAGGAGGTGGGTGGCGAAGGAATGCCGCAGTGTGTGGGGCGAAATTGGGCGGGTGATGCCGCACTTTTGCGCGTGTCCCTTCATGATTTTCCAGACTGCCTGACGTGTCAGGCGGCTGCCCCGCGTGTTCACAAAGAGCGCGCTTTCCCTGCGATTCTTCACCAGCCTGGGCCGAGCAATATCAAGATAAGATGCCACGGCCTGCAGGGCCGCTCGACCCACAGGCACAATGCGCTCCTTGTTCCCTTTTCCCAGGCAGCGCACATAACCGATCTGGTCAATATCACCTAGGTTGAGCTGGACTAGTTCGGAAACGCGCAGCCCGGCGCCATAGAGGACTTCCAGCATGGCCCTATCCCGGTAACCCGTAGGTTTACTCAGGGACGGAGCTGCAAGCAGCTTGTCCACTTCGGCAGTGCTGAGTACATCTGGAAGGGTCAGGGCAAGCTTAGGGGACTCCAGTTCAGCACAGGGATCCCGCTCAATTAGGTTTTCGTCCACAAGGTATTGAAACAAGCCACGCAGAGCCGCAAGCTTCCGCGCCCTTGTCCTCGGACTTAAGCCACTCCCGCCAATGCGCTCCAAAAACATCAGAATGTGGTGGTGAGAGATTTCGTTGAGATTGAGCTTCTCCTCAGCGCGGAACTGGGCGAATTGCTCCAAATCCTGCTGATAGGCGGAAATAGTATTCTCGGAGAGGCCACGTTCCACCTGCAGATAAGCCAAATACTCCATGATTACACGTTCTGGGACAGTCATTTTTCCTCTCCTAAACTAACAGACCTCGGCTCAGCTGAACGAAAACTGGCGTGATGAACACTTCCACAACGGCGGCTACGGCAAGCAGGCACGCACTGACCAGGGCCAACCCAGTACTAACAGCAAACTGCCCATAAATGCTTTCTTTCGTTAAGCCCAACAATGTTTTGAGCGCAGAAGCGGCGAAGCTCAGAGCTCCGCCTGCGGCTAGAATCACGGCAGGCACAACAACTAAGTTGTGTGGAAGCACTGAACTGATGGACAAAAGCATGCCCTTCATCTGCAGTTCATCGATGATGAAGCTGATAGTAAAACCGAGGACAAACCCCCGCAAGAAGACGATTCCCAAGACAAACGGTGCGCCGATCACTGTGAGCCCCAAAAGCCACATCAAACCGGCCGTTTTCAGAATACTGTCTGCTAGTCCCTTCCAGGCAAGGGTACTGCGCTCAGCCATGCCCGGCGAGTTTTTCGCCAATGACGAAAAAACGCCGGCAACATACTGGGATAGATCCGCTCGCTGCGCTTGAGACAGGCTTTTGGTGGCCAACGCGCCGAATCCGATTCCAACGGCAAACAAGATCAGTAGTGCGGTGTACAGCGCTAAATGGCGCACAAAAAACGTCTTGGCAATCTCCCCCAACCGCCCGACCGCATACATATCCCTGCCCCCTTTGGCCTGCGCTCTGTGCTACATTATCCTATGAAGGGACAAGGACCGTTATGCCAGAAGGTGGGCGGTGCTGTTGATATAGTGCGCCTGCCAGTGACAGTGACCACGCTGAGGCTTAAAGCTCAGGTGGGAGATCCCCAAATTGTCCATGCGCAGGCAGTACGATTTTTCCAGCGGCATCCCCAGGAGCGTCGCGATGAGCAACCGCAGTGCACCGCCGTGGGACACTGCCGCAATGTTCTGGTGCAGGTGTTTGCTCTGCAGTTCCTGGACGAACTCTGCGAGACGTTCCGCCACCTCACCTGGCAGCTCCCCCCCAGGCACCCGAACGTTGATGTTGTCGCGAAACCTGGCGGAGAACAACTCTGGATAACGGGCCTGCACTTCTTCTCGGGTTAGACCCTCCCACACTCCGAAGTTGATTTCTCTTAGGCGTGGATCCGCAATGGGCGTGAGTCCGTGGGGACGTGCGATCGCCTCGGCTGTGCGTTTCGCCCGGAGCAGGTCACTTGTGTAGATCACGTCTATCTTCATTCGGGCAAGAAACGCGGCGGTTTTTGCGGCTTGGGCCAGGCCCAACTCTGAGAGCGGGCTGTCTTGCTGTCCCTGATAGCGCTGTTCTTGGTTCCAGCTCGTCTCTCCGTGGCGGATCAGCAACAGGTTCATGCATCACACTCCTTTTCCTGCCACTTCGTCACTTTACCATGTTTTCCTCCTCCTCCGGGGATTACGTTCAGCTCGCCTTTCCGGGCTTTCATGACTTGAGTAGCGCAGGCATGACCCGCCGCCTCGGCCAGTTCGGCATAGGGAACCTCGTACATAACCATGATCTCCGGTCCGAGCGCTTGCAGCCGCTGCAGGGACTTCGGCCCTACCCCTGGCACTAGTTCCAAGGGAATATGCTGCCTGTAAGGAGGGCGAGGCGGCGGAGCGCCGCCTTCTCTTGCTAACGCCATGATTCGATCCCAGACACCCAGGATAACCGGACCAGAGCATCTGGGGCATTCGAGTACCGGGTGGCGGTCCTCCGCAGTGAGATCGCAGGCTGGACAGAAACTGCGGTGGTATTTGCCTAGAGTGGGGGCCATCCCGTGGGTGGCCACGATCCTTCCCTCCCTGCCGGCAAGGGCGGCCTGCCAAGCGGCGAAGCTGAGTTCTGGGAGGTCATAGACTGTGAACTCGCGGCCGATCTTGGCTGAGGAATGGGCATCTGAAGAACTGATATAGCTGTATGCATGGGTGTCGGGAATCAACTCTGCCATTGCCGTATCGGCACTGAGACCGAGTTCCAGTGCGAGTATCTTGTCGGGATGGGTAAACATCTCAGAAAGGCGCGCTGCGCAGCTGCCGTAAACCCCCTTGTGGGGAGTAAAGGCATGGGCCGCAACCGCGGCTCCCCCATGGTCCAAGACTAGCTCCAGCCACTGGTCAGGAGTGAGTTGAATCTTTTGGGTGCTGAGTTGAGGATTGGTGACGTAGGACTGCAGAACCTCAGCATACCGCTTTATTTGGTCAATGGTTGGAAAATAGGCGAGAAAGTGGGCGGACCGGCCTGAAGTGGGGTGGGCGAGCTCTACTTCACTGCCTAAGATGAGGGCTGTCTCCTCTGCAGCATAGCCGCCACCTGTGATGGGCTGGAGCAGTCCACCGCACACGAGGTTTTCCAATTCCGCTGTCACGCCGAGGCAGGCTGCGTCCACAATTCCCACCAGATTAATCCCTTTTACTTTGCCTGCCGTATGGAGAATATTTCTCAGCGTCAGGCTGCGAGATGCGGTGATTTTCACGGGACTTCCCGATTCGGTCCTGCCAACGTGAATGTGCAGGTCGGCAATAATACGCATGTTTCCTCCTATCGAACGTGGATATGCTTGGCTGCCTCTAGGCCGCCGGCCAGGGCAGCGTGGAAGAAGAGGGGATCATCCTGCGGGCTTCTGCCCATGCTCGATAGGGGCAGTGCTGACTCTTGCAGCGCGGCATACAGTGCGTCTGTGTCGTGCCACGTGACGGTGTGCCTTAGGTCCTCCAGCGCAGCACGTATGGCTCGGTGTGTCTGGCAAAGCTTCGGCAGCGGTACGATACAGCCTGGTTGTGCAATCTGTTTGAGCACAGTCAGCGTATGATGGCTCACTCCGAAGTGCCGCGGTCTGCTGTCAGCTTCGCTCATTCGGACTAGCGCGATGGGCGTTCCTCGCAGATGCTGCACCGCGTTGAGGAAGATACCCTGCTCGAGTGCTGTGGTTCCCCATTTTGTGCCAGTCCCCACCACTCCTGGACCCATCAAGACCACCACCGCGTCCGCCCGGCACACGTGCTTTGCAGCCACCAGGGCGCTGTAGATATTCACTGCTTCGTAGTCTCCACCGAAGGCGTTGCCAAAGGTAATCACATTGTCTACTAAGGCCCTTTCCTTGAGCTGAGGGACCGCGCGGCTTAGGGCCAAGGGCAGCGCTGCGCCGTCTGACATGAGGTACACCAGGCGTTTGCGGGGCCAAGCACGCTTAAACGCGAACGCACAGGGAGCCAGCATACTGTGCAGGCTCCCTACTACAACGGGGGTCCCTAAAAGGTCATGGTTGCCTTGAAAGAACCGCTGATGTTCACTTGTTTCTTCTTCCACACTCAAAACCCTGCCCTGTACTGGGGTGTAGCGCAGTTTCATAATGTGTCCAGGCCCCTGGAGGCTGGCGCACCTGCCGTACACGGCCATCACAAAATGCCAACCGCCAGTGCCGAGTTCCAGGTCCACGGCGGTGGTATTGATGGTAACCGCATCCCCCACTGCGCAGGGGCCGGTAAGGTCTATAAAGTTTATTGCCCTACTCGCTTCCCCATCGCATTCCACAATGAGCTCTTGGCGGCCACCAAGTTCGGTCAGGACTGCCTGCACTTTCGCTGTTTTGAACGCTAGGTCCACGCATACCACTCCCCCAGAGGTGCTAGTATTGGTATGCCCGGCCGCGCTCCAAAGCTTGCATGTTGAGGGGAATCAGGTGATGGTGCCTAGTGGACAAGACGTTTTCCAGGGACTTAGCGATGCTCTCGGGAGATACCACTTCAGATGCACGCAGAAAGGCACCTAGGGCAACCATGTTGGCCACTCGGCTGCTGCCCAGTTCGTCTGCGAGGGCATTGGCCGGAATTGCGATCACCTGCAGATCGGTGCGCTCAGGTTTGCGGTCCACAAGCGTTGAGTTGTACACCAGAATACCCCCCGTTTTTAGGGTGGGTTCAAACCGGTCTAGCGAAGGTCTGTTCATGATAATCGCAGCATCGGGCTCGCTTACAATGGGGGAGCCGATTTCCTCATGACTGATTACCACTGAGCAGTTGCATGTTCCTCCCCGCTGTTCAGGTCCGTACGAAGGATACCATGAGACTTCTCGGCCTTCGAGCATTCCAGCGTAAGCCAAGAGCTGTCCCATTACCAATACACCTTGTCCGCCGAAGCCAGCGATAATTATCTCAGTCATGGGCCTCTCCCTCCTTGACGGACGCGTCCTTATATACTCCCAGGGGGTAGTATGGTACCATGTTGTCCCGGAGCCAATCCAGGGCCTCCTGCGGGCTCATACCCCAGTTAACAGAACAGGTGGAGAGGACTTCCACCAGGGCAAATCCTTTTCCATGGAGTTGGGCTGCAAAAGCTTTCTTGATGGCTCGGCCGGCCTGAAGGACATGCCTGGGATCGTGGGTCGAAACCCGCTCAATATAGGCGGTACCATCTAGGGTAGCCAGAAGTTCGCTCATGCGGATGGGGTAGCCGTTATCCTGAACCGTCCGCCCCCGCGGAGTTGTGGTGGTTTTTTGACCCAATAAAGTAGTCGGTGCCATCTGTCCACTAGTCATGCCGTAGATGGCGTTGTTCACGAAAATTACTGTGATGCTCTCACCGCGGGCCGCGGCGTGCACGATCTCCGCGACTCCGATCGAGGCAAGATCTCCATCTCCTTGATAGGTAAACACTACCCGATCGGGCAGCACTCGCTTGATTCCAGTTGCCACTGCCGGTGCTCTCCCGTGGGCAGCCTGCTGCATGTCGCAGTTGAAATAGTTATAGGCAAATACTGAGCAGCCCACACTGGCGATGCCTATGGCGTCCTCGCGAATCCCCAGTTCATCTAGGGCTTCTGCCACTAAGCGGTGGATGATCCCGTGGGTGCATCCGGGGCAGTAATGCATCTGCACATCGGTAAGGCTCTCAGGGCGCTGACATATCCGCTTCACTGGCCGCCACCTCCCCCTAGAACCTTCCTGATCTCCGCCAGTACGTCTCTGGGAGTGGGAACCATCCCACCCAGCCGGTTGTAGAAGTGAACCGAGCCTCTCCCGTTTACGGCCAGACGCACATCTTCCACCATCTGTCCCATGCTCATCTCCACAACTAGGAACTGACGCAGCCCATCGGCGAGCAGGGCGAAGGGAGCTTGTGGAAACGGCCACAGGGAGATAGGCCGGATCAGGCCGACCCTAAGCCCTTCCTTTCGGGCCATGTCAACCGCGGATCGGGCAACCCTGGCTGAGGTTCCATACGCGGTCACAATCAGGTCCGCATCCGCGGTCTTGTACTCCTGCCATCGCGTCTCTGCTTCACCCATCCGACCGTATTTTTCCGCCAGAGCATAGTTGCGCTTCTCGAGTGATTCTGGGACGATATCCAAGGTGTTGATTATGTTGGGCTTCCGACCCCTGGCCCCGGTGGTGGCCCAGGGTTTCTCAACCACCTGCGGCTCCTTGTCGCCAAATTCTACAGGTTCCATCATCTGCCCGAGGAGGCCGTCGGCGAGGATCATGACGGGGTTGCGCCACTTATCAGCTAAATCGAAGGCTTCGAACGTTAGGTCAGCCATCTCCTGCACTGAACCGGGGGCCAACACCAGCAGTCGGTAGTCGCCGTGCCCTCCACCCTTGACCGCCTGAAAGTAGTCGCCTTGGCTGGGATGGATTCCGCCGAGGCCGGGTCCGCAGCGCATCACGTTAACGATCACGCAGGGGAGCTCTGCCGCAGCGATATAGGAGATGCCTTCCATCTTCAGGCTGAGGCCTGGACTAGATGACGACGTCATTACCCTTACGCCTGCTCCAGCAGCGCCGTAAACCATATTGATGGCGGCGACTTCGCTCTCGGCCTGGAGGTAAACGCCACCCCGCTCTGGGAGGTGCCGGGCCATGTAGTTGGGCACTTCGTTTTGGGGTGTAATTGGGTATCCGTAGAAAGCCCGGCAGCCAGCTCGGATAGCTGCCTCCGCCAAGGCTTCATTCCCCTTCATCAGGACTTTTGCCACACAATCATCTCCTCTCCCATTCCAGCTAAGATGCCCGCTCCACAGTGATGACTACGTCGGGGCACATTATGGCGCATAGTCTGCACCCCGTGCATTTCTCAGGAAAGGCGTCCTCTGCGGGATGGAAGCCGCGGGAGTTGATGCGCTCTGAGATACGCAGTACACCAAAGGGACAGGCGTTGACGCACAAGCTGCATTCCTTGCAGCGCTCTGCTTCAATTAGCACGCGACCTTTCGACATGAAACCACCTCCTAGCTTACGATTCGTAAAACCGGGGCTTTTCCAGTCCGCGCAGCACCCGCAGAGCTCCTTGGGCCAAAGCCTCCAGTTCGTTTTCACCAGGCAGGACCATGACCTGGCCGATATACTCCACGTGATCCATGATTAGGTCGGTCAGTGCCCGTGAATAAGCCATTCCTCCCGTTAGTACTATGGCATCCACATCGTTGTGCAGCACAGCAGCGGCCCGACCGATCTCCTTGCAGATCTGCAGTGCCATAGCCCGAAAGACTACTTCAGCACGCTTGCTGCCACTTGCCATCTGTTTTTCCACTTCTCGAAGATCGTTAGTGCCGAGATGATCTACGAGTCCGCCACGGCCGACAAAGCTCTTCAGGAGCTGTTCAGGGGTTGCTCCGCTGTCGAAATAGAAGCGGATCAGCTCGGTGGTGGGCAGAGTGCCGCTCCGCTCTGGCGAAAAGGGGCCTTCGCCATTGAGGGCGTTGTTCACATCAACTACCTGTCCATAGCGGTGCGCCCCTACCGAGATGCCTCCACCTAAGTGCACTACGATGAGCTTCAGGGCAGCGTACGGCTTACCCAACAAATCGGCTGCCCGCCGGGCCATGGCCTTGTGATTGAGGGCATGGAAAATGCTGACCCGGGAGATCTTGGGATGCCCGCTGACCCGTGCCTCTGGCTGAAGCTCGTCCACAACCACTGGATCTACGACGTAACAGGGAATGCCCAGCCTCTGCCCGAGGGCAAATCCGATTAAGCCGCCTAAGTTACTGGCGTGCTTCCCGTAGCGGCCACTGCGCAGATCGCCAGTCATTGCCTCGTTGACGGCGTAAACCCCTCCCGGGATTGGCCGCAGCAGGCCGCCGCGGCAGACAATGGCCGTGATGGTCTCCACGCCTACGCCGATCTCGCTCAGCCAGGCAAGGAGTGCAGCGGTACGGAAGTCCAGCTGATCCATAATATCGCCAAACTCGGCCAGCGTGTGAGCAGAATGGTTAATCGTGGTTGAGCGGTATTCCCTTTCCCCATCATAGATGGCCAATTTGGTGCTGGTTGAACCGGGATTGATCACCAACAGTCGTTCCAAGTACTCTCCCTCCGGCTAGACGGTCTGGTCTGCGGCCATGCTGGCCAGCAGAATAGAGTTGAGCTTGCTCTCCTCACTATCTGCCCGCGAGGTGAGGACGATTGGGCATTTGGCGCCTACTACCAGACCGGCCGTTTTAAAACCGGCCGCGTAAGAGAAGGCCTTATATAAGATGTTGCCAGCAGTGATCTCCGGTACTACAAAAATATCTACTTCGCCCGCGACAGGGGTGGAGATGCCTTTTTTGACCGCAGCGGCTTTGGAGTATGCGTTGTCAAAGGCGAGTGGGCCGTCCACCACCGCCTTGCGGCTAAACTGCCCGCGCGCAGCCATTTGGGTAAGAGCTGCGGCATCGACCGTCTCCGGCATCTTGGGATTAACAGTCTCTACCGCGGCCAGGATGGCGACTTTCGGCTCAACGAGGCCAATGGACCATGCGAGCTGAATGGCGTTGTCGACGATGGCAGCTTTCTGCTCCAGGTCGGGTCTGATGTTCATGGCAGCATCCGTCAAAGTCGTTAGGCGGCCGCCAGGAAGCTCGATAACGGCAACATGGCTCAAAAGCATACTGCTGCGCAGGCCGAACTCCTTATGGAGTACTGCCCGCAGGAGGTAAGCGGTCCCAAGGCTGCCTTTCATGAGCAAGGCGCATTCACCGCTTCGCACAAGCTCTACTGCCTTATGTGCTCCTTCAGCGGGATGGTCAGCGGCGGCAATGGTCCAGCTGCTGATATCGACCCCCGCCTTTTCAGCAGCCGCTTGGATCAGTGGCTTCGGCCCAGAAACTGCAACGTGCCCAACCAGACCTTCAGCAAGGGCCGACGCGCTTGCCCTCAATACGGTCGGGTCCACCGCCCAGGCCACAGCTAGTCCTCGACTCCTTCCTGTTGAGATCTGCGCGCGAAGTTCAGCAAAACCCATCTGCCTCCAGCCCCTTTCCTGATGTGCTAAACTCTTGTCCTAGGGAAAGAACCGCCTGCACGGTGAAATCACCGGGAAAGCTCAAGAGCGGTACATCGCCGAGATAGGCACTGAGCCCGCGCAGACCATTCACGGGCAGCAATGGCCCCGTCAGGACTACTCCGCTGTGCCTGCCCTTGAGCACGGCCCCATAGGCTCCGATTTCTTTCGCTATCTGATAGACAAAAGCGGAATAAATCAGATCTGCATCATGCCTGTGCCAAGCTAGAGCCTCCGCTTCCGCTAGGCTTTCTACGCCCAAATACCCCTTGAACCCGCTGCGTTGGGTAACTTCCCGCATCGCCTCTTCCCTGCTGCCCACAGCAGCGCAGAATGTCAGGAGTTGGTAGAAGGGAAGAGTGCCGCTTGTGGTCACTGAGAAGGGGCCCTCATCGTAGGGACTGCTTAAGTCAAGGATTTTGCCGCCCTGGACAGCCGCCACGGTCACTGCCTCTCCTACTGAGACTATCACGAATCGGCTGGTAACCAGGGGTATCCCCAGTTCCGCAGCGGCAAGTTCCGCGGCATAGCGTATGGTCAACTTTGGGCCGGTGAAGGCGCGGGCAAAGCGGGAACAGCCCGTGAGGCGGGTTTCTTCCAGAAAAAGGTCAGTGTGTTCGTCAGAGATAACCACTGCAGGCAGGCCAAACTCTGACCTAAATAGTTGGGCGAGGTCTGTAAGGCAGCTTCGTAAGGAGGGGAGATCACTGCCGAGCGCTGCGGCCTTAAGGCTTGGTTGTACTGGAAAACGGCCGCGCACTTCTTGGAGGATGTGCTCGAACAACTGCAGTGGAGTGCAGCTGGCTGTGGGGATCTCACTGCTGTGAAAGGCGTGCGGTGTACCAACAGCCAGCGTAAGCCGGTCAGCCCGGGCTGCAACAGCCAAAATGCTCATCTAGAGGACCACCACCTCTTGTAGAAACACAAAAAGCAGGTATCCTTAGTACCTGCTTCCTTCTCAAGCGTTCAACATCAAATTATTTCGACGTAGGGGTGGCCTGTTCCTCTTTTGGGAGGAGCTCTTTTCGGGAAAGATTGATCCGGCCCTGGCGATCGATCTCGATTACTTTGACCATAATCTCGTCCCCGATGTTCACCACATCTTCTACACGCTTTACCCTTTGGTGAGCCAACTGAGAAATGTGGACTAACCCTTCTTTTCCAGGCAGGATTTCCACAAAGGCGCCGAAGTTCATAATCCGCTTCACAGTACCCAGATAGGAAGCTCCCACTTCCACATCCTTGACGTAGCGTTCGATCAGAAGCTTGGCTTGCTCACCACCAGTACCGTCCGTGGAAGCGATGTAGACGCGTCCATCATCCTCGATGTCGATGGATACACCAGTTTGTTCGATGATCTTGCGGATGGTTTTGCCACCAGGCCCGATCACATCGCGAATCTTGTCAACAGGAATCTCCATCGTAATGATCCGGGGCGCATAGGGCGACAGCTGCGGCCGCGGGTCTTTGATGGCTTCGGCCATCTTATTTAGAATGAACAGCCGGCCAATTCGGGCCTGCTCCAGTGCCTGCTGGAGGATTTCCCGGCTCACGCCAGAAATCTTGATATCCATCTGCAGGGCCGTAATTCCGTCGCGTGTGCCAGCAACTTTGAAGTCCATGTCTCCTAAGGCATCTTCGATTCCTTGAATGTCAGTGAGGATCGCGAAGTCTTCGCCGTACTTAACCAGCCCCATTGCGATGCCTGCCACCGGCTTGCGGATTGGAACTCCCGCATCCATCAGGGAAAGGGTGCTTCCACAAACGCTGGCTTGGGACGTGGAACCATTAGATTCTAGCACTTCCGATACCAGCCTAATCGTGTACGGGAACTCCTCTTCTTTGGGGATCATAGGCAGCAGTGCCCGTTCAGCAAGGGCCCCATGTCCAATCTCGCGCCTTCCTGGACCGCGGATCGGCCTCACCTCGCCTACGCTGAAGGCTGGGAAGTTGTAGTGGTGAATATAGCGCTTGCGATCTTCTTCCGTAAGATTATCCAAGAGCTGTTCATCCGACTTCAGGCCGAGGGTACACACCGTCAGAACTTGGGTCTGACCTCGGGTAAACAAGCCTGACCCGTGAGTTCGGGGGAGAACTCCAACTCTGCAGGTAATCGGGCGGATCTCGTCCCGTTTTCGTCCGTCTGGCCTAATTCCCTCGACTATGATGGAGCGGCGTACTTCTTCCTTCATGAGGGAGTCAAATACCACGCCCACATCCTTAGCTTTCTCCGCAAAGATTTCCTCACCAAAAGTCTCAATGTAGGCTTCGTTCAGCTGCTCTCTTACGGTATCAATAGCCTGCTCCCGCTCCTGCTTGTCAGAGGCTCGCAGGGCGAGTTTCAGTCTTTCGGTGGCGAATTCCCGTACCCACTGCTCCATCTCTGGCTCTGGCTCAAACAGAGGTACCTGCACCTTTGGTCTTCCGATTTCGGCGCGGATCTTTTCCTGGAGAGCGCAGAGTTCCTTTATGTAGTCATGGGCAAACATGATAGCGCCCAAAGCCTGCTCCTCAGTTACTTCGTTGGCCCCGGCTTCCACCATCATGACCGCGTCTTTTGTGCCAGCTACGGTTAGGTCCAAGATCGAGACTTCATTCTGCGCCAAAGTGGGATTGACCACATACTCACCGTCGACCAGCCCAACCTTGATTCCGGCGATAGGCCCGCCAAAGGGAATGTCCGAAATGTGCAGGGCAGCACTGGCTCCGATCATGCCTGCAATGGCCGGCGCATTGTTCTTGTCTACAGAGAGAACTGTGACCACAACCTGTACGTCATTGCGGAACCCATCAGGGAACAGGGGACGCAGCGGGCGATCAATCAATCGTGCGGACAGGATCGCTTCTTCACCAGGGCGTCCTTCTCTCCTCCCCCACCCGCCTGGGATTTTACCCACAGCATACATACGCTCTTCGTAGTCTACGAGTAAGGGAAAGAAATCAATGCCTTGGCGTGGTTCCTTGCTCATGGTTGCTGTCACCAGCACGACTGTGTCGCCGTAGCGCACGAGAACCGAGCCATTGGCTTGCTTGGCAACTTCGCCAAATTCCAGAACAAGGGGCCGTCCCCCCAGCTCGCAGCGATACTCCAATGCCATAGTATAACCTCCAGTTATGCAATTCTTCTGGACCGTATTAGTGTCTCAAAACAGGGACGCTTGTAGTACGGGCCAGCGGATGTTCCATCAATAGGATATTCAAAAAAGAGCGGGGGTTCCCGCTCAGCACACTTATCGGCGTAAACCTAAAGTCTCGATCAGACTCCGATAACGCTCGATATCCTTCTTGGCAAGATAATTGAGGAGACCTCTGCGTTGACCGATCATCTTGTACAGGCCCCGGCGAGAATGATGGTCGTGCTTGTGGACCTTGAGATGCTCAGTCAGCTCAGCAATGCGCGTGCTGAGAATCGCGATTTGGACCTCGGGGGATCCGGTGTCACCTTCGTGCCGCTTAAACTGATCGATAATCTCTGCTTTTTTCTCTTTCGAAATCATCGTGATTTCACCTCCAAATTTCTGCGAAACACCACTTCCCAAGAGCAGCGCTGGAGCCCACGCTGTTCCTAGCAAAGGGATTTCCAGCCTTTATTGTAACACAATCCGGTTACCGTGTAAACGAAATCTGCCAATTAACTGGCGAGCTGTGTCCACATCAGCCGAAATCTGCTGCTTTAGGGCGGCGGCAGAATGAAAGCGTTCGATTTTGCGAGTTTTCTGCAGGAACTGCAGTTCAATGTCTTGGTTGTACAGATCCCCTGAGTAGTCCAGGATGTATGTTTCCACCGTCTGCTTATCTCCAGCAAACGTCGGGTTCTTTCCTACGGAGGTAACAGAGAGGTAGCCCCTGCCATCGCGGAGTATGGCCCAGGTTACGTAGACCCCATCCCCTGGGAGGACGATCCGGGGGTCGACTTCCAAATTGGCCGTGGGAAATCCCAGGCGCTTGCCCCTGCCCATCCCCTTTACAACTGTCCCCTGATAACTCGGGTAGCGTCCTAAAAGGAGGGCCGCCTCCTCAACATTTCCCTCAGCCACCAGAGCGCGGATGCGCGTACTACTGATGGGCAGCTCGTCGCTTGTCACCTCCGGCACAACGGTCACGGTAAAGCCCTGTTTTGGGCCAAGTGCTGCAAGCATCTCGACACTGCCCTGCCCTTTATGGCCGAAGCGGAAATTAAACCCGCATACAATATGCACTGCGTGGAGCCGCTTGACCAACAGTTCCTCCACAAAATCTTCTGCCGAAATCTGGGCGACCTCATAGCTGAAGCGGGTCCAGATTACTTCATCGATCCCGAACTCCCGTATCAGCTTGGCCTTGTGGTCAAAGGAACAAAGCATACGGTAGTCCTGCCTAAAGAACTGCTGCGGCGGGATATCAAAGGTAAAAACTGAGCTGCAGCCGTGCTGGGGGCGGTGGTCGAGTGCGGCCTGGAGAAGCTTTTGATGCCCAAGGTGAACTCCATCAAAAGTGCCCAGGGCGATGCTCCGGGGAACGTCACAGTGTGGATTGCTCCAGAATAAGTCCAGTCTCTATCCCTCCATGAATACTCGAATCGGTTGGCAGACGAGGCCGCTCGCCCTGCGGATTTGGCCGATCGCCAGCACTGTGCCGCTCACGTCGAGGAGAAAGACGTACTCATCAAGCTGCAGCTGTCTAGGTACGTCCACAAAATCCTCAGGCAGCAGCGGATTTCCGTGGCGCAGCCGCTGTTCGGCGAGGGGATTGACTTTCACCTGTGCCCAGTCAGGCAGAGCCCGTGTCATGGGCAAAACGAAACTGAGGTCGCCCCGGCTGGTGCGACTAGTGATTTCTTCCAGGGTAAGGCCATCGTTCAAATCAAAGGGGCCTGAGCGAACTCTGGACAGAAAGGACAAATGCGCACCGATACCTAGCTTCGCGCCCACATCGTGGCAGAGCGTCCGGATGTATGTACCTTTGGAACACTCGATGTACAGCAGCACTCGGCTGCCGAAGGTAAGCACGTCCTCATACTCATTCCAAACCTTGTTAACGTGGATCTTGTGTATCGTGATGCGCCGCGGCTTGCGCTCCACAGTGACACCTTCGCGGCTCAGTTCGTACAGCCTGCGACCTTCTACCCTCACCGCTGAGGCCATGGGTGGAATCTGTTCGATCTCCCCCCGGAAGGCTGCCAGTGCATCAGCAAGCTCGTTGGGAGTAATCTGGAAGTCCACGTTCACCGACTCTGTTGTACCAGCCGCGTCCTGCGTGGAGGTTGACAGTCCCAGGGTCATTTCTGCCACATAGGCTTTGTCATACTCCACCATGAACTGCATCAGTTTCGCAGCATGGCCTACACAGATTGTAAGAAGACCGCCTGCACCAGGATCTAGTGTGCCGGCGTGGCCGATACGGCGGGTCTTAAGGACGCGCCTCAAATAGGCAACCACCTGGTGCGAACTCATCCCCATCGGCTTGATTACATTGATGATGCCGTTCACAGCTTATCTACCTCATTAAGATAGTTCCGAGCCGCCTGCAGGACCTGCTCGGTGACTACTTCCAGCGGACCACTTAACTTCGCCCCTGCCGCGAGCCTGTGACCTCCGCCGCCAAACCTCCCTGCGAGTTTTTCCACATCAATGGTGTCAGAGCGAAAGCCGATCCGCACTTCCCCAGGCTTTGTCTCGCGGAAGAGGATGGCGATGCGGGCGGTGTCCACCATCCGGGCATACTGGACCAGCTGATCGGTGTGAGCCGGATCAGCACCGCACCGCACAAAATCTTCGTAGCTGATCGCAATCCATACCAGGCGTCCATCTAGATCAGACTTCAGGCTGGTCAGGGCATAGCCCAACAGCCGCATGAACTCGATAGGCTGTGAGGCAAAGATTTGCTCGGCAATGCGTGCGGGATCTATGCCCGATTCCACCAACTCCGCCGCTATGGAAAGGGTTTCTGCAGTAGTGTTGGCATACCGAAATCCCCCTGTATCACCCACGATACCGCCGTACAGGGCTGTAGCGATCTCTTTGCTCAAGCAGATACCCAGCTTTTTTAGGATCCGGTATACCATGACACTGGTAGCGGCTTCCGTCGGATCTACATAGGCCAGTGCGCCTTCGAACATGTTGCCCTGATGGTGGTCGATGTTGATGATCTTCCTATAGCCCATGATGTCCGCAGCCAGGGAGCCCGTGCGGGCTGGTTCGCAGTCCAAAACAATGATCCAAGGTCCGTTTATCTCGCCGAGGCCGCAGGGGAGCACCTCGATCTGATCGATTCCCGGCCAGTCGAGGTTCGCGGGGGGAGGGTCGGCGCTCACCATCCGGCATGACTTGCCAAGCTGCTGGAGGCCGAGACCGAGGCCCAGCATGGAGCCTATACTATCTGGATCAGGGTGTTCGTGGGATGTAATGATGAACTCCTGCTCCTCTTGCAGGGCCCGAATCACGCCGTTCACAGATCCTCTCCCCCATCAGTGTCTGGCTGCGTACCCAATTCGCGCAGGAGCGCGTTGATCCTGGCACCTCGTTCCAATGACTCATCGTACACAAAGGCAATTTCCGGTGTATGGCGAATCTTCACCCTGCGGGCCAGCTCGGTCCGGATGAATCCTTTGGCGTTGTTCAATCCGGCCAGAGAGTTCTGTACCGCCTGTTCATCGCCTAGTACACTGAAGAAGATCTTAGCGAGCGATAGATCGCGGCTCAGTTCTACGTCTGTAATGCTTACCATCCCAAGTCTGGGATCTTTGACTTGTCTACCGATAATGTCACTAACAGCACGCTTAATGTCTTCGGTAATCCGGTTGTGCTTAGTCGACATCAGCAATCACCCCCAGGGGCAGCCTTAAGGCCATAACCTACAGCGAACGTTCGATTTTCTCCATATAGAAGGCCTCGATAACGTCCCCTTCTTTGATGTCATTGAATTTCTCCAAACCGATGCCGCATTCATAGCCGTGCATCACTTCCCGCACATCATCCTTAAAGCGGCGCAGCGAACCAATTTTCCCTTCGTAAACCACCACGTTGTCCCGCAACACGCGTACCTCTGCAGTGCGAGTAATCTTCCCGTCCTGCACATAGCATCCTGCAACAGTACCGATATTGGGCACGCGGAAGGTTTGACGGACTTCGGCCCGTCCCAAGACAACTTCTTTGTACTCGGGCTCAAGCAAGCCAGACATTGCAGCTTTCACATCATCCAGCAGGTCGTAGATGACGCGGTACAGGCGGATATCGACGCCTTCCCGCTCAGCCTCCTTGCGGGCGTTGGGTTCTGGGCGGACATTGAACCCAATGATGACTGCATCAGAAGTGGCCGCAAGGTGCACATCAGATTCTGAGATTGCGCCAACTGCTTGGTGAATTACCCGCACTCGGACTTCGTCGGTGGAAAGCTTCTCCAGGGAAGCCCGGACGGCTTCTACCGAACCCTGGACGTCGCCCTTGATGATCAGGTTAAGCTCCTTTACTTCGCCTTCTTTGATCCGCTCATAGAGGTCTTCAAGGCTGACTCGGCTCGTCTTGCTCAGCTTGGTATCCCTCAGCTTCGCTTGGCGGATGCTTGCCACTTCCCGGGCTACGTGCTCACTGTCTACGACCACCAGCTGATCGCCAGCTGCTGGCACATCGCTGATTCCCAACACTTCCACGGGCGTAGAGGGACCTGCTTCTTTGAGGTTATCGCCAGTGTCGCTGATCAGGGCCCTGACTCTGCCTGAAACATTTCCAACCACGAACGGGTCGCCAATCTTGAGCGTACCGCTTGAGATGAGTACGGTGGCGACGGGTCCCCGCCCTTTGTCGAGCTTCGCTTCAATAACCGTACCGCGGGCAGCGCGGTTGGGATTGGCTTTGAGTTCTTCCATTTCAGCCACCAGCAGAATCATTTCGAGCAGCTCGTCGATGCCTTCGCCCCTCAAGGCGGAAACAGGCACAGTAATTGTGCTGCCTCCCCATTCCTCAACAATGAGGCCGTGTTCGGCTAACTCCTGCTTGACCCGATCGGGGTTGGCGGAAGCCAGGTCCATCTTGTTGATGGCTACGATTATGGGGACACCTGCTGCTTTGGCATGGTTGATGGCTTCTACAGTCTGAGGCATCACGCCATCGTTGGCAGCTACCACTAGCACAGCGATATCGGTGACCTTCGCACCTCGGGAACGCATCGCGGTAAAAGCTTCATGCCCCGGGGTGTCTAGGAAGGTAATGTCTTTGCCCTTGTAGGTAACCTGGTAGGCGCCAATGTGTTGGGTGATTCCCCCAGCCTCCGTTGCTACCACCTTCGTCTTGCGAATCGAGTCCAGCAGAGTGGTCTTGCCGTGGTCAACGTGGCCCATGATGGTCACCACTGGTGGTCGGGGAACCAACGTCTCTGGGGAATCCACTACTTCCGCAAAGACCTGCTCAGCAAGATCCTGCTCAGGCTTAACCTCCACGTTGAACTCAGCGCACACCAATTCAGCTACGTCGTAAGCGATAGTTTGGGTCAGGGATGCCATGACGCCGATTTTCATCAGGCGCTTGATGAGATCCGGACCACTCACCGAGAGTTTCTGGGCAAGATCCTTTACGGTTATTGGGTCGGGAATCGTGATGACGGTTTTCTCAGCCTGAGCTTGCTGCTGAACCGAGTGGTTTCTTCCCGACTGCGGCCTGTGCCTGCGATCTTTCTTGTTCTTCTTGGGATAGCTCTTCTCAACCTCTTCCTCGACGACACGCCGTTTCACCTTGCGCTGACGTGGTACCTCTTCGTCGGGAAGGACTTTCACCGGAATGACCGATTCCTCGTCAGGACTGTAATGCTCTCGGACCAGATCCGCGATGTCTTCATCGATTGTGCTCATATGATTGCGGACATCGGCTCCCAGCTCAACAAGGAAATCTACCAGTATTTTACTTTCCAAGTCTAGTTCCCTGGCCAGTTCATAGACTCTCACTTTACTCATCAGCATCACTCCTAGTTTTTCTCCTCCACCAACCCACGTATAAGGGAGGCAAAGCCTCGATCCACCACCCCGATGACCGCGCGCTGTGGCTTGCCTATGGCCTTGCCCAGCGTATCCTTATCTCCCACTAAGACATAGTCAATTCGGCGGTGCCCAGCCATGTTCGAAAACTTTGCCTTGGTGTTGGAGGAAGCATCCGCAGCTATGATCACCAGCCGGACTCGACCTCGGCGAACTGCCGCTTCAACCGCTTCCTCACCGGAGACCAGTTTACCAGCTCGCTGAGCGAGACCAAGGTAGCTATATAGTTTGGTCACTTACGAGCTTCTCCATTTCCAGAACCGCCTGTGCCGCGATGGTGCAGCCAAGCGCACGCTCCAGTCTCTTGCCGGAGAGCGCAGCTTGGAGGCATTCTTGAGAATAGCAAATGTAGGCACCGCGTCCAGACTTCTTGCCTGTTGGGTCTGGCATGACTTCCCCCTCTGGGGTTCTTACAATGCGCAGCATGTCGCGCTTAGGTTGGGCTGTTCGACAGCCGATACAAGTCCGTACGGGTACGTGTTTCTTGCGCACTCCCATCACCTATTCCTTTGGATCAAACCCAAAGTCGCTGAAGTCCAGCTGACTCAGGTCGGTGATCACCTTCTCCTTCTTCTTTCGCTTAGACTTCCCAGTCTCCTGCTTTTCCTTGGTCTTGCTGGAATTTCCTGGTTCTCCAGTGGCCACGGCGATGGCTCCAAACCGCTCCTCCCAGCTCTTGCGCTTCATGACGTTGGTCAGGCTGGCCAGTTCTTCGGGATCGATCTCCACTGGCTCAGGTTTGGGCGTTTCTTGGGCCGCAGGCTTCTCCAGGTCTGGCTCTGCGGCTGGTTCTGGGGCTGGTTCTTCGCCGGCTGCGGGTACATCTGGAACAGGTTCCTCCATAGGTTCGGTATCCAGCACGGTTTCCTCGATCTCTTCCTCAACCTTGGCCTCCGCTTGCGCTTCTAGTGCGGCCTGCCTTCTGGCTTCCTCCTCCGCCTTCAGCTGTGCGAAGAACTCATCTGCCTGCGTAATGCTCTTGATATCAATCCGCCACCCGGTAAGGCGCGCAGCCAAGCGGGCATTTTGCCCCTCTTTACCGATGGCAAGAGACAGCTGGTCATCGGGCACAACCGTGTGGGCAACCTTATTCTCGGGGTCAATCCGTACATAGAACACTTTCGCGGGACTGAGGGCATTCTTGATGAACTCTTCTGGGTCATTCACCCACTGCACAACATCGATCTTCTCGTTGTTCAGCTCTGCCACAACTGCCTGCACGCGCGAGCCCCGGGCCCCCACACATGCGCCCACAGGATCTATGTTGGGGTCGCGGCTGTAAACGGCGATCTTCGAGCGATTCCCTGCCTCGCGCGCCACCGCCTTGATCTCGACTTCGCCACTCTGGATCTCTGGCACTTCCAGCTCGAACAGATTCCGGAGCAGCCCAGGGTGGGTTCGAGACAGAAAGACTTGGGGACCCTTCGTGCTCTGCTTGACCTCATTAATGTAGAACTTCATTCGCGAATGCTGGGGATAATCTTCCCGCGGGATCTGTTCGCTCACAGGCAGCACAGCTTCGACGTTGCCTAGGTCCACAATTACGTTGCGGTACTCATAGCGCTGAATGATGCCCGTGACAACGTCGCCTTCCCGGTTGGCGTACTCATTGTAGATGATAGAGCGTTCCGCTTCCCTGATCTTTTGAATGACCACCTGTTTGGCGTTTTGCGCGGCAATGCGCCCAAAGTCTTTCGGGGTGACCTCCTGCTCCACGATGTCCCCAACCT
>JAAYMI010000192.1 GCA_012521465.1 Bacillota bacterium | reverse complement strand
GACGTGGTAGAGCTGGTGGGAAGGCGGATGCGGGAGGTTGTCGTTCCCGAGGATCCGGCTCTCACACTGCTGGATTATGTTCTGGCCAGTAAAGGGAAGATGCTCCGCGCTTATCTCGTCTTTCTCACGAGCAGTCTGTGGGAGGCCGCGCCATCAGCGGCTGTACTAGATGTTGCTGCCGGTGTGGAGCTTGTACACCTGGCGTCCTTGATACATGACGATATCATCGATGAGAGCGAAAGGCGGCGGGGCCTGCTCGCAGTGCACCGCGCCTTCGGCGTTAAGGAAGCCGTTCTGCTTGGGGATTACCTGTTCGCAGCGGCTTTTGGGCTCTTCACTCACGCGGACGAGGAGATCACCGCGATCATCAGCGCGGCCATCAGAGAGATGAGCATTGGAGAGATAGGCCAACTTCTGCGTCCTGGGCGGGATTTCCAGCAATATTGGCGGTACATTCACCGCAAAACAGCGGCGCTTCTTGGCGCCTGCTGCCAGGCAGGGGCGATGCTGGCAGGGCAGGGACCAGTATGGGGGCCGGTTCTCCGAGACTTCGGTGAAGCGCTTGGCCTGGCTTTCCAGCTTACCGATGATGTGCTGGATTACCGCGGCAGCTCGACGCGGCTCGGTAAGACAGTGGGCGAAGACTTTGCGGCTCAAGCATGGACGCTGCCCATTATTCTAGCCACAAGTCGGGCCGTTCTCGACGATCGCTGGAGCAGCCTGGATTTTTCCCATGTGCAGGCCGTTTTGGATGAGAGTGGTATCTTGGACGAGGTTTGGCAGCTGGCCAGAGAATGCCTGCACCGCGCCGGGACAGTGCTGGCTCAGCTTCCTGACAGCGAAGCCTTGCGGCACCTGCGGGCTCTTCTGGACGAGCTGGCGGTGCGGCAAGCCTAGGAAAGCACGCCGAGGCGGCGCAGGATAGCGCAGGCCGGGAGATAGTACGCCGCGTAAGAGCCGCGACTCAGCCTTCTAAACAGCGCTGTGTGGTTCTGCAGCTTTGCTTTCGGATCTGAACCGTACAGTGCCAGCAAGCCGTCAACTACGGTAAGGTGAAACTCTGGGTTGGGAAGGTTTGCGGCTCGAGATCGGCTTTCCGCTGCAAACACCTGCAGCGCGGTACTGAGCTGCCTTCGAGACGGATAGTAGAAGGTGAAGTTGAGATCCCCGTGACGCGCATCTTCGTCTTGGTCAATAACGTAATCTAAGAGGATGTGGAGACCCTGAATCCAGGGAAAATACGCATCGAGCACTGCCTCAGGTGTGACCCTGGGTTCGCTGCTCGCCAGGGCAAAGCAGAAGAATATCGCTAAGGTGGAACCGCAGGCCGCGGCCCATTCCTGCCACCTCAGACCTGCTGGGAAGGACCGATCAATCCACTCCTTAAGGAGCTGCTCTCGCTGCGGTCCGAGGTGTTTGAGCACCTGCAGCTGGCAGTACTGCTCGCCTAGGTACAAGGCCGCTTCTTGGTACGCCCCATAATGAGGGAGACATCTTAAGCTCTCTTGACAAACTCGCACCAATCTTGGCAGGTAGACCTGCTCGGTGTAGGGATACTCTGCGTAATACCTATGGGAGGGGCCATCAGTCCGGAGAGCATCCTGGAAACTCAAATGGAGGGTGCGGAATGCGCTCTCGTCAAATACCTGCAGACGGTCGCAGAGGTTGTCTAGATAATCGCTGATAGTCTGCAGAGCCACTATAGCTCGCAAGACCTTGTGACGGGCAGCTCCAGGATAGAGAGCATATACAGCTCCGCCCAGGCAGTGAAACTCCTTGTCCCGCAGACTCGCACGGGCTTGTTCCCGCAGAGGGCTGGGCAATTGCTCGGCCAGGGCCGACCACATGTGCAGCTCCCTGCGAACTTGGCGAATCAGCGTCAGATAGTCCGCAATGAGAAAGAACCGTTTCAGCGTGCCCATAGCCTTCCTCCTGGCTTTACTCTTCCCCGGATAGTGGAGTGTTAGTCAGATGCTTCCTAGGAAGGGAATATGGGGTCAGAGTCGAAATTAGTGCACAACGAATCCTAGGAAGGACTGATGGTTATTCCTAACATTGAATCCCTTGTATTCGTGGACGTGGAGACCACCGGGCTGAATCCCTTTGCCGAGCGAATAATCGAGATCTTCATGTTGAAGCTCCTGGGCTCAGGTGAGGTTGAGGAATATGGGAGTCTGATCAATCCCGGACGACCGCTCTCTGCTGAGATCACGGCCATCACCGGCCTCACTGACGCGGATTTGGCCGACAGTCCTAAGGAAGCGGAGGTAGCCCAGGCTATCCGGGAGTTCATCGGCGGCGGCACGCTGGTGGCTCACAATCTCACCTTTGACAAAGGTTTCCTCAACGCGATGTTTCGGCGGACAAAACAACCGCCGCTGCCCGGCGGCGGGATTGACACTCTCGCGCTCAGCCGCTCCCTCTTTCCGAAGTTGTGCGTTTATCCTGGCGGTGGCGGCAGCCACAAACTGAGCAATCTGATGTATCATTTTGGCCTTGATGGCCTGTACAGTAATTCTCACCGAGCGCGAGATGATGTGTTGCTGCTGGTGGAGGTATACCGGCATCTCCAGGATCACGCCTTGGGACGCAGTGGCGTAACGTATCCAGAGGCTGTAACCCACGGATGCCCAGTGTGCGGAGGAGTGATGCGGATGGATATCGTGGGTGGCGAGCATATCCTAACGTGCACCAACGAACCAACGTGTCGCGAAAGGCTTGTAGTTTAGGGTGTTGACATATACCCCTGGGGGGTATATAATTGGGTTGAGAATTGGTGGAGGAGGATATGCGATGGTAGCAACCTTAACTGATCGGAACTTCCAAGAAGAAGTCCTGGACCACAAGGGACTGGCTTTTGTAGATTTTTGGGCACCATGGTGCGGCCCCTGTCGAATGGTTGGTCCTATCGTTGAACAACTTGCCGCAGAGTATGAGGGACAGGTTAAGTTCGGCAAGGTTAATGTGGATGAGAACCAGAGAAGTGCCATGAACTACGGAGTGATGAGTATTCCCACAATGGTGATCTTCAAAAACGGGCAGGAAGTCGACCGCTTGATCGGCGCAATGCCCAAGCAGATGATTGCGGCGCGGATCGATCAATGGCTCAGCTGAGGTCAGATGTCTTGACAGCGCAAGCCAAATGCAGTAAAATAGATGTGCGACGCGGGGTGGAGCAGTCTGGTAGCTCGTCGGGCTCATAACCCGAAGGTTGTCGGTTCGAATCCGGCCCCCGCAACCAATGCGATCTGAGACCGGCTACGACCGGTCTTTTTTTTGGGAGGGAGTCAGATGCCAATCCCAGTTATGGCGGCGATCATCCGCCACAACGGGAAGATTCTCCTATGTCAGCGGAAAACGGGTGCCCTGGCAGGGAAATGGGAATTCCCCGGCGGTAAACTGGAGAACGGTGAATCTCCTGAGGAGTGCTTAGTGCGGGAGATCCGCGAAGAACTGGGCCTGGAGATCGCCGTTGAACGCATCTACAAAGCAGTGAATATGCACTACAGCCATGGAGACTTCCTGCTCTTGGGCTATCTGACGAGGTACGTCTCAGGCCAGATCAGCCTTGTGGTTCACCAGGACTACGCCTGGGTTGAACCAGAAAGGCTGACCGACTATGATCTGGCCAGAGCGAATGTTCCCATTGCGCAGAGCCTAGTAGAAGAGGCCTATGCCGCCAGGACCGGCGTGGGTTCCAACGGTGGAGCCCACTAGACCCTCAATGAGGCGCTTTGGCTTAAGCTGCTCCTTGACCATCGCCACGAATTCCTGAAAGACGCTGCCGGCATTAGTATGGGCCGCAGCTAGGGTTGCATTGCTGAAGTCAGTTTGCTCCGTGAGAGCCTTGTCAATCATCGATTGCAGGGCTTTTTTTGCTGTCCTTACTCTTTCCCGCACCTCTATAGTCCCCTCCGGCGTAAAGTGCAGCAGCGGCTTGATCTGGAGGATGGAACCGACCAGCCCCTGGGTCTTGGAGAGGCGCCCTCCCCGCACAACATGGTCGAGAGCGTCAAGCATAAAGAAGCCGAAGGCATTACGGCGGTGCTTTTCCAGTTCGAAAACGATTTCTGGGATAGAGAGACCAGCTGCCGCGAGCTCGCCGGCTTTCAAGACACACAGCGCTTCTCCCAGCGAAGCTGACAAGCTGTTAAACAGGTGAACTCGCTTTGAATCGAGCATCTCCTTAGCCAGAACGGCACTCTGAAATGTTCCGCTCAGGCGGTGAGATAGGCCGATATACAAGATGTCTTTTCCGGCGTCCAAATATGGGCGGAAAGCTTGGACAAACTCATGGGGATTCACTTGATTGGTGGAAGGCAGCTCTGGATCAGAGGCGAGCTTGCGGTAAAACTCCTCAGGCGAAATGGTGACACCATCCTTGTATTCTTGCTCGCCAAAGATGACGCTCAAGGGCACGATATCTACGTCGTATGCTTCCTGGATGTGCCGCGGCAAGTCGGCTGCACTGTCCGTGAACAGCTTGATATTATGTTCCACAGCGAGTCACTCCTGTTCATCACATATCTGCATAAGCATTCTGGAGTGAGGGGCAGGATCCTTCATACTGGTGTTATGATCTGGTGCTAATACGCCCAAATCACTGCTGTGGTATAGAGTAGGCCGAACAGACCGTAAAGGCGTGCCGTAGCGAGGTCCAGGCCTGGGTTTTCGCCTTTCCTGACGCGGGAAAAGAGTCTGCCTGCCAAAGGGAGAGAGGCAAAGACGGCGAGGGACGCGGTGGGGAGGATTCTCCAGCGAATATTGGCGAGGACCACAAGGAAAGGCACAGTGATGGAGGCGGTGTAGAGCAGCTTGCCCACAGCAGTTCCAGAACGCACAACCAAAGTGGAGCTGCCCACCCGCGCATCGCTGTGGTGGTCACGGATCTCGTTTGCCAGCATAATGGCTGTTACCAGACAGGCCAGGGGGAGAAAGGTCAGCACCGCCTGATAATCCACATACCCGGCTTGAGCTTGAAAGGCGGCAGTCGGAGTCCCCAGACCGAGGAGAAGGAAGACCGCTGCTGCACCCCAGCCGCGGTGTTTGTAGGCAATCGGGGGCTTGGTATAATATACCCCGCCCAGATAACCAACGAGCGGCCAGATCACCATGGGTGCAGCCGTAAGTGCTCCAAACCAGACTGCTGCGCACAGTATTAAGCCCGTTAAGATATGCAGAGAGCGCTGCACTTTGAGGACTCCCGCAGGTGACTCTTCCAGGATCGGTACCGCCTGTGGGCTGCCTGGCTTGTCGCGGCCAGACACCCAATCGTATAGGCTGTTGGTGAGATTGGTAATGACGTGGAGGAGAACAGCGATGGCAACTGTGAGTGCCGCGACGGCTGGG
>JAAYMI010000191.1 GCA_012521465.1 Bacillota bacterium | reverse complement strand
TCGGTGCAAGGTACCGGGCAGACAGGAGTGAGTGGGAAAGAGTGGAAGTGCAGGTCAAAACGCCTATTGGCAGCACTTGGGCAGTAACCTATGATGCCGTTTACGAACCGTATCGGCAGGAGTTTACGCGCGGGCAGATTACAGTTGACAAGGACTTCCACTGCCGTTCAGTGACCCTAGCTTACGACCATGTGCGGAACAGGATCGCATTCAGCCTCACGATCAACGCCTTCCCAAGCTTGCCATTGGGGTGGGATTCGGATACAGGGGTCAGCCTCTTTGACATCGAGGATGTGTTCGACTTGATCGGGGTTGACGAGTGATGCGGCACCTGACTCGTGGCCGGATCGTAATCGGGCTGGTGGTGATGCTGTGTGCTGCCCTTATTGTGCTGCGCCTTACGGCTAGGCCGCAGACTCCGGCTCAGACGGAAGCGGAGTCTCGGCCCGAACAGGGTATCTATATAATGGATTCCCGTCTCGTTGGCCGGCTTGAGGGCAAGCGGCAGTGGGAAATTGCCAGCGCAAGGGTGCGTGATGCGGGCGAAAACGTAGACATAGCCGACATATCTGAAGTCATCATTTTCCAGGACGATGCTCCCTACTTCACGGTGGACGCGGATCAGGGGAGATGGCACCGCCCAACCAACGACTTGGAGCTCACGGGAGACATAGCAGCGGAGGGTCCCCATGAGTTCTCGCTGACCACCACTCGCTTGAAGTGGGAAGCTGCGACTGAGATCCTGCGCGCCCCTGAGCCTTTGGTGGTGCATTACCAGGGTGCGGTCGTTTACGCCGATGCCATGGTCGCTGAGACAAAGCTCGAGCGGGTCACTTTGACGGGCAGAGTGCGCATAGTGCAGGATGGACTTACGTGGGAGATGGAAGAACTCGTTTATGAGTTGGACAAGGACCTAATGCATGTGTACGGCCGTGTGACTTTACAGGTGGAAAAGGGGAGTGGCGAATGAGGAAGGTCAGAAGGTGTTTTGCAGGGGTGCTGCTCATTATCTTGCTGGCTTCCCCCAGTGTGTTGGGACAAGGACGGACGGGTACCCTGCATATGGTGGGAGTTCCTCCGGATGTACAGGGCGGTACCTATGATGCTGGTTCAGGCGTATTTACAGCAGATGTGAGCGAGATTGCCGACGCCCTGATTCGGGTCATTTTCGACGATATGCGCATTGAGGGAAAACAGCTTGAGTGGCGCACCAAGGATGAACACCTCACGTTCACTGATGCGGTGAAGCTGTGGCGGGAAGACCTGGAGCTGGAGGCGGAATGGGTGGAATATGATAGCGCAGCCCAGCTCCTTACCGCCAGAGGATCCGTGAAAGTGACCACAGAAGATGCAGTGGTCTATGCGGACGAACTTGTTTATTCCGAGGAAAAGGACGAAGCGGTGTTCACCCAGAATGTGGTTGTGGAATTTGCCGATGGTACAGTGAGAGGAGAGAAGTTCCTCCTGCAGGTCGAGTCCAAGATTATGCAGTTCTTTGGTCCGTTCCAGGGTACCTTCCAGTCAAGCGGCAGTTAATGCCATCCCAAGAGAGCTTTACCACTTAAATCCCAGCTAGAGCCCATGATATAATATTGGCACTGGGTGAGGAGGAAGAGGTCATGCTCTCTTTTTTTCGCGATGGATTCTATAAAGATTTTATAGTGTTGTTGACCCTAACCATTTTGCTGGGAACAGGGTTTTCCGCCGGTATTGCCTGGGCCCTTGATGCCTACTTCGGCGATACTCTCAGCGACATGATTGGGGAATACGGCCAGTATGATATTATCCTGCATATCCAAGAAGCATCGAAAGAAGCAGCTTTTCGCGAATTGGAGCGCATTCGCGATCAGCATTTTCCCGGTGCCCGCCTCAGTGAAACCATCACCATTGCTGGTCAGGCGAACTTCTTCTTCGGCCTGCCGGAAGAGCTGCGCACAAAAGAAGTAATGGCCAATCTGGCCGCCTATTTTGCGGCAGTGCCTGGGCTGAACAGCCACACGATTATTTCCGATCCCAGTATCTTGATTCGCAGCGTACACGGCAGCGTGTTCGATGAGCTTGCTGCCCAGATTGAACAGTTGCCGGGGGTGAAGTTTGCCTTTGCCGACGTGGGGAATATGATTGTCATACTGGAAGACCCCGCTCGGTCAAAGGAACTGGAAGCAGAAATTCGGAAGCTGCTCGCAGAATACCAGCTTGTGGAGCTGCGTTTCCCTATGGGTTTTGAAGTAGATACAGCCCAGGTGGGCGAAGAAGCGATTCGCCTTTTGGAAAAGGAACTTCCGGGCAGAAAGTACCGCAATGTAACGGCCGCGCAATATGGGGAAGACTTGGACGCATTCCTGAAGACACTTGTGGAAATGCGAGATTTCCTGTTGAGCTATGCATCTAAGGTGCACATTACTGCCGATCCCGGCGTCTATCTCATTGTCGGTGAGCAGATCGCCATTCAGGCCCAAAGCATTAGACCCCTGGAGGAAGGCGGGATTCTTACCGATGATAACGTGGTGATTGAGATCACCGCGGTCAGCGGCAGCGAAGCCGAAGGGATGATCATTCGCGGCGAAATCGCCCCCGCCATGGAGAGCCTTGAGCAGACAGGTTTTCGCATTTTCTCCGATGGGCAGATCGCCAAACCCATTGGCCAGGTCGTGGTAGAAAACGAGCGTTATCGGCTTGCGTATGCTATCGATGAAAGCCTGCGGCTCCTAGAAGAGTTGGAGGTTCTCTCAGTTCAGGCCAATGACGCTGTTCAAAATGCGGATGCGGTCTTGAATACGTTCCAAGAGGCACTGCTCCAGCTGGAAGTTCTTCAGGTGCAGATGCGCCAGCTGAATGAGGGAATTACGGGAAAGGGTGCTTCTGCCTCCAGTGAACAGCTGTTGGTTACCCTTTTGGTCAACGGACTCTTCCAGAGCCTGGCCCAAGCCGCGGTCCAAGCTGGCGAAGACTCCTTAGGCTCGCTGGAAAACTTGGACGTAGCCGCAATGCGGGCCAGCCTGGATCAAATCAGCCAGCAGATCGCCAACGTACAGAGCATTGATGTGCAGGCGATAATCAATCAGATCCAATATGTGCGGGATACCTTACCCATGCTGGGGGACGAGGAAATCGGGCGGTCCATCCGCCTGATCAACACGTATATTGCTGGTCAAGTTATTCCAGGAGAGCGCATCCAGATCATGGTTGAGGACGGCCAGGTCGATGAGGAACAAGTGGAAAAGCTTCTCCGGAGCAGCCTCGACAATCCCTATCTCAACATTTACTCAACCTCGGTAGGGGTCATCAACCCCGATGCCCGCTCCGAGATCTTTCGGCTGCTCACCGAGGTTCGAGCCATTATCGCGGGGCTCTTGGCCATTGTGTTTACAGGCGCGATTCTCATCCTTGACCACGCCACAGTGTTCAGCACTCTGAAATATCTTCGCCGAGTCAGCCGGGCGCGCACATCCCGCTGGCAGCGTGTGTTGAACCCTGTACTCTTCCTCGGCGCACTGCTGGGAGCGGTTGTCTTAGCAGCAGTGTACCGCCTGAGCGGTGCCCAGATTCCGTACCTGTCGCACGGGACGATTGCCCTGATTGGCGCCGCGGTGGGATGGCTGGTGGCCAAGTTCGCAGAGCGTTTCAGCCCTGTAAATGTCAAGGAGTTCACAGCCGGCCAAGCCTTAGGACTCTCAAATGTACAGATTATGCGGGAAATTGTCATCCCCGGAAGCCGGCCTGGGCTGATGAACCTGCTTAACCGCTGGAAGCAGCAGTTTTAGGGGGTGATGGGTTGCTGGAACTCAAGAATATTTGGAAAACGTACGACACGACCCCTGCCCTGGCGGGGGTAGACCTCAAGGTACGCCAGGGTGAAACTGTAGTGATTATGGGGCCGTCGGGCTGCGGGAAATCCACCTTAATCCGCTGTATTAACCGCCTGACGGAGCCCGATATGGGGGATATCCTCGTGAACGGGGACAGCGTGCTGGGGCTGTCCCAGGCAGAGCTGATGGCCTTTCGGCGGAAGGTGGGCTTTGTCTTTCAGCAGTTTCACTTGATTGGCCGCCTGACGGTGCTGGAGAATGTCATGTTTCACCTAGTGCTGGCCGGTTTTGACCGCGGCTGGGCAGAGGCCCAGGCGGCCGCCGCCCTGGCTAAAGTGGGACTCAGTCATGTCCACGAGCGGAAGCCTGATGAACTCAGCGGCGGGCAGCAGCAGCGGGTAGCCATTGCTCGGGCACTGGCCGCGGGACCGGAACTGATGCTGTGGGATGAACCTACCGCATCGCTCGACCCGATTTTGGTGGGTGAGGTGCTGGAAGTGATGGAGGATTTGGTACGCACTACCCAGACTACCATGGTGATCGTAACCCACGAAGTCTCCTTTGCTCTGAGGGTGGCTCACCGCATCGTGTTGATGGATCAGGGACAGATCGTCGAAGAAGGTCCACCCGAAGTGATTTTCAAGGCACCCGTTTCCGAAATTGGCTTAAAATATAAAAAGCTCCTGGTCAGCTGAAGCACACGCAAGCAGGAGAACCGGAGGACTATGCCGAATATGTCCGTGGAGCCGAGGATACCTCGGCTCATTTGCCATACTGAGTTGAGAGGTGGAACGAGGTGCTCTCCATCGACGAGATTCGCGAGAGGCTGCCGCACCGCTATCCCTTCCTCATGGTTGACAGAGTTCTCGAACTTGAAGAGGGAAATCGCATCGTGGCACTGAAAAATGTTACCGTCAACGAACCATTCTTTCAAGGACATTATCCGCATCTTCCGGTAATGCCTGGAGTCATGATCATTGAGGCTATGGCCCAGGCTGGAGGCTTGGCTGTGGGCGGAGCGGAAGCCGACGCGGTTCCGCTGTTGGCAGCCGTGGAGCGGGCTCGATTCAAACGGATGGTCCGCCCCGGCGATCAGCTGGTTATCACCGCGCAGGTGGTGGCAAATCGGTCGGGTGTCGTAAAGGTGGAGGCAGAGACAAGAGTCGAGCAGGTTGTCTGTGCCGCAGCACAGCTGACGTTTATGCTCGCCAAGAGAGGAGATGTTGTGGGACGTGTCTAATCCGCGCATTATGCTCATCGGAGCGGATAATACCAGCGACCGATTTGGAGCGGCCTTAGCACAGAAGCTCATGGAGAAAAGGCCCAACGGCGTAGTGTTCGGCATAGGCGGTCCGCACATGGCTGATGCAGGCGTGCGTCTGTTGTACGACATTTCTGAGATGGTCAGCCTGGGTGTGTTTGACTCTCTCAAAGGCGCCCATATTGTCAAGCGTTTGATTCAGCGGGTCAGCGAAACCATGGATGAAGAAAGGCCCCATGTTGTAGTCCAAATCGGGCTGCCCGTGTTCAGCCTGCGCTTGCTGGAGATTGCACGCTGCAAGGGGCTGAAGACTCTATACTACTATACACCGCTCAGCCGCGGGCTGGTTGATTTTAAGACCGAACGGTTTGCCGGCTTGGTTGACAAAGTCATCGGGATCAGCAGATTCGAAACGGAAGCGTGTAGGCAAGCGGGGATCGATGCTGAATTTGTGGGGCATCCCCTAATCGATCTGGTAAGGTCCCGCCGGCCCCAGCCCGAAGTGCGCACGCTGCTGAATCTCGACCCTGAGAAACCGGTGGTGGCAGTCCTGCCTGGCGCTCGCGAAGTAGAAGTAAAGAACGTGCTGCCCACGGTATTGAAAGCCATCAGCCAGCTGCGCAAAGCCAAGGTCAACTGCCAGACAATTGTGTCAGTGGCTCCCACTGTCCGAAAAACGTTTGTCGAACAGCTGGTGGCGAAGTGCAAGGAATGCGGTGCTGTGATCGGTGGTGAGACAGGCGAGGTCTTGGAAGCGGCTGATGTGGCAGTGACTTCGATCGGCACTGTCTCACTGGAGGCGGCCCTGAGGGGGGTGCCGTGTGTTGCTGTCTATCGCGTTCCGACTACCACCTATCTGTTTGACAAACTGTTTGTCAATAAACCCCGTATGACTGTTGTCAATAATGTGCTGCAAGAATCAGTGGTGCCGGAGTTTATTCAAAGCGAGTTCGGTGTTGGCCGGGTTGTGGAGGAGATCAAGCGTCTGCTTATGGATGAAGCGGCCCGCCAAGCGATGCTCGAGAAGTTTGCTGCCCTGCCGGAGCAGTTGGGCGAGCCCGGTTCCATTGAGCGGGCGGCTGGGATTGTTTTGCTCGCTGCCGAGCAGCAGGGGGAACACTAGATGCCCATTGTCGCACGGGGTTTGGAGAAGAGCTTTCGGCGCAGGATGGTTGTCCGCCATGTGGACTTGGAACTGCATCGGGGCGAGATTGTCGGTCTGCTAGGACCAAACGGAGCCGGCAAGACTACTACTTTTTCCTTGATTGTCGGATTCCAGCGGGCTGATGCAGGCACAATCACCATAGACGGCCGGGATATCACCAAACTGCCCATGTACCAGCGGGCGAGATTGGGTTTGGGTTACCTTCCCCAAGAGCCCTCTGTTTTTCGCAAACTCTCTGTGGAAGACAATATCCGGGTGGTGTTAGAGAACCGCCGCCTCAGCAGAGAGGAGCAGAAGCGGATCGTCAGTCAGCTCTTGGCTGAGTTTAATTTGGAGGAGGTGCGCCATCAGCTGGGCGTGCAGCTTTCTGGGGGCGAACGCCGCCGCACTGAGATCGCTCGGGCTTTGGCCCTCAATCCGTCCTTTCTTTTCTTGGACGAGCCTTTTGCGGGGGTTGATCCCATTGCAGTTGGCGAAATTCAGGAGATTATAGCCCGCCTGCGCCAGCGCAACCTCGGCATAGTTATTACGGATCACAATGTACGGGAAACGCTGCGTATAACAGATCGGGCTTATATCATGCATTTGGGAGACATTTTAGTTTCAGGCACTACCGAGGAAGTGGCCCAAAACGAGTTGGCTCGCAAGTACTATCTGGGATCGAACTTTAGTCTCTAGACGGAAGAACAAGGTGGTGAGTTTATGTACGGCCTAACCCTCATCTTAACCCTAGCAGTTGTCGGGGGAGCCATCGCGTACATCGGTGACCGCCTAGGAATGAAGATTGGCCGGAAAAAGCTCACCCTCTTTGGACTAAGGCCAAAGCACACCAGCATTGTGGTTACCATCGTGACTGGTGTGTTTATCGCGACTGCTTCCATCGTTGTTCTGACCATCGTGTCGCAGGATGTCCGCACAGCACTGTTCCGCATGAAAGAGATTCAGGAAGAGCTGGCAGCAATTCAGCTCAGCTATGACGAGATGCGCCTGCAGCGCGATAATGCTCAGTTAGAACTGCAGGAAGCGCAGTCCTCCCTGACCAGCGCTCTGGAGGATTATCAGCGGGTGATGAGTGATCTAGAACAGGCGCAGGCAGCAGTGGAGGAGCAGCGGGTCAAGATTGCTGAGAACCAAGAGATCATTGCTGGCATGAGCAGTCAGATCAGCGAACTAGAGTTGGAAGCGGAGCGCCTCTTGGCTGAGATTGAGGAACTGTGGGGCTATAGGCTGGCTTTCAGCCAGATGCGAGGGGCAAACATCGCCTTTAATGCTAGTGAGGTCATTTCCAGCGTGGTGATTGAACCGCAGCAGAGCCGCGAGGAAATCCGCATACAGCTGGAAGCTTTTCTGGGAGAAGTAGATGCTATCGCGTACCGCCGCGGTGCCCGTTCCACAGAAGGTGGCTATCGCGCTATCTACCTAAGGCCAGGCGTGGTTGATTTCGCAGTGGAAGAACTGTTCAGCGCGGATACTTCCCGCATAATCCGGGCAGTGAGCGAAAGCAACACAATTCCGGGAATTCCAGTGGTGGCGTACTTAGAGATCTATCCCAACCAACTGGTTTACGCCAAGAACACGGTGTTAGTGGAGCGGGTGTGGGATCCGCAAGTGGACAGCGAGATCGACCGCGTGATCTTGGATATGCTTAATCAGGCTAATGTGCAGGCTATCAATTTGGGGATGGCAGTGAACGAGAACCTAGAGGCAGTACAGCTGCCTGGGAGCGCCTTTTTGGAAGCGCTTGTCATGGCACGGGAGATCAAGCAGCCCGTAACAGTGCGCCTTGTGGTGGCTGAGGATACGTGGCGCTCGCAAGCCCCTATACCGATTGAGCTGCAGATCATCGGATAGAGGTTTTTCGCGGGAGTTCCAGTAACTCCCGTTTCTTGTTGGCAGGAATTTCGTGCATTCTGCGGAAATACCTGTGGTATAGCGGTGCTTGGTACCGCTGGCGCAGTGTGGTCTTAATGTGCCGCAGTTGTCGCGCAAAATAGGGGGGATTTTGTGCTCTACCCCCGCAAAAACGTGATTCCTGTAGAAGGATTCTAAGGAAAAATCTCGAAGTACCAAGTAACCACTGTGCCAAGCCGCAGTAGGCTTTGGGTGGGATGGTTAGAAAGGAGGTGCCCGTGGTTACCGCCTGACTCAAGTTACTGCAGGTCGGGCACACGCTCTTGCTGTGGCGATTGAATGAGGGAACATGGAAACTCATTCACGAGGCCGCTGCAAGGGTTCTTCATCAAGCCAATACTATGCAACATAACCTGAAAAACCACTAAGGGGGTAAAAAATGACCATGAAAGTAAGAAGCCTTGCGCTTATACTGGCCTTCGTTCTAGTGATGGGTCCTGCTGCGGTAGCTCTTGCCAACAGCAATCCCTTCTCAGACGTTCCGGCCGATCACTGGGCGTATGATGCTGTTATTCAACTAGCAGCTGTGGGCCTGGTGGAAGGGTATCCTGATGGTACCTATGGCGGCACTCGCATGATGACTCGCTATGAGGCAGCCTTGGTCTTTGCGAGGACACTTGCGCGTTTGGAAGCATTAGTTGAGGAAGAAGTCTATGCCACCAATGCTGACCTGCGTGCGCAGGTAGTAGCCGAGGTCTTGGCTGACATCGAGGCAGCTAAAGCTGAACTCGCTGCTCTGATTAAAGACGAACTCGCCAAGATCGAAGTTCCCGTTGTGGAGCATACCATCGAGCGAGTCGTGGTTGAACAGCCCATCGAGAAGATTGTTGAAGTTCAACCAGTAGAGCGTCCATTCCAGCTCACTCCTGAGGCCCAGAACATTATCAGCAAACTTGTTGCTGATCTGTTCAAGCAGGAACTTGAAGCTGCAGAACTCGGGGCCCAAGAAGTTATCGTTGAGACCCGCATCCTTGAGCGGATCGTGGAAGCTGAAGATGCATTGACAGAGGAAGATGTCAACCGTATCGTTGAAGCTATCCTCGCTGCTGAGTTTGAACGGGTATCTCGTGAGCATGCGCAGTCTCAGGCTGAGATTGACAAGGCTCATGCTGAGCTGGCAGCAGCTCATGCTGAGCTGGCAGCAGCTCAAGCTGATCTCGACGCTAGAGTCGAGGCTATCCTGAAGAGAATCAACGCTCTTGAATCTGGCCAAGCATCCCTGGTCGCTGGTCAAGATGCTCTCGCTGCCGAAGTGGCAGAATTGGCAGCAGCGGCTGACGAAGAACAGGCCCGCGTTGCTGGCTTGATCAGTGGTCTGCAGGCCGATGTTAATGGGCTCGAGAAAGCCCTTGTCGGCGAAATCGACCGGGTAATGAACGCCATCTATGCCCTCAACGATGAGTTCAAGACCGAGCTCGCTCTCTTGGGTGTCCGGGTCGATACTCTCGAGAAGCTGTTTATCAGCTTGGAAGACCGCATCAGCGGTGTTGAAGGCAGAGTAGCGCTGGTCGAGCAGGAGCAGGTCAGCCTCCGGAAGGATTTGGAGCGTGTGCAGCTCAGCGGCAAACTCACGTTTGACGCCAGCAGCGAGCACACCAAGATTGAGGACACTGTCACGGACTACTTCGGAACCGAGTATAAGCACGCCGCACTCGGACTCACTCAGAAGGGTGAGCTGAAGCTCACAGTAAAGGCGTCTGACAGGGTGACCGTGGGTGCGTTTACGAAGTACGCCGTAGACATTTTCAACACCCAGAACATTGACTTCAGCGAGTACAGAGTAGAAGTG
>JAAYMI010000190.1 GCA_012521465.1 Bacillota bacterium | reverse complement strand
GAAACAGACACACCACTGGTGGAACTAATCTGTGATGCCGCCGGACAGAAGGGCACCGGCAAGTGGACGAGTCAAGCGGCACTCGATCTGGGTGTCGCGGCCCCTACGATTGTCGAAGCGGTGATGGCCAGGATTATCTCCGGGGCTCATGACCAGCGGGCCAAGGCCCGCGAAGTATTCAGCACTCATCTAAGGAGAATTGATGTGAGCCACAAGAAGTTCATCGAGGCTGTCCGCTCGGCGCTGTTTGCTTCAAAAATCTGCGCTTATGCCCAGGGATTTGACATTATCCGGCAGGCGTCAGTGGAATTTGGCTGGAACCTCGAACCGGGAACTCTGGCGATGATCTGGCGCGGCGGGTGCATAATTCGGGCACAGTTCTTGCACCGGATCAAGGAGGTGTACGACCGCGATCCTGATCTGGCGAACCTGCTGCTTGCCCCGTATTTTGCCCAGGCGGTGGCAGATGCCGAGTATGAATGGCGCACTGTTGTGCGTACGGCTGTAGACCTAGGCCTTCCAGTACCGGCCTTTTCTTCGGCGCTGGCTTACTTCGACAGCCTTCGCACGAGCCAGCTGTGGACTAATCTGGTCCAAGCCCAGCGGGACTATTTCGGGGCCCACACCTACAAACGTACTGACCGACCTGGGGTTTTCCATACTGATTGGCTGGCACCGGGTGATCGAGCTGAGAGTATGCCGGTGTAATGTAGATTTGCAGGGGTTTTCCCGATTACAAAGTGATGAGTTTGAGGAGTTGATGCAGCTGTGAATAAACCAGTGGATCCGAATGTCTCTAATTTCATTCGGAATATTATTGATGAAGATCTTGCCTCCGGTAAGCATACTACTGTGGTAACCCGTTTTCCGCCCGAACCTAACGGCTACCTGCACATCGGGCATGCCAAATCCATCTGCCTGAATTTTGGCCTTGCCCGTGATTACGGCGGACGCTGCCACCTGCGCTTTGATGATACTAACCCTGTTAAAGAAGAAGAAGAGTACATGGAAAGCATAAAGGAAGACGTGCGCTGGCTCGGATTTGATTGGGGCGAGCATCTCTACCACGCTTCGGACTATTTTGAGCAGCTCTATGAATTTGCAGTGAAGCTGATCAAGAAGGGCAAGGCGTATGTCTGCCATTTGAGTCAAGACGAGATCCGAGAGTACCGCGGCACACTTACTGAACCAGGTCGGGAAAGCCCATACCGCAATCGGTCGGTGGAAGAGAATCTTGATCTGTTTGAGCGCATGCGAAAAGGTGAATTCGCGGATGGTGAGTGTGTTCTGCGGGCCAAAATCGATATGGCATCACCCAATGTGGTGATGCGCGATCCCATCCTCTACCGGATCCGTCATGTGAGCCACCCTCGCACAGGCGACAGGTGGTGCATCTATCCCATGTACGATTTCACGCACTGCCTTTCCGATGCACTGGAGGGGATTACTCACTCCATCTGCACGCTGGAGTTCGAGAATAACCGGCCTTTGTACGAGTGGATTCTTGAGGAGGTGTTTGATGGCCCCCATCCGCAGCAGATTGAGTTCGCTCGCTTAAACCTAAGCTATACCGTGATGAGCAAGCGTAAACTGCTGCGGCTTGTGGAGGAAGGGATTGTGAGCGGATGGGATGATCCGCGCATGCCCACCATTGCAGGCTTGAGGAGGCGGGGTTTTACACCAGAAGCCATTCGGGATTTTTGCGATCGCATCGGGGTGGCAAAGGCAAACAGTGTAGTGGACTACGCGCTCTTGGAGCACTGCTTGCGTGAGGACCTGAACCAGAGAGCGGAGCGCACCATGGCCGTCCTGCGGCCTCTGAAGGTGGTCATCACTAACTACCCAGAGGGGCAGGTGGAATACCTGGAGGCCGTGAACAACCCCCAGGATCCTTCGGCTGGTACCAGACAGATTCCATTTGCTCGGGAGATCTATATCGAACAAGATGACTTTGCCGAAGACCCGCCTAAGGGGTTCTTCCGCTTGGCACCGGGAAGAGAAGTTCGGCTGCGGTTTGCCTATTTCATCACCTGTACAGATGTGATCAAAGACGAAGCGGGCAACATTATTGAGGTGCACTGCACGTATGATCCAGAGACGAAGGGCGGCACAGCTCCCGACGGCCGTAAGGTGAAGGGTACTATTCACTGGGTCTCGGTTGAGCATTCGCTGCCGGCAGAGGTCCGCCTGTACGATCACCTCTTTACCAAGGAAGATCCCAACGAAGGGGATCTGTCGGAGAACGTGAACCCCAATTCTCTAGAGGTCTTGACAGACGCCCGTGTGGAACCCCGCATGCAGGCTGCGAAACCTCTGGAGCGCTTCCAGTTTGAGCGGGTGGGATATTTCTGTGTGGATCCTGATACTACCGCAGGACGATTAGTGTTTAACCGTACAGTTCCCCTGCGGGACTCGTGGGCGAAGATACAGAAAAGCTAGAGCAAAGCAGCTATGAGACTGGGAGCCGAATGGCTCCCAGTCTTAGAGTGACGCGATATCTAGAATTTCCTCTACTAGCGCCAGTGCCTCGGGGGTATCCGCCTGGAGGTTGAGGATCTGTTCAGGCGTGAGTTCTTTTTGCCAATAAACGCGGTTAGACCCCGCATTATTGCTGATGATCGCCCCCTCAAGAGAGATACCTGCAAACAAGCCCTTACTCATAGAGTAGCTGTAGATTGAGGCGGCAAGCTCGATGTCTGTGCCGGCCTCTGCCGAACGCCCTACAGGCCCTGCGGCTACAGAAAGGCTCCCGCCGAGCGTGACTGTCCCATCGCGTAGATTCTCCATGCCCCGTTCATTTGTGACGACCAAAACTAGGCTGGTTGATTGAATGCCCACCTGAAACCCGTAAGACAATCCTTTGATGTCTATGAAATAGGGGCCGTACCACAGACCTGTTTCTGGTTCACGCCTTAAGAGCAGCCCTTCGCCGTATCTTCCTCCCAGCCCCAACCCCACGCGTATTACATCTGGAAAGATCGCGATCCCGTGAGCCTTGTCCAACAGATACTTCAGGGGCGCATTGTCTGGCTGTTCCGCAATTTCCCTCAGAACAGCAGCGGCATCGCGCACGAGATCCTGAGGTGATTTGGCCTGCACACCCTGGGTTAAGGCTACAATCACCGCCAGGGCAATCCCAACGATTTTCATCTGGATCCCTCCTTACATTCTAGTTGCACTGCAATTCGAATATACATGAGATAGAATTCGTACAAGGGGGAGCGTTTATGCCGCGTCCGTTCTTCTTGGTCCTGAGCCGCCGCTGGCTTTGGGCGGGGGTTATCCTTATGGGAAGCCTGATCGTTCTTGCCTTGTACGGGACCTTTCCTCTCGCGATTTATACCCTAAATGCGCTGCCCAGCGAGATTCTCTACGACGTGATGCTCGATCCGGGCCACGGCGGCATTGACCCAGGCGGGATCGGCAGGGATGAGATTTACGAGAAAGAGTTCACTCTGGACATCGTTCTGCGCATGCGGCGCATTCTAGAAACGGCCGGGTTGAGGGTGGGTCTCACTCGTGATACCGACCGCGACGTGAGCCACCTTGTGAAGAACGGAACGCGGCACCGGCGTGATCTGCTTGGTCGATACAAACTGATGAATCAGGCTCGCCTGGGGATGAGCATTCACACCAATGCTGCGCGTTCTAGTTCAGAGCGGGGTGCCATCGTCTTTTTCATGAAGAATTCGTACATTGATCGGATTTATGCTCAGATCGCCTTTGATGAGCTGGAACGGGTCCAAGAGATGAATCACCAAGAGATCGTCCCCCGGGACAATCTCGTCCTCCTGAAAGCTAAGCCGCCCGTGCTCCTCATTGAGGTAGGGTTCATCACCAACGAGCAAGATCTGCAGAAACTTCTGGACGAGGGATTCCGAGAGAATGTCGCCCAGGCTCTCAGCACCGCTATCCTCAAGTTCTTCGCCTGGCAGGAGGGTGAACAGAGCGAGTCCTAAAGCTTAGCGACCATTCCTGTCACTATTTCGTTTAGAACTGGGATGGTCCTTTTCAGATATGTTTCGTAGTCTGCGCGGGCGGAATCATCAGCATGATCAGACATGGCCCGGAGGATAACAAAAGGCACTTTGTTCTGATACGCCACCTGGGCAATGGCGCTGCCTTCCATCTCCACACACAGGGCATCCGGGAAGTTCTCCAAGATAGCCTGTTTATCTCGGCCCTCCGCCACAAACCGGTCTCCAGATACAATCAAGCCCTGGTGGACCCGATCTTTGTCCAACACCCTGCGGGCTTCCCCGACAGCACATTGGACAAGCTTTTGATCAGCAGGGAAGCGACCGACGTTGAGCCCTGGGACTACCCCTTTGGGGTAGCCAAAAAAGCTCACATCCACATCGTGATGGAGAGCAGCATGTGAGACAACCAAGTCTCCAGGATTCACCTGCGGGCCTAGAGCGCCTGCTACACCGCTGTTGATCAGGGCTCGAACGGGAAAATGGTCAATGAGATACTGCGTGCACAGTGCGGCGTTAACCTTACCGATGCCGCACTTTGCTAGAAGAACCGGTGTCCTGCCAAGGACGCCGGCACATAAGGGGAACCCTAACTGTCCTGTGGATATCGGCTGCGCCCCGTCAAGCCTTTCGCGCAAGCCTTCCACTTCAATATCCATTGCCCCGATTATGGCCGTATATTGCATGTCATCACCTCGATGGTTTATATTATAACCGATTGCGCTGCCGGGAGGGAAGGTGATTCCCGATACACTGTCGTAATCTATGGCGTAGTCTATTCTGAAACCGATTGGAGAGGAGTCTCAGTTTTGCAGCAGCTGGTTTTTGATCATGCACATGCCCGCAGATATGTTTCGGATGCGGAGATCAGCAGGATGGCACCGGAAGTCTGCCTCGCCCACGAACGGCTGCACCAAGGAACAGGCGCGGGCAGCGACTATTTGGGGTGGCTTGACCTGCCCATAAACTACGACCGGGATGAGTTTGCCCGGATTAAGCAGGCGGCGGCCCGCATTCAAGCTAATTCTGAGGTCTTGGTCGTAGTCGGGATTGGCGGTTCATACCTGGGGGCGCGCGCTGCCATTGAAGCCCTCAGCCACTCATTTTACAACATGCTGCCCCACAGCCGCCGGACAACCCCGCAGATCCTGTTTGCGGGGAATGGGATCAGCGGTACCTATCTCCGCGATCTTTTGGATTTGATCGGTGAGCGAGATTTTTCGGTAAATGTCATCTCGAAATCAGGTACTACTACAGAACCGGCGATTGCATTTCGGGTGTTCCGGGACGTCCTGGAAAAGCGCTACGGCAGTGAAGGAGTTCGGGAGCGGATCTACGCCACTACCGATAGGTCAAAAGGAGCCCTGGTACGCCTGGCACAGGCGGAAGGGTATGAGTGTTTTGTCATTCCTGACAATGTGGGTGGCCGCTACTCTATCCTTACCGCTGTCGGCCTTCTGCCTATTGCAGCGGCCGGGATTGATATCGATGAGCTCATGGCAGGTGCTGCGGCCGCCAGAATGTGGTACAGTGAGCCTGACATAGAGCGAAACGCGGCCTACCGCTATGCGGCAATCCGCAATATCTTGTACCGCAAGGGCAAGCTCATTGAGATCATGGTGAGTTATGAGCCCGCCCTGCAGTTCTTTGCCGAATGGTGGAAGCAGCTTTACGGCGAGAGCGAAGGGAAAGATCAGCGGGGGATATTTCCGGCCAGCGTCGGCTTCTCCGCAGATCTACACTCGCTGGGGCAGTTCATTCAGGATGGGATGCGCAATCTGTTTGAAACGGTGGTGTGGGTAGAGATGCCCCGCTTTGATGTAGAGATCCCTAGCGATGAGGAGAACCTCGACGAGCTGAACTTCTTAGCTGGTCAGGGGATGGCTCACGTGAATTACCAGGCGTTCCAAGGGACGCTGCTGGCCCACGCTGACGGAGGGGTACCCAACTTGGTAGTGCGCGTTCCTGAACTAACACCTTTCTATTTTGGTGCTCTAGTTTACTTCTTTGAGAAAGCGTGCGGGATCAGTGGGTACCTCCTGGGAGTCAACCCCTTTGATCAACCAGGGGTTGAGGCATACAAAAAGAACATGTTTGCCCTGCTGGGAAAGGTGGGTTACGAAGAGCAGCGCCTCTCCCTGCTGAAGAGATTAGGCGGTGATAAGAGTGACGAGTAAACCAAAGCTCTATCCCCTCACGTTTTACCCCGTTTACAAAGAGAAGATTTGGGGTGGCCGCAAGTTTGCCCAGCTCTTCGATCGAGAGATGCCCCCAGGTCTGATAGGGGAAAGCTGGGACGTGGCTGCTCACCCTAACGGGATGAGCATCGTGGATCGGGGAGAGCTAGCGGGACACTCCTTAGAGGAGGTGCTGCACATCTACGGCCGCGAACTCCTGGGTAGAGGAGAATCCCTGGACAAGTTTCCCCTCTTGTTTAAGTTCATCGATGCCGCGGATGACCTTTCTGTGCAGGTCCATCCTGACGACATCTATGCAGCACGCCATGAAGGAGATGAACTAGGAAAAACCGAGCTGTGGTACGTGGTGCACAGTGAACCGGGAGGGGCAATCATCTGGGGGACGAAACCCGGAACCACCAAGGAGGATTTTGCTGAGGCCCTCAAAAATGGAGGGCAGGCTGTCCTCGACTGTCTTAACCAGGTTGAAGTACAGGTAGGTGACATCTTCCCCATCTCGGCTGGAATGATCCACGCCTTGCGCAAAGGTGTGGTTGTGGCGGAGATCCAGCAGAATTCCGATACCACTTACCGGGTGTACGATTGGGATCGGGTGGACGCGACAGGCCGCGGACGAGAGCTGCATATTGACAAGGCACTGGATGTAATTGACTTTTCGCCCGCAGCCCGTTCCTTTGAGTATCAGTATTCTCGCTGTGCGCGTTATTTCAAAATGGATGTGATCAGTGAGGCTCAGGGCATTGGTGTGGAGCTGCCCGAGAGTTTTCACCTGCTCACACCTGTGACAGCCCCTGCCGAGCTTGTATGGCCTCACGGGCACATGAAGCTGGTTCGAGGCCAAAGCTGTCTTGTGCCAGCCAGCCTGGGAAGCTATGGGCTGTCTTGCACAGGAGTCTGTTTGGTGAGCTATCTTCCGTAATAGAAAAGGTGGGCTGTGAGCGTGAACTGGCGTGGAGTGATCATGGTAATTCCGGCTTCCGTGGCCGTGTGGCAGGTCCTGCAGCAGCCCCTGGGGTGGAGGCGGGGTGTAGTAGTCGGGCTTTTGGCCCTGCTCATGGCTTTGGGCATCAAGGATTCGGTGAGGAAAGAGAGATGCGCAGCAAAGCGCGCCGGTGTGATGCTGACCACCGCGTTTGCTGCCGCAGGCGGAGCATTAGCCACCTATGTTTTGGCTCAGTATACTCCCCTCGGCTCCATTGCCGCATCGGGGGTTGTTGGGCTGGGCGCCGCCTACGTTCTGCGCCGGAGCGACTTGAGTACAGCGGCCTATGCGGGTGCCTTTGTGGGGATGAGCTCCCCAGCAGTGCTCTCCAGCCTGCCTGTCGTAGCAATAGCCGGACTCGTCACCGGTGTGCTGTACGAAACCTTAGACGGCATTTTTGATGGGGTAGGCGGAAGGCTGGGGACCATGGCCGCAATCGCAGTGCTTGTGACGCTGTTAGCAGCGGGTGGGGGGTGGAGTTGATGTTGTTTTGGAGCCTTGTCAGCGCTGTAGCTGCAGGATTAGCTGGGTTTCTGGGACGGAAACTGTTGAAGCTCTCCAGCGTACAGGCCTCAGCTGCCATTGCCCTCCTTGCTGGCGTCACCCTGCCTCAGCTCTCTTCTGAAGGAGCTTACCTAGCAGCAGTGTGTACATGCGCATCCTATGCAGCCATGTCGTCTGAAAAGATGGTTTACACCCCTCTACAGATGGCGGGAGTCAGCGGCCTGTGCGGGCTCATTGCTTATGTGGGCAGAGACTGTTTGGTGGGTGTAGGCGGCCGATTGGGCACCTACGCGGCCGCCGCCGTTTTGATCTTCGCAGGCGGGATGCGGGCCGGGGAGCAGCTGCAGCTTTTGCGAGGAGGAAGCATGCAGCAGTGATAACTTGGTATTGCAGGGAGGGTCGCAGTTGATGAGGCGGATTGTACTCATGAGTCTTGTGGTGTGGCTTGTGTTTGGAGCTGTGGAGGCGGCAGCTGATGAGCCGCTGCGAGCAGCGGCGTCTTTTGCTATCATCGCTGACTTTGTGCAGCAGGTTGGGGGAGACCGAGTGGAGGTTGTGTCGCTAGTCCCGGCTCTGGCTGATCCACACGCTTGGGAGCCAACCCCTCAGGAGGCCCGGTATCTTGCCGGTACTCAAGTTCTGTTTGTCAACGGCGCCGGCTACGAAGAGTGGCTGTGGGATTTGGTGCGCAGCGCTTCTCAATCAAATCTGGTGGTAGTGGAATTGTCTGCAGGACTCGAACCTCTGCCAGGACCAAGCCACAGCGTGCACAGTGATCACCGCCACGATCCTCATTTCTGGTTAAGCGTGGCAAATGCAGTGCATTACGTCGAGCGCATTGCCCAAACCCTAATGGAGCTTGATCCTAAGCACGCTGAATATTACAGGGAGAGGGCAGATGTCTATCAGAAGGAGCTGTGGGAGCTTGACAGCTGGCTGCTCCAGCAGCTGGCTGTTATTCCCGCTGAAAACCGTGTTTTGGTCACGTACCACAATGCTTTTGCCTATTTTGCTCAGCGCTACGGTTTCACCGCGACCGAGTTTCTCGTTAACCACCCTGATCGCGAACCTACTCCCAGAGATATGGCAGCTTTAGTCGCACTCCTTTCGGGCGCCGCGAGGCCGGTGGTTTTTGCCGAACCGCAATTTAGCGTCGGCGAAAGATATGTGCGGAGTGTTGCTGCCGAAGTAGGTGGCGAAGTGCGCCTACTGTACAGTGCCACGCTCACATCGGACATTCCCACTTATGTGGACATGATGCGCCACAACTGTCAGGTGCTCCTGGAGGCCTTGAGATGACTGGCAAACCGGTACGCAGCGCGATAGAAGTCAGAAAGCTGGCCGCCGGGTACGGCCAAGTACCGGTGATCAACGATGTGGATTGGTCACTGCGGCCCGGGGCACTGGCAGCAGTAATTGGTCCGAACGGCGGCGGGAAATCAACCCTGCTCAAGGCTTTGGTGGGCTTGATCCGGCCCATGCAGGGTCAGGTGCGGGTTTTTGGCGAGAATCCTCGCCTAGTGCGAAGGAATATCGCCTATCTGGCTCAGGGCGAAGAGGTGGACTGGCGGTTTCCCATCAGTGTGTGGGACGTGGTGCTGCAGGGCCGCATGCTGCGCCGGGGCCTGTGGGGAAGGCTGACTGCTGAAGATCGGGCACGCGCCGAAGCGGCTCTCATTGAATTCGAGATCGCGCCTTTGGCCAACCAACAGATCGGTTCATTGAGCGGCGGTCAGCGCCAGCGGGTCTTTCTAGCCCGAGCGGTTGCCCAGGAAGCAGATTTGATCCTCCTCGATGAGCCAAACACGGGCCTGGACGCGAGAGCCCAGCACGAGCTCGCGGAGATGTTTATCCGCTTGCGGCAAGCGGGACGTACCATTGTGGTAGCCACCCACGATCTAGACTGTCTGATGGAGTGCTTTGATCAGGTTATTGCCTTAAAGAACCGAGTCGTCGCTGAGGGAACCCCTCGGGAAGTGCTGACGAGTGACATTCTTACAGCACTCTTTGCCCGGCATTTTCCCTCCATTCGGGACACTGGTGAGGTGGTTATCCATGAGTCTTGAAACGCTATTGGAGCCCTTCCGGTTTTCTTTCATGCTCAGGGCGTTCGTGGGTACTGGTATTGTGGCCGTGATGGCAGCAGTGGTTGGTACTTTTGTAGTTCTCAAGGGACTGGCGTTTATGGGCGATGCTATTGCCCATACGGCGTTCACGGGCAGTGCAGTCGCGCTCCTTCTGGGGGTTAACCTTTATGCTGGTGCCATGGCCTTTGCCGTTTTGACGGCTGTGGGTGTTGTGGTGTTGGCGAGGGTCAGCCGTGTCAAGAATGATACAGCTTTGGCCATTCTCTTTACCGGTCTTTTCGCGATCGGCGTGTTGGTTCTGTCAGCCATGCCGGGTTTTGCCGGCGATCTCAACAGCTTGCTCTTAGGTTCGGTCATGGCCATTCAATCCTACGAGCTGTACATTATTGCCGGAACGGCTGCAGCGATTATCTTGCTTGTGTGGGCATTCTTTTCCAGGTTTGTCATGGTGGCGTTCGATCCCGTAGGGGCTGAGGCCGCGGGCTTCCCGGTGGTCTTTGTCCAGATGGTTCTCTTGATCAGCGTGGCTGCCGCGATTGTCATCTCCATTCAGGCTGTGGGTGTGGTGCTGGTTGTAGCGCTTCTGATTACTCCCGCAGCTGCAGGCTCCCTCATTACGCAGCGTATTGTTCCCCTGATGTTCACGGCGGCGGCCATTGGCCTAGTATCGGCAGTCACGGGTTTGTATATATCCTATTATCTTGCAGTTCCACCGGGTGCTACAGTAGTGGTGGTTGCCACCAGTATCTTTGCCGCAGTCTTGCTGGGGACGAAGGTACGCGCCTGGGTACAGAAGAAGAGGAGGAGGAACAGTGAATAAACGGACGGTAGTGGTAACGGGCGGACGGCGGGGAATTGGCGCGGCCGTCGTCGCCGCTTTTCGTGAGCGAGGGGATCGGGTGATTGCTCTTGACAAGGACTATCCCCCTGGATTAGCTGCTGATGAGGACAACGGCTTCTGGACGTACGGGGCTGATGTGTGCTGTCCAGAGCAAGTTGCGGATTTTGCGGAAGCCGTCGGCAAGTTTGGCAGCATCCATGTCCTGGTGAACAATGCCGGTATAGGTATTACAAAGCCCTTAGAGGAACTCAGCGTGGCTGAGTGGGACCTGGTGCTGAACACCAATCTGCGCGGCCCCGTCTTGATGGTTAAGTACACACTACCCCTGCTCAAGGCTGCCGGAAAGGCATGTGTGGTTAATATCGCCTCAACGCGCGCCTTCATGTCGGAGCCAAATACCGAAGCATACTCCGCATCAAAGGGCGGAATTGTGGCTCTAACGCACGCACTTGCAGCCTCTCTAGGACCCTGCGGCATCCGAGTGAACTGCATCAGTCCTGGATGGATCGAAACCAACCCTGAAGCTAAGCTGACGCCAGAGGATCACAGCCAGCATTTAGTTGGCCGAGTGGGAGTTCCAGACGATATTGCCAGGGCCTGTATCTACCTCGCTTCGCCGGAAGCGGGCTTTATAACCGGCACCAACCTCACCATCGATGGCGGCATGACGGTGAAGATGATCTATGTCTAGCAGTGAGCGGAACCGCCTCGTCACCAGAGTTCACCCCGATGAAGATGGGATGATGGTGAAAGAAATCATCTACGGGAGGCTGAATCTCAGCCGGGGGATGCTGCGCCGGATGAAACAGGGAGGCGGGGTGTTTCTCAACGGCAAGCGAGATTTCATCACTCGGCGCGTCCGGGCAGGCGATGTCATTGAAGTGGTGTTCTTTGATGAGAAAACTGCCTTGGTGGGGGAGAGTATTCCCCTCCATGTTGTTTATGAAGATGACTTTTTGCTGGCAGTGGATAAACCTCCTGGTATGCCCGTGCACCCTACAGGCACTTACTCGCGAGGGACTTTAGCCCAGGGTCTAGCTCATTATTTCGAGCAGCAGGGATTATCCACCAAGGTACGCTTGGTTCACCGCCTGGACAAGGACACCTCAGGGTTGGTTCTAGTGGCGAAAGAGCCTTATACTCTGGAGAACCTGATCAGGCAGCGGGCCTCTGGCCGCCTCAAGCGGGAGTACCTGGCAGTGGTGGAAGGCAGTATGCTCCACGATGAAGGTACCATCGCCTTGCCTATCGGCAGAGTGGAGGGATCGGGTATCCGTCGAGGGTACGTGCCAACCGGTAAGCCGGCGCGCACCCAATATGAGGTGATTCGTCGCGGGAGAAACTGGTCACTTGTGCGGCTAACGCTTGCCACTGGCCGGACCCATCAAATCCGGGTGCATATGGAAGCCATAGGGCATCCGCTTGTGGGAGATGCAGTCTACGGTAGGCCGGCGCAGGACTGTCCACGCCAAGCCCTGCATGCCTGGAGGCTGAGTTTTGTCCATCCTCGCACGGGGGAGGACGTGAACTTGCGCGTTCCGATTCCTCACGATATGCGTTTACTGCTACAGCAGGAAATCTTGATATTGATGTAAAATATAAGAGATCGGAGATGAAGCATTTGGCGCTGCAGTTAGACTCAGCCATGGTCAAAACAGGCGCCGTCAAGGGCATCAGGATCACCCTTGAATTGGCCAAGATCGTTGTTCCCACTACCATTCTCGTTGCACTACTGCGGGGAAGCGGTGTCCTGGAATCTATGTCTGTGGCGTGTGCGCCCCTGATGAAGCTCTTTGGTTTGTCAGGAGACGCTGCTATAGTGCTGATCAGCGGCTATTTTGTCAACTTGTACGCGGCCACAGCCAGCATCCTTGCCCTCGGCTTGGCACCGAGAGAGATTGCCGTCCTCGCGATCATGCTGGGCTTTGCTCATTCGCTGCTGGTGGAGGTTGTGGTGAGCAGGCGGGCTGGCAGCCCCGTCTCGGTCATCCTGCCGTTGAGGGTCGGAGTATCACTTCTGTCCGGCATGATCTTTGGGAGGCTCATGTAATGTCTGTGCTGTGGGAAGGACTGGTCCAGGGTCTGTTAGGTGTATGGACGCTTGCGCGGGTTGTGATCCCCTTGATGATCGTGCTCGAGATTGCCGCTGCCAACCGTATCTTGGAACGAGTTAACCGCTGGACAGTACCACTGTTCCGCTTGGTCGGCTTGAGTGAAGCAGGTGCTTTCCCAGTGGTTGTAGCTACTTTCTTCGGCTTAACCTTTGGTTCAGGTGTGATTATATCTTACATCGAGGAGGGGAGGGTCAGCCCGCGGGAGGTGCGCATTCTCGGCGTGTTCATGGCCTTAAGTCATGCGTTGGTGGAAGATACAGCCTTGTTTTTGGCAGTGGGGGCACCCATTGCCGTGCTGCTGATACCTCGCTTGACGGCGGCTTTCGTGTGCTGCTGGGGCCTACACCGCTTCTTGATTTGGAAAAACGCAGGCACAGTGAACGCAGATGCTGTGAACAGCTAGGAGGCTGGTTGTGAAGAAACTGCTTGTGATGACAGTTCTGTTGTTGTTGGTTGCATCTGGCGAAACCAGTGCTTTTCAGCTCGCAGCTGAACTCGTTTATGTCACTTCTATCGCTTCTCCGTATGCTCCAGGACAACTTGCTGGTGTAGGAGGAAGTGTGACGCTGCTCGATCTGGGAGTGGCCAGCGTAGGTCTGAGCCTTGACCTTTTGGGCACGTCCAATGATCTCGGCTATCTGCCAAGGCTTTGCTTAAGGAACATGCCAGAAGGACCGGCAGCGCGAGCCGTGTTTGGTCTGGCCGACGCCCTGATGTTTGTGAACACCACGTGGCCTCTTATGGACGGTATGCGGTTGGTAGCTCTTGCCGGCGTTGGCGATATATCCTACGTCGCGGCCAAAGAGGGCGAGGAGTTCTCCTACAATGTATATCGGGGGTTAAGGGTGAAAGGAGAAGTACGCAAGCGCATTGCCCTTACCGCCGACTTATTTGCCAGTGCAGAGTTCAGTCCCCATTTGACTCACGTCTATGGCACCCAGCCTGCTTCAGCCAGCTGGTGGGGAGCGGAGGTCGGCGTTCAGGCCAACATCCCACTGGGCTTTGCTCGGGCTGGGCTGCGAATGAACTCTCTGCGTGAGTCTAACGCTGACCAGAGATTCGCGGGGGTTTTTGTCAGCGGTGGTTTCGGGTTCTAAGCCAATTAGACACAGGAGGTTGAGTCCATGCTGCAGATGAATAGCAGCGAGCACAGTGAAAAGAGCATGCTGGCAGTAACGCTGGAAGTCATGCATCGTGCCGCAGACCGGTTGGGCCTGGATCAGTCCATCCGCAATGTGATCAGCAAACCGCAGCGCATTCTCAGCGTTGCGGTACCAGTGCGAATGGATGACGGTCGCATTGAGGTGTTTGACGGCTACCGCGTACAGCACAGCCTGGCCCGGGGTCCTGCCAAGGGAGGAATTCGCTATCATCCAGAAGTGACCATGGACGAGGTTGTAGCGTTGGCCATGAACATGACGTGGAAGTGCGCCGTGGTGGATATCCCATACGGCGGTGCCAAGGGCGGCGTAGTGGTAGACCCCACGCAGCTCTCCATCGGCGAGTTGGAGCGGCTGACGCGGCGTTTTACCAGCGAGATCAGTATCATCATTGGTCCCGAAAAGGACATTCCCGCTCCTGATGTGAACACCAACGCGCAGGTCATGGCCTGGGTGATGGACACATACAGTATGCAGATGGGGTATTCCATCCCTTCCGTGGTCACAGGTAAACCTATCGAGATTGGGGGTTCCCTTGGCAGGGTGGACGCCACCGGCCGCGGGTGTGTGTACACCATTGTAGAATTGGCGAAGAAAATCAATCTCAAGCTAGAAGGGGCCACTGTGGCTGTCCAGGGATTCGGCAACGTCGGCTCCCATGCCGCCGTGATCCTGCAGGATATTGGCTGTAAAGTGGTAGCCGTGAGTGACGTGCACGGTGCCCTGTATAACGAGCATGGACTCGACTGTCGGGCCATCCAGGCCGTGGCCGCCAAGACCGGCAGCATCCTGGACTACCAGGGGGATGCTGAGGAGATCCCTAGAGAGCAGGCGCTGGAGATCCCCGTGGACATTCTCGTCCCTGCCGCTCTCGGTAATCAGATTCACGCCGGCAACGCCCACCGCATCAATGCCAAGATCATTGCGGAGGGTGCGAATGGGCCGACAACCAATGAAGCAGATGAGATTCTGCGCAGCCGAGGGACCATCATTATCCCCGACATCTTGGCGAATGCGGGAGGCGTCACTGTATCTTACTTCGAGTGGGTACAGGGAATTCAGAGCCTGAGTTGGACGGAGAAGCAGGTCGCAGCCGAACTTGAACGGCGCATGGTCAGCAGCTTCAATCAGGTCTATGAGCGGGCGCAGCGGGAGGACGTGGACCTGCGCACGGCCGCCTATCTGATTGCAATCGAGCGGGTCGCTCAGGCCATCAGACTCAGGGGCATTTTCCCGTAAAAAGCTACCGCCAGAGGAGTTACCTCTGGCGGTTTTCGATTCTCAATTGAGCGCCTGGGCGTGGAAGGAGGCAATCCGCCATCCCGTTGGCTCTGGTGCTAATTCGAGGTTTAGAACTATGTGGGTGCGGACAGAATGCCTCACCAGCACCTGCAGGCGGAACTGATCTGGATCGGTGACGAACACTTCCCACGGCTCCTCCGCATTGAGCGCTAGCAAGAACTCAATTGCCATCCCACGCTGGCCGGGATCGCTTAGGCCCAAAACCTCTTCAATCTGGTAGGCATCCCCTGCCGCTGCCGCCTCGCGCAGTTGTGCCACAAATCCCTTCAGGGAGTCAATCAGTGCTTGCGGAGCGGCGGGCTCATGGGGGTGCATCGCAAACTCGGCAAGCTGCCACGAACCAGCCTGATCGGCCATCCACCTCATCTCCAGATCATAGGTGGGCCGGCCGCGGCTGAACATGGTTGCCTTCACGATGCCCTCCGCGTCGGTTACAACCATGTCGCGAATCTGGCTTTCCACCGGAAGAATATGGCTCGGGACGGCAGAGAAATACTCTATTAGGCCCGCAGCTTGGAGTCGTGGCCCCACTAACTCGGCCAATGCGGCAGTGTCCTGCTGCGAAATGGCCCTGTCCATCCGCAGCACCAGGTTGCTCAGTTCCCCATAGACCGCATCAGGAACCACACTTAAGGCCACCTGTGGCGGCGTTGGTTCTGGAATAGGTGGCGGCAGGCTGGGAAGATGGTCGGGCACGGGCTCTGGTTCTGTAACCAGTGGTTCAGTGACCATGGTCGGAAGCTCGGGTTCAGTGATTCTCGCCGTTAGATCTGCATCCCAGTCGCGATCGGGGTGGCGGGTTAGGATCAGGGTAGGATAACTGTGATCGATAGCAGAGACAACCTGGTGCCAGCCTTCCGGAAAACCAAAGATGAGCTTAGGTTCGCTTGTTGGGATGGAAAACTCCGGGAACCACAGCTCATCGCGGCCCAAGATGAGAGCGTCTTCCTGGTCCAGCTCCAGGAACCCTTCGTACCCCAGGTAAAGCGTTCTCTCACTCTCGTAGCTGCTGAGGCGTACGGTAACCAGGGTGCCCAAGACACCTCTGTCCACAGTATAGTCAGTGATGCCCTCCGTCCAAAGCACGGTGATCTGAGCTCCCGGGAAAAGCCGAAAGGAGAACCTCGGCTCTTTGGGAGCAATGGTCAATTCCCCTTCTACCCGCAAGAAATCACTTTCGGGAATGATATAGGCGTGGATATCAGCGTGGACATGGGTTGGCACCAAGGCCAGCACTGCGCAGAGCAGCCACGCCGCTAGGAAAGGGGTTTTCCGCATTCCCATTCCTCCTCATGGATCAAGGATCGGCGCATCAAGCGGTGAGGTATGCCCGCATCATCGAAAACGCCTCCTTCTGGGACGAATCCGAGGCGTTCGTAAAATCCGATAGCTTGGAGCTGTGCTCCCAAGATCGCTTCCTTTAGACCACAGTTTCTTGCCCACCTGAGCATAGCGTGCACGAGGCGGGAACCTACCTTCTGCCTTCGATACGCGGGCAGAACCGCAACTCTGCCAATCTTGGCTGTTGTACCCATAGCGACCACACGGCCAGTACCGATGAGAGCGCCTTCGTGGAAGGCACCAAAGTGGACGGCCACCGCATCTAGTTCGTCGTGTTCTTCTTCCGCTGGTACATGCTGTTCATCCACGAATACTGTTATCCGGACGGCGAGGGCGAGTTCGAATTCTGATGCTTCTAACTCTCGGCAGATAATCTCCAAGTTAGTTTTCCCTCGTTTCCCACAGATTAGTCTAAGCAAATAATAGCCTATTTGCCCATTAATGTCCACATTGGACAGTTGTATTTCTCCTGGGAAGTTGGTATAATAAGGCATGTGCACAAATTTGTGTACAACAGCTCAGGGGGGTAAAACATGCATCCGTACATTGAATATGTCAATCCGCATCTCGGCCAGCGCTTAGTGCAAATCGGCCTCAACAAACGCTTTGTGCGGGGAAGCGGATGTCTGCTGTATGACGCAGATGGAATGGAATACCTTGACTGCATTGCTGCCTACGGAGCTCTGCCGTTTGGCTACAATCCGCCTCGCATTTGGGAAGCGGTAACAGCTGTCCGTGAGTCGCTGGAGCCCAGTTTTGTGCAGCCCTCCATGCTGGAGGCGGCAGGCGCGCTGGCTGAAGCCTTGGTCAAGGCAGCGCCCCCAGGTATGGCCTATGTGACATTCGTGAACAGTGGTGCAGAAGCGGTGGAAGCGGGTTTGAAGCTCTGCCGCGCTAGGACGGGCAGAATGGGGATCCTTTCCACTAAGAACAGCTTCCACGGCAAAACGCTGGGGGCACTGTCTGCTACAGGCAATCCATCCTATCAAGAAGCGTTTGGCGCCCCAGTGCCTGGTTTTGCCCACATTCCCTACGGAGACGTGGAGGCGCTGGAAGCGTACCTTGCGAAACATGGGCAAGAGACCGCCGCTCTGATTATCGAGCCTATTCAAGGCGAAGGTGGAATCGTAGAGCCGCCCCCTGGGTATCTCAGGCAGGCTAAAGAGATCTGCGCTCGTTATGGTGTACTTATCATATTTGACGAGATTCAGACCGGTTTAGGTCGCACAGGCCGCCTGTTTGCCTCAGAGTGGGAAGGGGTTACTCCTGATGTGCTTCTGATCGCGAAAGCACTTGGTGGAGGCTTGCTGCCTGTGGGCGCAGTGCTGTGTACCGCTGAGGTCTATACTGAAGAGTTTGGTTACAAGCACTCATCCACTTTCGCCGGCAACACCTTGGCGTGCCGGATTGGCCTGAGAGTAATGGAGCTACTCACAGAAAACGACAGGGCACTCGTGCATGAAGTTAAGGCGAAAGGCGAGCTCCTCAAGGGCATGCTGCAGGACGTGGCAGCGCGCTATCCCAGTGTCATTCGAGGCATTCGCGGTCGTGGACTCATGCTGGGCGTAGATTTCGGCCAGGATCGTTCCCTCTATCCCCACAGTCTGTTGGGAGTCTTAGCCGAACAGGAATTCCTGACTCCGGTTGTAGCCTCATACCTGCTCAACACAGAGCGGGTTCGGGTGGCGCCTACCCTCAACGGTGCGAGCGTGATCCGTATTGAGCCGCCTTTGATCATCACGGAATCCCAGATCGGGCGCATTGCTGAAGCAGTGGAGAGGGCTGCCAAGATGCTTGCGAAAAGGAATACGGCCAACTTCCTCGGCCATCTGATTGGGTACGAACCGCCCGCGGAGCAGAGCAAGACTGATGTGAGGGCCGCAAGCACCGCTCCCGAGGCGGTTCCTCATCCGGAAGATGGACGCTTCGCCTTCCTCGTGCATCCCGTAGATCTGGCCAACTACAGTGATTTTGACGCCAGTCTTGAGGTTTTCTCTGAAGAGCAGCTTAAGGATTTGAGCTCTCGCTGGAACGACTTGGTGGAACCGTTTGTGGTAGCCAGCACCCGCATCGTAAGCGCTTCGGGTGCCACAGCCTACGGCGACTTCATCTGTGTGCCCCGCACCGCGGACGAGCTTTTGGCCATGGATAAGGCACAAGCTATTGCTGAGATTACAGCTGCGGTGGACTTGGCCGTTGAGCGGGGGGCAAAGTTGGTGGGGTTAGGAGCATATACTTCCGTAGTAACCATGGGCGGCCGTTCACTGCTGCCGTATGTCCATACGGCCCTGACAACTGGCAACAGCTATACCGTCATTTCGGGAGTGGAAGCAGTAGTTACCGCTGCTGAGCAGCTCAGTATTCCTCTTGGGCAGAGTACGGCAGCCGTCATGGGTGCTGGCGGTGCGATTGGCAAGGCTCTATCCACCCTGCTCGCGGAAAACGTCCGGAAACTGATTCTGATTGGCAATCCCCGTAATCCAGCCAAGAGCAAGTTCCGGCTGCAGAAAGTTGTAGCGCAGATTCTGCAGCACCTCAAAGGTGCCGCGGATCAAGGGCGAGTTTTCGCTCCGGGTTCTCTGGGTGACTATGTCAATCAGCTGCGTGGCTTGCCTGAGGAGGGTGCGGACCTCAGCGAATGGCTGGCCGTGGTGGAGAGAGTGCTCGATGAGGGCGCACCCATTATCTTGACCACCGATGCGGCTAGACATCTTCCCAGTGCAGATCTGATCGTAGCCGCCACCAGCAGTCCGGAAGCGCTGATTCAGCCGAGCATGCTCAAGTGGGGGGCGGTAGTCTGCGACATGTCTCGCCCCGCGAATGTAAGCCGCGACGTAGTGCAGCTGCGCCCAGATGTCTTAGTTATCGATGGCGGTGTGGTGGATGTTCCCAACTCACCCGATTTAGGTTGGAACTTTGGCTTTGAACAGGGTCAAGCTTATGCGTGCATGTCAGAGACCATGATGCTGGCTTTAGAGAAGCGCTATGAAAATGCCAGCCTCGGAGCTGATCTTAACATGGAGCACATTCAATACATGCGGGGATTGGCGGAGAAACACGGCTTCAGATTGGCGGGGCTGCGCAGCTTTGATCGGCCGGTCACGCCGGCGGCATTAGCCCAGACTAAGAAAATGCGCCTTGCTGGCTCTGTGGTCCAAGATGCATAACCACGGGTGTTACCACATAGGATCCATCTGAGAGACTGTGTGGGGGGATCATTTGCCATGGGACAGCTGCGCGTCGCAGTGGCAGGGGGTACCGGGAGAACAGGGAAAGAGATTGTCCGATACCTAAACGCCGAGGAAGGCATTACTGTAGTCGGAGTAGTGGCTCGGACCCTTGCTGGTAAGTCCATGTCAGTGGTTCTGCCGGACCTGGGGCGCGACATCCCGATCTTCGGTGACTTCGCCGAACTCTGTGCGGTTCATCCCCCCCACATTCTCGTGGATTTCACCACACCGCAGGCGGCAAAGCAGCACTTTTATCAGTGCCTGGAGCGGCGCATTCATCCCATCATCGGCACAACGGGATTTCGGGATGACGAATTGGCTGAGTTTGCCACGGCCTGTAGTCGAGCCCAGCTTGGCGGGGCAGTGATTCCCAACTTCTCCATCGGTGCCCTGGCTATGCGCCAAGCCGTCCATGCTGTGGCAGGGTTGATGCAGGACGTGGCCCTTTTGGAATCCTATCCACGCTCGAAGCAGGAGATCCCGTCGGGCACATCCCAGCGGCTCGCTTCTCTGCTCACCGCGCATCGCCCTGAGCTGCGCCGGGAAATCCCCATACACAGCGTCCGCTTGGATGGAGTGCTTCCCCAGCAGGAAGTGCGATTTGGCGGAGAGGGAGAGACCATCGTCATTTCCCATCTTGTGAGCGACCGCGGGTGCTTTGGCCGCGGGGTGGCTTTGGCCATCAAGAATATTCCCCGATTTGCCGCACTTGTTCAGGACCTCGAATATCTCATCTGACCGGGAGCCCCTCCCGGTCTGTTGCTGTTACACAGATCAGCAGGAAGTAGCGTTGAGAACGGAGAAATACCTCCGGCGACCCGTCTTCTAGCGCAAGGATACACAGAGGAGGACTGACATTGACGCTTGCACTGTATGGAGGTAAACCAGTAAGGACACGCCCATGGGTTTCGAAGTTCATCGGCGGCGAGGAGTTGGGACAGGAGGAGAGGGAGCGGGTCCTGCGCGTGCTGGCAAAGAAGCGGATTTTTAGATATCTCCCTGAGGGCTTAGATGAGTCGGAAACAGCCCAATTAGAAAGGGAGTACGCTGGTTTTGTTGGGACAAAGTACGCCCTAGCTGTAAATTCAGGCACTTCAGCTTTGATCTGTGCCCTCATCGGTGTCGGTGTCGGGCCGGGCGATGAGGTCTTGATACCTGCCTACACCTGGATTGCAACCGCTGGTGCTGTTGTTGCAGTGGGAGCCGTGCCAGTGCTGTGTGAGATCGATGATTCCCTCACCATTGATCCAGAAGACCTGGCTGCCAAGATCACGCCCCATACCAAAGCAGTGATCGTGGTGCACATGCGGGGCATGTCATGTGACATGGAAAGGATTCTGGCGGTGGCGCGGGCCCACAATCTGAAAGTAGTCGAGGACGTTGCCCAAGCCAATGGCGGAAGCTTTCAGGGGAGGCGGTTGGGGAGCTTTGGAGATGCAGGATGCTTCAGTCTGCAGCAGTCTAAGGTGATCACGACAGGTGAAGGGGGTATGCTTGTCACCAACTCCGAGGAGGTATGGCAGCGCGCGGTAATATACCACGATGGTGCTATGTATCAATTCAGGTTTACCGAACGCAAAATCCCGGCCTTTGCGGGGCAGAACTACCGCCTTACTGAACTCCAGGCGGCGTTGTCTTTGGGCCAGATCGAAAAGATGCCGGCGTTGATCGACAAAATCCGCGCAGTGAAAAGACAAGCCCTTGACGTCCTTCAGGGCCAGGCTGGTATTTCGTTTTCCCCTGCCTTCGGAAGTGAGCGCGACCTTGGAGTCAGCCTCGTGTTCTACGCTAAGACTACTAATCAAGCAGCATTTCTGGAAAGGGCCATTACAGCAGAGGGCATACCGGCCCAGAGAATCTACGATTCGCAGGCGCACGATCAGCATGTCTACGTGAACTGGGAGTTTCTTATGCAGAAGCAGGATCCTTGGGGCGGTCACTTCCCCTGGGACCAAGCGTTTTACAAAGGGAGCGTAGAGTATCGTCCTGACATATGTCCAAAGACACTGGACCTCTTGGGGCGGGCTGTTCAGATCCGGCTCAATCAGCTGATTACAGATGAAGACTTAGCTGATTTGGCGGCGGCTGTGGCGAAGGCAGTGGCGGCCATGCCCAACGAGGAGTGAAG
>JAAYMI010000189.1 GCA_012521465.1 Bacillota bacterium | reverse complement strand
GAGCCTTAGCACGGACAAAATTCTTGTATTTATTAATCAGAAACTCAAGGGCAATATTGTCGTTCTCCCGGGCCATTTCCACGATGTCTTCATCGCTGAGACTCTCATACACCTCGTAGTACCTCCTCGGAGCATTCACACCCACTCAATATCCCCTCCACTACAGTTCTGGGAAGCCCGAACAGAACGAGTTTGTCCAAAATTCACGCCTTTATTATACACCAACTGTAAACGCAGGGTCAAGCAAGTGGACTGCCGCCGCCCTTTTGGGTGCGCTGCCGTACCACTTCGAACATGAGCAGAGCTCCGGCCACACCGGCGTTTAGGGAGCTAATCTGGCCAAGCATTGGGATCCTTGTCAGAAAGTCGCATTTCTCCTTCACCAAGCGGCTCAGGCCTTCTCCTTCGGCGCCGATCACCAAGGCAATCGGTCCCGTGAGATCCTGCTCGTAGCAGAGTTCCCCATCCATGTCGGCGCCCACCACCCAAAAACCCGCTGCTTTGAGCTCGTCAATAGCGCGGGGGATGTTCGCGACGCGCGCCACGGGCACATAGCTTAAGGCACCTGCCGAGACTTTTGCCACCACTGGCGTTACCCCCACGGCTCGCCGTTTAGGGATAATCACGCCCCCCACTCGGGCCGCTTCGGCGCTGCGGAGCAGAGACCCCAAGTTGTGGGGGTCCTGTAAACCGTCCAAAACGACCAGGAAAGGAGCCCAATCTGGGTCTGGAGCACCGGCAAGCAAATCGTCCAGCTCTGCGTATTCCACGCCCGCGATCTGGGCCGCGACTCCCTGGTGGCGGCCGGTGGCGCTCAGCTTATCCAGGTACCTGCGGTCAACCTCCTGGACCACCACACCGCGCTGCTTAGCCAATTGGACAATCTGCTGCAGGGGCCTGTCCCGCCCGCCCTTCACAAGCAGGAGCTTATTGATGGGCTGACCCGACCTCAGCAGCTCCAAAACAGGCTGCCGTCCTTCAATCCAATCATACTCAGTCATGGTGATCCCTCAGTTCAATCTGGACATGGGAAAGAAGTTCCAAAAGGCGCTCCTTCTGGCCAGATAAGTATAGGTAGCCTAAAAGAGCTTCAAAGCCGGTGCTGTACCTGTAATCAGCCACAGCTGCACTGCGGGGCGGTGTGGAGCGGGTGTTGCGTCCCCGCTTCACTACCCCTTTTTCTTCCTCTGTGAGGAGTGGTTCCCACTGGTGGATGATTTCAGCTTGGGATTTAGCCTGCACGTAATGTACTGCCGCCTTGTGCAGTTCATTGAGGCGCCCCTTCTGGCCTGCAAGGTGCGTGCGAACGTAAAGCTCAAATACGGCATCACCCACATAGGCCAGTACCAGCGGGGATAGCTGCTTGGGGTCTCCCTCAAAGATCTGCATCACTAGAAACACCTTCTATCTTCCACCGCGGCCCTCTAGGTGTATCCTCCACAACTATCCCTAGTTCTTGGAGGCTATCGCGAATCTTGTCCGCCAGAGCGAAGTTCTTTCCCGCCCTCAGGTCTTGGCGGATGTTTAAGATCAAGTCCAAAAGAGGCTCAACCAGGCTCGATTCCTCTGCCTCCGGCTCGTCCGGGATGATCCCTAATATCGTGCGGCCGTACTCTTGAAACACCCCATGGGCCGCCTCCAGCACGATGCGGCTGGGAGCCTCTGAGCGGCCGCTGTATGCATTGACCTCCCGCACGAGATCAAACAGCAGGCCGATGGCTTGAGCTGTGTTAAAGTCATCAGCCAGGGCCGCCACAATGCAGCCCCGGATCTGACGAATGCGGGACAATACCGCGTCGTCCTCCCCAGAAACCTCTTCCCTCAGCTCCGCGTCCCGTAAGAGACTGCGGAGACTGAAAACCGCCTGGTTCATCCTCTTCCAGCCCCGGCTCATCTCATCTAACTTGCCCTCGTAGTACTCCAGCTCTGACCTGTAATGAGTTGAGAGGATGTAGTAGCGAATCAGCTCTTTTGGGTAGCGCGCTACCAGATCCTGTACATTGACAATGTTGCCTAAGGACTTGGACATTTTGGCGTCCTGGAGATTCAGCATTCCGTTGTGCACCCAGTAGCGGGCCAGAGTCTTTCCGGTCGCGGCCTCTGATTGGGCGATCTCGTTTTCGTGGTGCGGGAAAATCAGGTCGCTGCCGCCGCCGTGGAAGTCGAATTCGCAGCCCAAGTACTTGTGAGACATGGCTGAGCACTCAATGTGCCACCCGGGCCGGCCTGGCCCCCAGGGACTGTCCCACGCCGGTTCACCCGGCTTGGCCTTTTTCCATAAGGCAAAATCTTCCGGAGAACGCTTGGCTGGATCCGGATCAAACCGGGTACCCTCCAAGAGCTCGTCCCGCTTTTGATTGCTTAGTTTGCCATACTCGGCAAAGGATGATACATCGAAAAACACGTTCCCATCGGCAGCGTAGGCGTGACCGTTGTCGATGAGCCTTTCCACCAAGGCAATGATCTCGGGGATGTGTTCACTCACTTTGGGGTAGACATCGGCGCGCTCAACCCCCAGGGCATCCATGCAGGCCAGATGTTCCGCGATGAACTCCTTGGCCAGCTCTAGGGCTGACATACCAGCCTCGTTCGCCCGGGCAATGATCTTATCATCCACGTCTGTGAAGTTCTGGACATGATAGGTATCATAGCCCTGGCTGCGCAGGAATTTCTTCACTACGTCCCAGACGATGCTCGGCCGAGCATGGCCTAAATGGGTATGGGAATAAGGTGTCACTCCGCACACATAGATCCCGATGCGGCGGCCATCTTGCGGAATGAATTCCTCTTTTTGCCTTGTCATGGTGTTATAGACTTTGATCGCGACTCGCTCCATGTTGAGCCCCCCAAACAGCTTCTTTTTCTGCTTCTAAACGCGCAATGCGCCTTTCAAGCTCGGCAATCTGCTCTCTGAATTCGGCAATGCATTTTCCGATAGGATCAGGGAGCTGATCATGGCAGAGAGGATCGATCCTGCGGCCGTTGAGCCGCACTACCCGCGCCGGCACACCCACTGCTGTGGAGTTAGGCGGGATCTCCTGCAGAACAACAGCTCCCGCGCCGATCCGGGAATTAGCGCCCACAGTAAAAGAACCTAACACCATGGCGCCAGCCGCCAGCACCACATTCTCTTCAATCGTAGGATGGCGCTTTCCTTTTTCCTTGCCAGTCCCCCCCAGGACAACGCCTTGGTACATGGTTACGTTGTCTTTGACCACCGCCGTTTCGCCAATCACTACGCCTGCGCCGTGGTCGATGAATACTCCCGCGCCGATCTCAGCTCCGGGATGAATCTCGACTCCCGTGCAGAATCGGGCGATCTGGCTGATCAGCCGTGCCAGGACATAGAACTTGTGGCGGTAGAGAAAATGGGCGATGCGGTGGGCCTGTATGGCGTGAAAACCGGGATAAGCAAACAGAATCTCCCAACTGCTCTTCAGCGCAGGATCGCGCTCTTTAATGGCCTGAATATCACGTTTCAGCCGTTCCCAGACCGTCATAGCAAACCTCCCGTTGAACGCTAAACACGGCCCCCATCTCTGACAGAGACGAGAGCCGCGGTTCCACTCTGTTTCTTGCTCGGCCCAGCTAAAAAGGGCGAACAAGCACTCTACTGCACGATAACGGGTGCCGCCGTCCAAGCCTACCCCAGATGACGGATCGGTTGGAGGATCAAGGGTGCACTTCAGCTGACATCTACCTAGGATGGTCGCAGCCAAGCCATCCACTCTCTGCAAGGCGACCGCCAGCCTACTCTCCCTCTCATTTCCATCTGTCTCTATTGAGATGTAATCCTATTATACGCAATGGCCCTTTTTCCGTCAAATCTTTATTAGGGACACCACGGCCTGGGCTGCGATCCCTTCTCCTCTGCCCACAAAACCCAAACCTTCCGTAGTGGTAAACTTCACCCCAACGCGGCTTTCTGGCAGGCCCAGAACCTGAGCTAGATTTGCCCGCATTTGAGCCTTCCAGGGGCTGAGCTTCGGCTTTTGGGCGGCAACGGTCAGGTCAACATTGGCCAGTTCCAGCCCGTGCGCCTTGACGAGAGTCACAACTTCCCGCAGTAGAGCGATACTGTCTGCCCCGGCGTACTGCGGATCCGTATCAGGAAACAAATCACCGATGTCTCCCAGTGCTGCTGCTCCCAACAGGGCATCGCTTACTGCGTGGGCGGCCACATCAGCATCGGAGTGGCCCAAAAGCCCTAAGTCATACGGGATCTCTACTCCAGCTAGAATCAACTTGCGGCCCGCCACTAGGCGGTGTACATCATATCCATACCCAACTAAAGGGATCATTACCTCGCCTCCCACCCGCTCTAGGTCCGCCGCAGTTGTGATCTTAATGTTGCGGTAGTCGCCCTCAACCATAACCACCTTGTGACCCAAGCGTTCCACCAGCGCACAGTCATCTGTAGCTATAAAACCCTCTGCGCGGGCCCGCTCGTGCGCGGTCAAGATGAGCTCCCGGGCAAAGGCCTGAGGAGTCTGCACTGCCCACAGCGTGCTGCGATCAAGGGTGTTTTGAATGATGCCTTCCGACACAACCTTAATGGTATCCGTGACTGGGACACCAACCGCGGCAGCGCCGTGTGCTCTTGAGGCCTGCACTGCTCGCTCAATCATCTCCTGCGAAACAAAAGGGCGGGCAGCATCGTGAATCAGCACCCATTCGATTTCCGGCCTGAGAGCCTGAAGGCCAATGTAGACACTCTCCTGCCTTTCCCGACCGCCTTCCACCACTGTGACTTCTGCCCCGCATTCCCGGGCCAGCCGTTCCATTTCCCCCTGATCTTCGCGCCGCGTGACAATCACGATTTGGTCTACCAGACTGCAGGTGCTGAAGGCTTCCAGGCTGTGGGCGATAATCGGCCTGCCCTCTACAAGACGCAGCACCTTGTTCTTGCCTCCCCCCATGCGCTGCGAAGAGCCAGCTGCAGCCAAAACTACCCCAACTCCCATCACAACAAACCTCCCCATCACTCCAGCAAAAGAGCCCGGAGACCGGGCTCAGAGTTTCCTCAAAGTATGTGGTTATAATGCCCTTTCCATTGCCTTAGGCTTGGCGAAAATCATCCGCCCAGCAGCCGTCTGGAGTACACTGGTTACCAACACGCCAATGGTCTCACCGATAAACCGACGGCCTCCATCGACCACAATCATGGTACCGTCATCGAGATAGGCTACACCTTGACCCTGCTCTTTCCCATCTTTGATCACATGTACCCTCAGCTCTTCGCCTGGGAGCACAATCGGTTTGACTGCATTGGCCAGCTCATTAATGTTAAGTACAGGAACACCGTGAAGCTCGCAAACCTTATTTAAGTTGAAGTCATTTGTCACGACTTTGCCGTCAAGGTCCTTTGCTAGGCGCACCAGTTTGGTATCTACTTCCGTGACATCTTCATAGTCCCTGTCCAAGATCTGCACCGTTACGTAGGGCTCTTTTTGAATCTTATTCAAGATATCCAATCCCCGCCGCCCGCGATTGCGCTTCAGCACGTCGGATGAGTCGGCAATATGCTGGAGCTCCTCAAGGACAAACCCTGGGACAATTAACGGGCCCTCAATAAACCCAGATTTGGTGATGTCAGAAATGCGCCCGTCAATAATAACACTCGTGTCCAGAATCTTGGGACTGGCACCCGACCGCCCGCCGCGACCGCTGAATGGTTTGTCGCCGGAGCGAGAAAAGACACTCAGCAGTTCATCCTTCTTGCGTACCCCTACGGCGAGGCCAACGTAACCGAAAATTAGACCTGTAATGATTGGGAGAAAAACTCCGATGATAGGAATCTCTCTAGGCAAAGGTATGGTGATAAGAATAGCGATAATCAATCCAATGACAAGGCCTAGTGTTCCGCCCACTAACTCGCTGGCGGGTGTCCGGTGCAGGGCCTGGATCACTAAGCACAACCAATTAACAATCATGGGCCCAACAAACACACCGGCCACAATACAGCCTCCGATCAAGATACCCATGAGGTAGTGGGGATCTATGATCGCTGAGATACCATTGACAGTTAATAGGGCAACTGCACCCTGATATCCCAGAAGCGCCCCAAGAGCGCCCGACAATATCCTCACAAACTTCACCAAACTCTGCTTCACCTCCTGGGATGCAGCTTACTGTCCCTATTATTTCCGTCTTGCCATTTGTTATGCACCCTTCTGCCCGGCAGCATCCCTCCCTCCTAGGACAATAGTTCAGCTATTTTAGCATTTACCTCATCTTCGGTGGAGCCCGATGCCACCACCAACTCGCTGATGAGAATCTGCCTTGCTGTCTCCAGCATCTTGCGTTCACCAGTGGAGAGGCCCTTATCTTGGTCTCTTAGTGTAAGATTCCGCACCACCTCTGCCACGGCAAAGATGTCCCCACTCTTAATCTTTTCCATATTAGCACGATAGCGGCGATTCCAGTTAGAAGACATAGCTGTCTTTTCGCCGCCTAGGATCTCATATACGCGCCGAACGCCTTCGTCATCAATTACCTGACGAAGGCCGACCTCTTCAACCGAATCCATGGGGATCATCACTTTCATATCGCCAATGGGCAGAGCCATGATGTAGTACTTCTTACACTCACCCAGAACCTCCCGCTCTTCGATGGCTTCGATCACTCCTGCCCCATGCATCGGATAAACCACGTTGTCACCAACATTGTACACGGAGAAACCTCCTTTCAGGTTCCCACTCCTAATTTAGCACTTTTTGTGCGAAAAGTCAATTAACGTTCAGATTTCCCAACTATGGCCATACCTTGACAACCGATTTTCGGAAGTCATATAATGGGACCAGAGTTAGGCTCGACCAGCGGAGGAGGAGTGACCAGAATGGCTAAGTCTGACACGACCTGCAGTGATTTCCAAACGATTGTCCAAGAGAATCTGGTCCGGCATTACAGCATTCTTGACCTTGTATCCAAGTTCCAAGAGTCTAACGCTCGAGTTAACCGTGCCATCTTTCGTGCGGTGACCGACTGCGGCTGTATCGAGATTCGGTCGAGCAAGCAGACACTCCCGAGCGATTGCTCTTTTTCAGACATCAAGCAGTATCTAAAATCCCATGTAGAAGGCAGCTTGTGCGAAAACTGCCGCGAGATTATTGAAGCGGAGATGGGTCAGAACATCTTCTATCTCACCGGGATCTGCAATGCCCTTGGGTTAGAGCTGGAGGAAATCATCGGCAAAGAAGGTAAGCGAGTAGAAACACTGGGCATGTTCCATCTGCGCTGATTACAGCTGGCGATCCATCAAGACCTGCTCCCTCAGGCGGCGCAGGCCTTCTCTAATGGCCTTAGCCCGCACTTCACCGATTCCTTCCACATCATCCAACTCCTCGATGGATGCCTCCATCACAGCGGGCAGATTCGAGAACTCCCGCACCAGGTTTTCAATGACCGGCATGGGCAGCCGCGGGATCTTTGCCAGGATACGATAGCCCCTGGGTACTACAGCCTGCTCAAAGCTGCTGATGCCTGCACTGTACCCCAGGGCTTTGTTCATGAGCGACAAATTAAGCAAGTCTTCCGAATCCCACGCTTCCATTTCAGCCCAAGCTTCCACTGGATTCACGTCTGGCAGCTGCACGTAGTCTTTGAATACCAGCAGTCCTTCATCTTTGATATCCACCATCAGCTCTTCCAATTGCATATGTACAAGCCGGCCCTCAGAACCCAGCTGCAGCACATAACGGGAAATCTCGCTGGCAATCCGGTTTACCATCTGGCTGCGCTGCAGCACCGTGGTAACATCTCCCAAGGTGACTAGATCTTCAAATTCTAGAGCGCTTAGATTAGTGAGAGACTGCTGAAAGACGCTTTTGTACTTCTCTAAAGTAGCCAGCGCTTGGTTTGCTTTGGCCAGCACGACGCTGACGTCACGGAGGATATACTTCCAGTTTCCCTTATAGACCGTGATTACATTGCGTCGCTGGGAAATGGAAATCACCAGCTGTCCGGTCTGCCGGGCCACCCTTTCCGCGGTACGGTGGCGCGTACCAGTCTCACTGCTGGGGATCATGGGATCAGGGGTGAGCATGGTGTTGGCCGCTAGGATCCGCTTGGCATCACCAGACAAGACAATAGCTCCGTCCATCTTCGCCAGCTCGTACAAGGCGGCCGGGTGGAGCTCGGCATCAATCTTAAAACCACCGTTTACAAGTGCCATGACCTCTGGGGTGTCCCCCACCACTATTAAGGCTCCGGTTCTGGCTCGCAGGATATTCTCCAACCCTTCGTACAACAGGGTCCCAGGTGCGACCAACCGCAGCTCTTGGTAGTGCTCCTCGAATTCCCGCATATATTCACCTCCTAGATCCAATAGTTTGAGCTAGTGCTTCTTGAATTGTGCTGACACCCACAACTTGCAGAGGTTCGCTGCCTGTCACGTTTGGTTTCGGGATGATACACTTCTCAAACCCCAAGCGGGCTAGTTCCTGCAGGCGCTGACCTATGCCCCGTACCGCGCGAATCTCTCCAGAAAGCCCAATCTCCCCGATCACGGCACAGTAGGGATCCACACTGCGGTTCACCTCACTGCTGGCTACCGCCACCGCAATACCCAGGTCTACAGCGGGTTCTTCAAGGCGGATTCCCCCTGCTACATTCACAAATACGTCTTGATTCTGGAGAGCGTACCCGCACCGTTTCTCTAAGACTGCCAGGATTATGGAAAAACGCTGGTAGTCAACACCCGTAGTCTGCCTGCGAGGCGGCCCACCAAAGTGCGCGGGAGCAACTAGGGCCTGCACCTCGACCAGCAGTGGGCGAGTACCTTCTAAACAGGGCACTACCACCGAGCCAGAGCTGTTCGTAGGACGCTGGGCCAAGAGCATTTGCGACGGATTTGCCACCTCCTGGAGGCCCGTTTCCGTCATTTCGAAGATGCCTACCTCATGGGTTGAGCCAAAACGGTTCTTCACCGAACGGATAATCCGAAACGATGTGTGGGTTTCTCCTTCGAAATATAATACGAAATCCACAGCATGTTCTAGTACCTTGGGCCCTGCCAAGCTCCCTCCTTTGGTCACATGCCCGACGAGCAGCACGGCAGTACCCGTGCCTTTCGCCGCCTGCAAAAACCGTCCGGTGGACTCGCGGACTTGTCCTACACTTCCCGGCGGCGAAGGCACTTCATCTACAAACATGGTCTGAATGGAATCGACAATCACGAGTTTGGGCTTCTTTTCCCTGATCAGATCGGCAATCTGATCTGCACTGGATTCACTGACCACGGTGAGCTCTTGGGAGTTGATTCCCAACCGCTGCGCTCGCATCTTCAGCTGGGCAAGAGACTCCTCACCAGTGGCGTAGAGCACTGGCCCTGACTCTTCCGCGACTTTACCGGCCACCTGCAAGAGCAGCGTCGACTTGCCAATACCTGGATCACCACCGATCAGGCCCAAACATCCTGGTACCAGCCCTCCGCCGATCACGCGATCTAGCTCCCCGCTGCCAGTGGAAAAGCGCGGTTGGTCTTCTGTGGAGATCTCGGCAAGGCGCAGAGGGGTTGATCGCTTCACCCATGTCCGCTTATGCTGTTCCTGCTTAGTGACGGTTTCCTCTACCAAGGTGTTCCACTCACCGCAGTTGGCACATTTTCCCATCCAACGGAGACTCTCCGCCCCGCAGTTTTGACATATGTAGCGGATTGTCGTTTTAGCCACAAGCAGTTCCTTTCTAAATGCGCAGGAATCAGTATATTTTAATTATAACACTGGAAAAAAGGGCATACAACTAGAGTTAACCTAGTGTATGCCCCGAATTGCCCAGCTTAACGGAACACTATCTCCCCTTCTGCCAGATCAACTGTGACCTTAGTCCCTTCCTTGAAACGTCCCTTGAGCATCTCTTCAGACAGGGGATTCTCAATGTACCGCTGAATGGCTCTGCGCAGGGGCCGTGCACCAAAGTCAGGGTCAAAACCCTTCTCGGCAATGAAATCTTTCGCGGCGGACGTGACCTCCAGCTCCATATCCATCTCCTGCAGCTGACTCCTGAGTTCTGTCAGCATGATATCGGCAATTTCCTTAATGTGTTCCTTGTTCAAAGCGTGGAACACGATGATCTCGTCGACGCGGTTGAGAAACTCCGGCCGGAACGTGCGCTTCAGTTCCTCTGTGACCTTCTCCTTCATGGACTCGTACTCACTGCGCTCATCCACTACTATGCGGAACCCAATGGTGGATTCCCGCTGAATCTGCTGGGCACCTACGTTAGAGGTCATAATAAGCACTGTGTTACGAAAATCGACTGTTCTGCCTTTTGAGTCGGTCAGCCGCCCGTCTTCCAGGACCTGCAGGAGAATGTTGAACACTTCTGGGTGCGCCTTTTCGATTTCGTCCAGGAGTACCACCGAATAGGGCCGCTGCCTTACGGCATCAGTGAGCTGCCCGCCTTCATCGTACCCGACATATCCTGGCGGTGCGCCGATCAGGCGCGACACCGCATGGCGCTCCATGTACTCCGACATGTCAATGCGGATCATGGCATCGTCATCACCGAACAAGGCACTGGCCAGCGCTCTTGCCAGCTCAGTCTTGCCTACACCGGTGGGACCGAGGAAGATGAAAGAACCAATGGGCCTGGTAGGATCTTTCAGTCCAGCGCGAGCCCGGCGCACGGCCTTCGCAACTGCCTCAATGGCCTCATCTTGGGCGATCACCCGCTCATGCAGAATTTTCTCAAGCTCCAGCAGGCGCACAGACTCTTCCTGGGCGAGTCGGCTGACGGGGATCCCGGTCCAGCTCGAGACAATGTCAGCGATGGCATCTTCATCTACCACCGCATCAGCCCGGCCGCGATTGCTCTTCCAGTCGGACCGCTTCGCTTCCAGTTCATCCCGGAGCTGCTGTTCCCTATCACGGAGTGCGGCGGCTTTTTCGAATTCCTCGTTCTTAATTGCCGATTCCTTTTCGATCCTGATTTCCTCAATCTGAGCCTCGAGCTCTTTGAGGGCTGGCGGCATCACCAAACCGCTGAGCCTGACCTTGGATCCTGCTTCATCCAGCAAGTCAATGGCCTTATCTGGTAGGAAGCGGTCGCTGATATACCGCGCGCTGAGCCGGGCAGCTGCCACGAGGGCTTCGTCGGTAATCTTTACCCTGTGGTGAGCTTCATAGCGATCCCGGAGGCCCTTTAGGATATCAATGGTTTCATCGACGGTGGGTTCATCGACCATCACTGGTTGGAAGCGCCGCTCTAGGGCCGCATCCTTTTCCACGTGCTTGCGGTATTCATCTAAGGTAGTTGCACCAATGGCCTGCAGCTCACCCCGAGCTAGGGCAGGCTTCAAGATGTTCGAAGCATCAATCGCACCCTCAGCCGCGCCTGCTCCGATAATCGTGTGCATCTCATCGATGAACAAGATCACATCACCGGATGTGCGGATCTCTTCCATCACCTTCTTCAGGCGTTCCTCAAATTCTCCGCGGAATTTCGAGCCGGCTACCATGGCTCCCAGATCGAGAGTAACGACACGCTTGCTGGACAGATTCTCAGGAACATCATTGTCCACAATCTTCTGAGCGAGTCCTTCTGCAATGGCAGTCTTGCCCACACCGGGCTCACCTATGAGAACGGGATTGTTCTTGGTGCGGCGACTGAGAACTTGGATTACCCGCTCGATTTCCTTATCGCGCCCAATGACTGGATCGAGTTTGCCTTCTCGCGCCATTTCCGTGAGATCGCGCCCGAACTGATCCAAAGTGGGTGTCTTCGTCTTACGCTGGGGCCGTGGTCCCTGTTTAGCGGCGCCGCCCAAGAGTTCAACTACCTGCCGGCGCACTTTATCCAAATCAGCGCCGAGGTTGATCAGTACCTGGGCTGCTACCCCTTCTCCTTCTCTAATTAGGCCAAGCAGAATATGTTCGGTGCCGATATAACTGTGCCCGAGCTGCCGAGCCTCATCAAAGGCTAGCTCGAGGACGCGCTTGGTGCGCGGGGTAAAGCCGCTCGGTCCCGATACTCCCGCTTCTCCTCTGCCAATCACCCGCTCGATTTCGGCACGCACTTTGTCAATGCTGATGTCCAGAGTTTGAAGGGCCCTTGCGGCAACACCTTCGCCTTCGGCAATGAGCCCAAGCAGGAGGTGTTCAGTGCCCACCACATTATGTCCGAGGCGCCGGGCTTCCTCCTGCGACAGCACGATTACTCTCTGAGCCCGTTCTGTAAAACGGCCAAACATCTCTCCACCTTCTTTCTTCGTTTCTAGGTTATTTCAACATATCTCGGATTAAACTAGCTCGCAGTCGATCTCGCTCCTCGGGGGGAAGCTCCTGCCCCATGATCTTCTGCAGATGAGCTGGCCTGATCAACACAATCAGCTGTTTTAACAGATTAGGGTCCACGCCGAGAATGATGCCTAGTTCCACGCCCAGCTTCACATCGGAGAGGAGACCCATGGCTTCCTGACCAGTCATGGAACGGGCATGGGTGAGAATCCCATACGCTCTGTAGAGGCGATCTTCTGTAGCCAAGCGGTTCTTACTGCTCAACAGGTAGTCACGGGCCTGGCGTTCACCGGCCAAGACTTGGTGCGCCAAACGGTTTAGCCGCTCAATAATGGCTTCCTCGCTCATGCCGAGGGTTGCTTGGTTGGACAGCTGGTAAATGCTGGCTTGGCTGTCGCTCCCTTCGCCGTACAGGCCCCGCACAGCCAGGCCGAACTTCGTCACCGCACCCAGCACTTGGTTGACCTGCTTAACCAGCCTGAGGGCAGGCAGGTGCAGCATAACGGAGGCCCGCATCCCAGTACCTACATTGGTGGGACACGCTGTGAGATAACCCCGCTCCTGATCAAAAGCATAGTCGAGCTGGGCCTCAAATCTGTCATCAACAGTATCCGCTAGGCGCCATGCCTCCTCGAGCTGCAGCCCCGGGTGGAAAATCTGGATGCGGAAATGATCCTCTTCGTTAATCATTATACTGATTTCATCTTGCTTGCCCAGAATCACTCCTTTGGCCTGAGCATTCTTGGTGTGCTCTGGGCTGATCAGGTGTTCTTCCACCAAGAGCTGCCGCTCCAGCGATTCGATCTCAGCCATCTTCAAAAACCGCATTGGACCAAAGCTGCTCAGCGCTGCGCTCGCCGACTCGGAGACCTGCAGCACATGCTTCAACTGTTCGCGGCTCGCAGCGCCGGGAAAGGGGATCCCTTTCAGGTTGCGGGCTAGGCGGATGCGTGACCCCAGCACGATATCTCCCTCGGGACCAGAACCCCGCATCCACGCACTCAAGGCCTGACTAACGTCCCTCATGTCCATCTTCTCCTTCCGCAAGGAGTCTTTCCAGCTGCCGCACCTCGTCCCGCAGTTCAGCTGCCCTCTCAAACCGCTCGGATCGCACACATTCTTCCATTGCTCGCCGTTTCTCCTCGATCTGGCGCTGAATGCGGATCTTGGTGTAGCCTGTAGCTGGAATCTTGCCCACGTGCCGGTTTGTGGAGTGAATGCGGCGCAGCAGTGTATCCACCTCGCCCTGAAAGACAGTATAACAGTCGCTGCAGCCAAGTTGAGCCCGTTTTTGAATGTCCGCCAGGCTGGAGTTGCAGGTGGGGCAGCGGCGCTGGTCGGGAGCTGCTACGGCGCCCCACATCTTTGGTAAGTCGAACATGTTAGCGAGGATGTTCTGTAAGTCGAAGCCCACGGCAAAACCGCTGCTGTAGCCCTGGGCACAGGCCTGACACAAGTTTACTTCAGTTTTCTGGCCGTTCTCTACATGGACAAACCGGACTGTCGCTGGGTTCTGTCCACATTTCTCACACAGCATAGTTACTCCTCCCTATACGCCCTGCTCCAGAATGAGCAGCAGCATGGCCCGGACAAGACTGGCCCTGAGGACATCTTTGCCCTCGCCAATATTTGCACATTCCTGCTGTACGATTCCCCGGATGATCCCCGCCTGCCTAGCGTTGAGTACATGGTGGTCTATGAGCCGCGCCAGAACATTGTTCATCTGCCTCTCCGAGAGGCGCTGGCCAATCTGGTTAAGAAGCTCAATGGTATCCTGCCTCACATCCTCAACCTGCACCCGGCCGATGCGGATATACCCGCCGCCTCCCCGCCTGCTTTCCACGATGTAACCCCGTTCTAAGGAAAACCGGGTCGCCAGGACATAGTTGATCTGAGAGGGGACGCAGGCAAACACATCGGCCAGCTGGGCCCGGCTCAGTTCAATGGCTCGCCCTTGGTTCTCCCTCAGCATCTGCTTAATGTAGGCTTCGATGTGATCGGCAAGTGTACCCATGTATCCACCTCCTCTGACCATCCCTGACCTTGACTAGATTATAGCATATCCCCGCGGGGTGGGTGCAAACCTCAAATTCGTACGTCAGGGAACATCAGAACGACCTGAAGGGCCTTTTTCCGGAAATAACGCCTGAGACGACGTTTTTGCACTAAAAATAGGCACCGCCAGCATAGCTATGTACAGGGGAGGGAAGTGCCCATGATCAACTACATCTGGTTTTTCATGATCGCCAGCGGCATTCTGGTGGCAGCCCTCGATGGGCGCATTGAAGTTGTGACAGAAGCCATCGTAAGAGGAGCTGAACAAGGGATCACTATTGCCCTGGGGCTCGCGGGACTAATTGCCTTTTGGTCTGGCATGATGCAGATCGCGCAGGAGAGCGGCCTAATGGCCCAGCTGGCCAGAACTATGCGGCCTATAGGCCGGAAGCTGTTTCCAGATGTCCCCCCAGACCACCCAGCCATGGGCGCGGTGCTCCTTGCCATGGCCGCGAATGTGCTTGGGTTGGGCAATGCCTGCACTCCTCTGGGGATCAAGGCCATGGAAGAGCTGCAGAAACTGAATCCCTCCAAAGATACAGCCAGCAATAGTATGTGTACTTTCGTAGTCCTCACTGCATCGAGTTTGACCATTCTACCTGGAACCATCATCGCCCTCAGGGCTGCCCAAGGCTCTAGTGCCCCTGCGGAAGTGGTAGGTACCATCGTCTTTGCGACCAGCTGTTCTAGCCTGGCTGCTTTTCTGATTGATCGAGTTCTCCGCCGCTTCTGGTAGAGGAGAGATCCAGCATGCTGAACGTCTTAACCCAAATCTCGCGCTTTGCCATTCCCGCAATTTTCCTTATGGTGGTGTCCCTAGGCATCCAGGGGCGGGTCGCTGTGTACGAGGCCTTTGTAGCGGGCGCGAAAAACGGCCTCTTCACCACCGCGCGCATTTTACCCAACCTGGTCGCCATGCTGGTGGCGGTCCAGATTTTCCGCCTCTCCGGTGCCCTGGAGCTGGTCACGACTATTCTCCGACCAGTGACGAGTTTCTTTGCGATTCCAGAAGAGATTATCCCGCTGGTCCTCGTCCGGCCCCTTTCGGGGTCGGGTGCCCTGGGAGTCCTTGCCCAGCTGTTTGCTGATTACGGTCCTGATTCGCTGATCGGGCGCATGGCTAGCGCGATTATGGGCACCACTGAGACGACCTTCTATGTACTCACGGTATATACGGGAGCAGTGGGGATCAAGCAGATTCGCCACACGCTTGTCACGAGTCTACTGACGGATCTAATTGGTTTTATCGCCGCGATTTTTATCACCTTCGCGGTATTCACCTGATTGGTAGTGTCCAACGGGCCTCAGACTTACTTCCTCCGCAAGCACGGCTCGGAGACTGCCATCCTCAGCCTCCACCAGCAGCCTCCCATCAGGCAGGACCTGGCGGGGTATGGCCCGCCACGCCTTCCCCTGGGCAAGCAGGTAAACGGACCGGTGCAGGAAGTTTCCGAAGCGCTCAAATTCCTCCGACCACTCCACGTCATCCGCCAAAAGCCTCGCCAAGGCAGCGTTGGCTCCCGCGAGTGCCAGAGTCAAGACCTCAAAACGGGTTAATGGAACCCCACAGCATTCTGCCAGCGATACGGCAGGGATGTCAGGGGCCTGCATAGGACGATTGATGTTAAGGCCAACGCCTGCCACTACCCAGATCTCCCCTTGATGCTTGGTGCTCTCACACAGAATGCCTCCCAGTTTGCGCTCCCCAGCCCACAAATCGTTGGGCCATTTTAGTTTAACCTGGGGCGAATAGACCTGCAGTTCCCGCACGAGCCCCAAGCCGAGTGCAAGGGGAAGTAGACCAGCCTTGGCATAGTCTGGTAACCGCCAGATCACACTAAAAGTGAGCGAAGTACTGTCACTGAACCAGGGGCGCCCCCGGCGTCCCCGGCCTGCAGTCTGTTCCAAAGCCCAAACTACGGTACCATGTACACAGCCTCTGAAGATCTGGTCCTTGGCGGAGGTATTGGTAGAAGGTAGTGACGCGTACAGATGAATGGTCTGGATGTGGGGTAATCCCCACTGCAGCACAGTGTGAGTCGTTTCCATTTATTGTCAACCCCCTTGCAATGGGAAAATGGCAGCAGTATAATTTACTTCGGAGGCAATCATTCTTACAGGAGGAGGATTTAGATGCGGTTTAGGAAGTTTTCTACGACTGTGCTTTTTGTGGTAATTGTCTTCTTGGCAGCCAGCGCAATTTACGCGAGCCTGCCGCACAGCAGTGTGTCCAGTGTTCGGGCAGAAGAAGTCGCCGTTGAACAGGCACCGCCAGAACCCGCAGCCGCTCAGCCACTTCCTCTGCTAATGGGCAACCCATATCTAATTGCCGACATCGCGGAAGTAGCTAGTCCAGCTACGGTATTCCTGGCCGTGGAGTGGCCGGCACCTGAAACACCTAATCGGGGGATGTTTCCCCGTTATCGGGATCCGTTTGGGTTCTTCGACTTCTTCATTGACCCGTGGTTCTTCTACACTGAACCACAGCGTCAGACGAGCCAAGGCACAGGCTTCTTCATTGATGAGTCGGGCATTATCCTCACAAACCAGCATGTGGTAGGCAACAAAGGAGAAGGGCAGACCATCAAAGTAGCGCTGGACGTCCCAGGTCTGAAGGAGGAGTACTACGCCGAAATCATCGGCGCCGATGCTACCCTTGACCTAGCTGTACTCCGCATCATTGATGCAGAAGAGGATACGCTGTTCCCCTATCTGGAACTTGGTGATTCCGATGCCGCTGGTCCAGGCGAGTGGGTGATTGCCATCGGCAATCCCTACGGTCAAGCCTTTGACCACACCGTAACCATCGGTGTGCTGAGTGCAAAAGGCCGGGCCATCAGCGTGCGGGGTTCCGACGGTAGGATTCAGCGCTATGAGAACCTGATGCAGACAGATGCCTCCATCAACCCTGGTAACTCTGGTGGACCGCTGCTGAACATTGAGGGCAAGGTAATTGGCATTAACACAGCCGTGCACGCCACCGCCCAAGGTATCGGGTTTGCGATTCCCATCAATGTGGCCAAGGATGTGCTGGAGGAACTCATTGAGACTGGCGGAGTAAAACACGAACTGCCACCTCGGCCTTGGATCGGGATCTATTACCGTGAGATTACCGAAGACCTGGCCAAGCAGCTCCGCCTGCCTGACAGCAAAGGCGTTATTGTGGTTGACGTGATCAGCGGTTCCCCCGCGGAAGCGGCAGGACTGAGGTCCTTGGATATCATCCGCCGGGTAAACGATCGGGATATCTTCACTCTGGACGATATGAAGGAAGCGCTCACCGGCCTTAAGCCTGGTGACGAGATCCTGGTGACAGTCTATCGCGGTGGCACGGCCGACCTAATCTCTATCACGCTGGGCAACATGCCCGCCGAGCTGCGGACCGAAGAATAGCACAGTCCAAGCATTACGGAAAACCCCCTGCACCGCACGGTGCAAGGGGTTTATTTTTCTTCTGACTTAGGGGCGAGTGATCTCCACTTCTAAATAGTCCATGATGCCCCCCAGGGGTACAAACGGCTTGCGAATCCGCACCACAACTTTCTCCACGTCATAGGCGGCTAGGAGTTCTTCAGCGATGGTTTCTGCCAATACCTCGGGCAAGAGAAATTCCCGCTCTTCCACGATGTCTTTGATCAAGGTGTAGGCGTCTACATAACTGAACGCCAGTTCCGGATCATCACTGCCGTAACGCAAATCTGTGTAAACCTCGAGGTCGACTTCGAAGCGCTGTCCCATTTCCTTCTCCGCAGCATACGCCCCGTGATACCCGTAGAACACCATGTTCTTGAGAATCAACCGATCAGACATCGTGTCGGACCCCCTTTGTTATTCCATGCCTATAACCGGTTCGCCTGTGGGCTGAACGCCCCGTTCCCGGACACGATTGGTTTCTTTCCCTTTATATGCTTCAGGCTGGACTTCGGTGACTGGAACCTTTACTTCCTCAATATTCTCCAATTCGCGTCCTTCCATGATGGCTTCGAATTCTTCTCGGGTCAAGGTTTCCTTTTCCAGCAGGGCTTGGGCAACCGCATCAAGCTTGTCGCGGTGCTGTGTCAGGATTTCCATCGCTCGTTGGTAACTATTGTCCACGATCTCCCGGACTTCCTGGTCAATCGCGGCAGCCACTTCCTCGCTGTAATTGCGATCCCGGGAAATATCACGGCCGAGGAACACCAGATCCTCGCCGCTGGGACGCCCAAAGGTGAGGGGTCCTAGTCTATCGCTCATACCCCACTCCATCACCATTTTTCGGGCCGTTTTCGTCACTCGCTCTAGATCGTTGTGAGCTCCAGTACTGATTTCGCCGATCGCGATTTCCTCAGCTGCCCGGCCGGCGAGGAGATCTACTAAGTCATCGTAAAGCTTTGCACGGGTCGTAACAAACCGTTCTTCATCGGGCAGCGTCATGGTATAACCGCCTGCTAAGCCGCGCCCAATGATGGTAACCTTGTGCACAGGGTCGCCGTGGGGTAAGAAGTATGCCGCCACGGCGTGGCCGGCCTCATGATAGGCAAACACTCGCCGGTCTTCTTCCGTTAAAATGCGATTCTTCTTGGCAGGCCCCATGAGCACTCGATCGATGGCCTCTTCCGTGTCGGACATAAGGATCTGTTTCCGACCAGCCCGGGCCGCTAATATTGCTGCTTCGTTCAGCAGGTTTTCCAAATCGGCACCGGCAAATCCGGGAGTGCGGCGAGCAAGTACGTCCAGATCCACATCTTGAGCTAAGGGCTTATTGCGGCTGTGAATCTTGAGAATGGCTTTCCGTCCTTCCAGATCGGGGCGATCCACCACGATCTTTCGGTCAAACCGCCCTGGCCGCAAAAGCGCAGGGTCCAAAACGTCTGCCCGGTTCGTGGCTGCCATTACGATAATCCCGCTGTTGGTTTCGAACCCATCCATCTCCACCAGCATTTGGTTGAGGGTCTGCTCCCGTTCATCATGGCCGCCGCCGAGGCCAGCGCCGCGCTGGCGCCCCACCGCATCAAGTTCATCAATGAACACCAAGCAGGGAGCGTTCTTTTTCGCCTGCTCAAACAGGTCCCGCACCCGGGAAGCGCCGACACCCACGAACATTTCTACAAACTCCGAGCCGCTGATACTGAAAAACGGTACGCCCGCTTCTCCAGCTACAGCTCTAGCCAAGAGGGTTTTTCCGGTTCCCGGTGGGCCTACCAGGAGAACTCCCTTGGGAATCTTGGCGCCCACTTCGTTAAACTTCTTCGGATGCTTGAGGAACTCTACGATCTCCTGCAGTTCCTGCTTCGCTTCATCAACTCCAGCCACATCGCTGAACCCAACCCGCGGCTTGTCTTCGGTAATGAGGCGGGCACGGCTCTTGCCAAAGGACAGAGCCCGGTTGTTCCCACCCTGCATCTGATTCATGATAAACAGCCAAATCAAAGCCAGCACAACCACGAAGATTAAGTTGGGTAGAAGCGCCACCCACCAGGGTGTCGTCGGGGGTGGTTCGGCAGCGATCTGCACACCTGCGTTAGTCAAAAGCTTAGTAATGTCAGGCATGGTGCCCATGGGGACAAGGGAAACAAAGGGGGTCCCGTCCCGCAGAACACCGCTGATCTGCTGTTCACCCACCATCCGCACTGAAACCACTTGGTTTTGATCTATCAGCCGCAGCAGTTCCGAGTAGTACAGTTCCCGTTCAAAGCTGCGCGGCGAGTATAGACTGCTGGCAAGGGAGACCACGATAATGGCTATCAACAAATAGAGGCTGATGCCTCGCAGGAATTTGTTCAAATCTATCCTCCCCTCCATAATCGGAGCGCACGCATACCAATTCAGATACTCATGCATTGTTTAATTATAGCACAGGGGTATGCTTGTGACAATGATTATCGACAAGTTTGCCGCAGACCGCAGGTAAGGCGGACAACTTGCTCCGTCGCCGCGGAAAGGCGTCCCTTTTCAGCGCGCTTTACTTCTGGGATCCACAGAATATCCGCCTGATCGCAGACCACCGGCAGATAATCGCGCAGGCTCCGCGGCACGTGGGCATCCACCATTAGGCGGCTGACTTTCTTTGGAGAAGAACCGCCAAAAGGTACCATGCGATCGCCCTCCTGGCGGGGGCGCACCACCAGGGGCGGCGCCAAGGCGGCGAGTGCGAAGTCTTCGCTGTTATCTGGGCAGGGAGGCAGCGCCTTGGCCGAAAAGACTTCGGCCCGAATGACGCAGCTGCCCGCTTCTACCTCCCCAGGAATTGGCAGGACAGCGCTTTCCCACGCCTGCAGCTCAAATTCTCCCACGTAGATATGGTTCGTGGTTCCGGCAGCCCATGTTTGGGGCAGTTCCAACTCAAAGGCTCTGCCAGAAAGAATCAGCCAACGCCACCTCTCCGCGTGCTCAAACTCGAGGCGGCGCAGGTTTCCCCGGTGCAGGGCCCAGAGTCGCCGCAGCACCCGCCGCTGCAGCGCGGGCGAAAGGGCGGCAAAAACCTTCCTGGGGAATACAACCTGCTGACCGTGAACAACAGCGTACTGGCCTGCGATCCGCTCAGCACTCGACTCAAGTTCGGCGTCTTCAGCCTGCACAATCTCACTCAGATGCAGCAGATGCTGCCGCAGGCCCGGGTTATACTCCTTTTCGAGGAGGGGAATCAGTTCATGGCGCACCTTATTGCGCAAGTACACAGTCTCCACATTAGATTCATCGATGGCAAATGGAATGCTGTGGTGAACACAGTACTGTACCAGTACTTCCTTACTTAGTGTGAGCAGCGGGCGAATATACATCCCTCTTTTGGGCAGCATGCCCTTCAACCCCGATAAGCCGCTCCCCCGCAAGAAATGCATGAGAATCGTTTCCGCTTGATCGTCGGCATGGTGGCCAAGGGCGATGCGGTCATACCCGCGGTCTCTGGCATATTCCTCCAGCAGCTGATAGCGAATGCGCCGCGCCCCCTGCTGCTTTGATTCTCGCTCCTGGCGGATAAACGCAGTCACGTCAAAGCAGCAGATCTGTACAGGAACACCCAAATCCTGGCAGTAGCGCCGCACCATCTCCGCCTCAGCTGCAGCCGCTGGGCGAAAACCATGGTTGAGATGCCACACTCCGATCCGGCTGGGATTCCAGCGAAAAAAAAGGTGAAGGAGAGCCATCGAATCCGGCCCTCCACTCACCGCAAGTAGAACTTTTTGGCTGTCATCTCCTACCATCTGGTGCTGCTCGAGGTTTTGGAGAAACTCAGGAAAGGGATCTTGGTTGTGCTTCACGCTAGGATATCCTCCTGTAGGCTTCAATCTCCTCAGCTGCCCTCACTAGCTTTACCGCCACTACCATCATATCATCTTCCACTCGACCGTGGGCAGCAGCGATGCTGCGGGTCAGCACCTGTTTCGCTAATTCCTTTAAGTCCTGGTTATGGTCAATGCGCTGCAGCATGCGGGAAACCCACTCTTCTTTGTGCTCCACATGCCGGCGAGCTTCGAGGATGCCGTCTGTGACCATAAACAGTACTTCGCCTTCCTTAAGCAATCTCCTATCAGTCTCTACCTCAATTTGAGAGAGTATACCCACAGGCAGGCACTGATTGTGAATGATCTCCACGTCCCGTCCCCGTTTGATAAAGCTGGGTGCGGCGCCGATCTTCACAAAGTCGAGCCTGCCTGTGTGCAGGTCAACGACCACCAGATCGATGGTCACGAAGATTTCATCGCGGCTCCGCAAAAGCAGTACCTGGTTGACGAGGGAAACAGCGACCTCCAGGTTGTACCCAGCGGTTATCATCCGCTGCAGCAGGCGAATCGCTACTCGGCTTTCGGCGTGGGCACGTGCCCCAACACCCATTCCATCGCTCAAGACTACCGCCATTTTGCTCTTGGAGAGCTGGAACACCATTTCATTGTCGCCTGAGACAATACTCCTGGCCATCATGGCGGTTTCCACCTGCAAGCGGTATTTGGGATTAGGACCCACTTTGAATCCGCACACCATCCTGCTCGGCTCACAGCGGCGGTGCAGCACCGTGTATGTCTGCTCGCCGCTGATGCGTGAACATAACTGAGCCACTTCTTTGCAGAAGCTGCGATCAGAACAGCAGCGCCCTCGCTGACCGCTGATTTCAAAACCATCACTGGTATAGATCGCCGTCACGGAGCGGAAGTCTGCATCAGGGAAAGCCCGCAAAATCTGGTCTTCCAAGCTGCCAGTGAGGCGGACTCCAGGGGAGAATTCCTCCGCCATGGTGCGAATCACATCAGCCATGGCGTGCAGCTGTGTAGCCACGAGCTGCTCGTTACAGTCTTTGAGGGTCTGAGCTAGTTCCTCGAATACCGTAAGCTGCTCGCTCATCCTCTCGTTAAGCAGTTCACGGATCCTTTCGGTATAACTGGCCTGACGCTGGTGGAAGGACGGTGTGCCAGGAATCACACGTGCTAAATGGCGCACATACCGCGACGGCACCACTAAGGCACTAAGGCCAGCACCTAAAGAAATAGCCGCCAGCCTAACCACCGACCCATCGATGATGCCTCCGCGAGAGAACAGGGCAGCCAGGGCCGGACCGCCAATCAAACCAAGTGGACTGCCGCTCAGAACCCCGGTCAGAACAGCACACAGGACTGTTAAGACGACGAATTGGCCAGACTCGCCCAGCAACAGACCAGCTAAGCCTAAGCCAGAACCCATAAGAACAGATACGGTAAGTCCCCCAAGGCGGGCAGAGGCAGCAATGAGAAAGAAGGATAAGAATAAGCGGACTGATATTCCCAAGATAGTGCCGTCAAACGCAGCCGTAACGGCCAAGATCACAAGGACCCACTGCGTCTCCCGATAGGCCACATCGTGTTCCGCCTGACCGTGGAGCAGCGCGTGCGCGATCAGATAGGCCAGCGTCCCCACCACTGCTTCAGTCAAACCGGTCAAAAGTACACCGAAGGCAGGATGCAGCAAAAATGCCAGCAGTGTCTTGCCGGTAAAGGCCGCTAAAGCGGCTACAAGCCAGAGCTTCTTGGCCTGTGTAAGTCTTGTTGCGCTCAGCTGTACAAAACCAAGGAACAACAGAGCCAGTATGTATGGCAGTGCAGGCCACCAGCCCACTGTCCAAATCGTACTTGCCATAACGGCGGCTAGGGGCAGCAGCGTCGATTCCCGGGGGCCTACGGCTCGGAGTGCAGCGATGTACGCGATCCCCATGGGAAAAAGCTCGCCAAACACAGCGGTATTCCCTAGGAAAAGACCAGCCAGCACCAATGCCCAGGGAACATCTTCAGGCGGGTTTATCTCTAGGATCCACGCTCCCCGCCAGTGCCCACCGCGGTACTGCCGCGCCGGAAAGAGCTGAAATCGTGCCATCGTGACCTCCCCAGTCTCCAAAAATGGATTCTTATTTACCATACCAGAGCTGGAAAGGGCAATCTGTCGATCAGCATACTAACCCATTCATAATTTTCGCACTAAAGGGCATAAAAAAGAAACCCCGCGTTAAATTTGCAAGGTTTCTTAGGAATTTTTGGAGTGGTAGCGGCGGCTGGATTCGAACCAGCGACACTGCGGGTATGAACCGCATGCTCTGACCAACTGAGCTACGCCGCCAAGCCAAGAATTATTATACCATGGCTCGGGGGAAAGTCAAGCCTTCTTTCCTTGGATTTTGCCCGCTCAACCACGCATGTAGCGCAGGATTTCCCTGAATGTGGGCCGCTTGCCATACAGCAGGACTCCCACCCGATATATCCTGCCAGACAGCCAAGCTCCGCACACAACAGCTAAAACAAGCAGGATTACAGACGCGGCTACCTGGGCCGCTGGGGGACTGCCCAAGGTGAGGCGGGCAAACATAACCATGGGCGAAGTAAAGGGGATGAGTGAGGCAATCACCGCCAAACGCCCGTTAGGATTGGTAAACGACATAAAGGCCACGATGAAACCCACCACAATCAACATGGTCAAGATTGTGACAACTTGGTTCACCTCTTCTACCCGGCTGACCACTGCCCCGCCGGCGGCATAGATAGAAGCGTAGAAGAAGAAACCAAGGATAAAGAAGACCGCGAACCAGACCAAAAGCACTGGCTGGACATTACCCAAGGATATACCCGTATCAAAAGGAAGGCCGAACAAGCCCGCCCGGCGCACTGCATTGGTGGCCAGAGCCGCCGCGACCCAAATCGCAAACTGCATGAGACCCAAAGCGCCTATGCCCAAAATCTTGCCGAACATGAGCTCCGTGGGCTTTACCTTGGCGATCATCACTTCCATGATCCGGGAACTCTTTTCTTCGGCGACACCGGAAGCAACCATATTGCCGTACATAATGAGACACGTGTAGATCATGAAGATCATGAAATAGGCCAACACTGCCGAGGAGGTGAAATCTCCGCCCTCCTCTCCATCCTCACCGGCGCCAATCTGCCGAACCTGCAGATCAGCGGCGGCAAACAGCTTAGCCAATTCGTCCGCACCTAACCCAAGATTGCGGGCATTCAGGCGAGTCAAGCTTCGGTCGAGCAGGTTCTGCAACCGAGAATTTTGCGCGTAATTGGCAGCATCCAGAGTGGTAAAGGCGAACTCGGGAAGATCCACCAATAACAGACCATCGCGCCCCTCATCAATCACCCGCTGAAACGCTGTGCTTTCCTCGCCCACCGGCACGGCCTCAATGCGCACAGCCTCTGCACCACTGTCGGCAGCCACTTCTGCGAGGACCGGCAGAAATTCACCGGTGTAGTCCACCACCAGAATATCAAGTGTATCCTCGGCAAAAGCCGCAGCAAAGTATTCCATCAAAACCGGGGCAAAGCCCAGACCGATAAACACCAGCACGCCCAACACAGTGGTAATGACATACGGCATCCCCCTAACCCGGGAAGCAAAATCTCGTTTGACTAGTACGGGAATCATCTTCACGCCCCTGCACCTACCCTTTCCACGAAAATCTGGTCCAGGGAAGGCTCCATCAGTTCAAAGCGGATCACTTTACCCGCCTGCAGCGCCTGGGTCAAAACGATGTTAGGATCAAGGCTGGGATCAATGCGGAACTCCAAATAGTCTGGCCGATCTGCCAAGAGAGTAAGTCCGGGAATCCGGCGCCAAAAATCCCGCCTGCCTTCTAGAGCCACCCGCAAGATCTGGCGTCCCATAGCACTCTTAATCCGCTGGAGATTGCCGCTGAGCACGAGCTCTCCCCGATGGATCAGCACAATATCTTCGCACAGCTCTTCCACCTGGTCCATGCGGTGGCTGGAAAAGACAACGGTACAGCCTGTCTGGCTCTGCTCCAGCAGGACTTCTTTCAGCATGGCAGTGTTTACAGGGTCCAACCCGCTGAACGGCTCGTCCAAGATTAGGAGTTTCGGCTGGTGCAGCAGCGCGCCAATGACCTGTACCTTCTGCTGATTGCCCTTGGACAGCTCCTCAATGCGTTTCCCGCGATATTCCCCCAGCCCCAACCGCTCAATCCACTGATCTGCCCTGACCTTGGCGTCGCGAGAACTCAGGCCGTTGAGCTGTCCCAAGAAGACTAGATGTTCGTGCATGTGCATCTTTGGGTACAAGCCTCGCTCCTCCGGTAGATAGCCAAACAGTGCCGGACCCCAGTAAGATAGGGGACGACCTTCCCAGCTCACATGACCTGCATCAGGCTTCAGAATGCCTAGGATCACCCGCATGGTTGTGGTCTTGCCCGCCCCATTAGGTCCGAGGAACCCGAGGATGCGTCCGCGATCCACCTTGAAGCTGAGGTCTTTTACCGCAGTGATATCGCGAAACCGTTTGGTTACGTTCAATACACTTAGTGCCATATTTGGCCCCCTAACTGCAAGCCCGCGCACTGATATAAGGCTCTTTCATCCGATCCGCAATCTTCCTGGCGAGGGGACGAGAAACGAATGCACCAAGAATCAGTCCAGCAACCGCTCCTAAACCGGCCAGGGCATCACTACCGATAAGAGCATAGGTTACTCCATAGCCCACAAACAGAGCTGCAAAGGGAATGCCGTACAGCACTGTGACAGCTTTGAACGCTTCCTTACCTTCGGTCTCTAAGAACACCCGGTCGCCTGGCTGGTATGCGCCTGTTGGATCATTGAGGCGCAGTACCACATCCTCAATCTTCCGCTCCCCCGTTAAGCGCACACAGCCTTTACAGTTGCCGCACTCTTTGGAGGGATTGTCTAATCTAACCCACACCGCGCCATCTTCCCTCCGGATAACCTCTGCTAGCTGTCTCATCTTCATCCTCCTTTCTGAACCGCACCCGCGAGTGACCGCGCCTTACTGCAAAAAGCGGCCAAAAATCAAGCTTGGTTGATCTAAATCATCAAGATTGTCTACCAGACCCCTTGTAATTCTCCGCGGTTCATTGTATAATAACCCTTGCTAGGAGCCGTGGTGTAGCTGGTTAACACGCCGGCCTGTCACGCCGGAGATCGCGAGTTCGAGTCTCGTCGGTTCCGCCATAACTCTTAGAAAAACGATCCACTCGTGTGGGTCGTTTTTCTTTTAACCATCCAAGCGGTAGCGAGCCCGCATCTCCTTGTAGATCCCTTTTCCCGTGGGTGTTCCAGCTAGGCCGCCGATACTCGTTTCTCTCAGGGATTCGGGCATCGCCCGGCCGATCCCTTTCATGGCCACGACAACCTCGTCATAGGGAACAACTGCCGGTATGCCCGCGAGGGCCATGTTGGCCGCGGTAATGGCATTTACTGCAGCAGTTGCGTTCCGAGTCACACAGGGAACTTCTACCAGGGAAGCAATGGGATCGCATACCAAGCCCAGCATACTTTGGAGGGCAAGGGAAGCCGCGGTGAACACTGTTTCATTCGATGCGCCGCCAAGGTAAGCCACCGCTCCCGCAGCCATGGCGGAAGCCACGCCGCACTCTGCCTGGCAGCCTCCCTCAGCGCCGCTGATCGGACCCTGTGAGGCACTGACGATGCCGATACCCGCCATCACCAACAGCGCGTCGATCACTTCCTCATCATCGAGGCCAAGTTCTTCGGCAATCGGAAGCACGGCACCTGGCACAACGCCACAGCTTCCCGCCGTTGGGCAGGCGACGATCCGCCCCAAGCTCGCGTTGTACTGGGCGACGGACAGCGCATACAGAATTACAGTATTCAAAAGCGGTCCGCCAAACAGCCGCCCTGCTGCTTGCGCTTGGTACACCTTCTGGCCATAGTCCTTTGCCAGATGGGCGTATTCCCCTGTGTCCGCAATTCCTCCATGGACTGCCTCCCGCATGACTCTCAAAGTGGCAGCCATTTGCTCCCGCACGGCCTGGGTACTTGTCATGGAGCGGAAAGCTTCGTATTCTGCCACTATTTGAGGAATGCTTTTATCCTTTGCTGTACAGAGCTCTAGGAGCTGCACCGCAGATGTTATTTCCATGTTATCCCTCCTAGAAGCTGGGCAGTACCCGCGCCGTGATTCCTTTCTGCAGGCTTTCCACCAGGTCTAGTACATCATTGGCGATGGGATCGTCCGTTTCTGCAACCAAGAGGGCCTCCGAGCCACGCATCTTGCGGCTGACGTCCATAAATGCGATATTAATCCCAAAACTGGCTAGGATGCGAGTGATGTCTGCCACAATGCCAGGCTGATCCGTGTACCGCGCCAGCAGAACACTGTACGTACCGTCGATTGACACAGGAAACCGATCGATCTCGTATATAGAAATGCGTCCGCCGCCAATGGATGCGCCTTTCACCTCCACGGCCCGGCTATCGCCCTGCACCCGCATAAGCACCGAATTGGGGTGCACATCGCCTAAGTCCACCACTTGAAAGGCATACCGCAGCCCTGCCTGAGCAGCCAGCTCCTTGGCTGCAGGAATGCGTGAGTCATCCATGGCCATACCTAACAGGCCGGCCAATATGGCCACATCAGTGCGGTGTCCCCAGTAGGTAGCAGCAAAGGAACCGTGCAGGCCGATCTCAGCACTGCGCACTTCCTCCCCCAGAATCTTCCTGGCCGCAAAGCCCAAGCGCACAGCCCCTGCTGTATGTGAACTAGAAGGGCCCACCATAATGGGCCCCACAACGTCAAACACGCCGATCTGAGGCATCCCTTTCCCTCCCCACTCCTCTATCTTACACTGAAACTAGGGTTTTGACCAGCATCCCTAAGTCTGGTCTAAACTCGTGAGTTGGTCGAAAAAAATGTCCAGCTCGCACATTTCTTCGTCATCCACCCAATGCTCGCAGCTCCCACAGCTCCGCTCCAGACCATCATCGGCCGCCTCGTACTGAGAGCAGGTCTCTCCAACCATCCTCATCTCTTCCCAACTGGGCATGGGTCTACCTCCTTTCCGGTTAGTCTGGAGGTAGTATTACCAAGTTAGGCATGAAAAAGAAGCTTCCCCACATTGTGAGAAGCTCCTGAGAAATCACTCTGATTACTCCCAGCCGATGGCATCCTTCACCGCGTTCATAATGCCTCTGCTCGTGTAAGTTGCTCCGCTTACTGCGTCTACGTCAGCAGTCTGGCCTGCCACGATGGCCTCTGGTACCGCCTTGATCGCTCCGTCAGAGATACCAGGGGTATCACTGTGTGCGGTTACTTCCACGTCGGTAACAGTGCCTCCACTGACTGTGACTTTTACGGTGAGAGGACCGTTAAAGCCCTCGGCACTCCCGACATACTCGCCATCCGCGAGCTCTCCGCTAGCCTTGCCCAAAGCCTGCGCCACGGCAGCCCGAAAACCAGCACTTGTGTAGGTTGCTCCGCTAACCGTATCAACTTCGGCGCTTTGGTTGGCAACAACCGCCGCCTTAAGCTGTTCCAAGGCGGGATCAGCAATAGGAGGGGTATCGCTGTGGCTTACGACGTCGACTTGGGTTATGCTGCCGCCGGCCACAGTGACCGCTACCACCATTTCGCCGCCGAAGCCTGCTCCGCGGCCGGTGAATACCCCATCACGCAGGCCGGCATCGGTGGCAGAACTCAGAGACCAAAACAACGCGGTAGTGAGCATTAGAGCAATAAACAAGACTAAACTAACATTTCTCCGAAAGCGTTGAGTGAGCACGAGATAACCCCATTTCTGCAAGATTTCCGCACCTATTATACTATGCGGCTTAGTGTTCGGCAACCACCTCAGGCCGAGGCTCAAGCCTCGAGGGCTCAACGCTTGAGCAGCTGCAGTACTTGGTCAGCATCCTTATCGCCTCGACCCGAGAGATTCACGATCATGATCTGATCCGTGCTGAGCTGCGGCGCCAGCTTGATGGCATGGGCCACGGCATGGGCACTCTCCAACGCCGGGATTATCCCCTCAGTACGAGTGAGTACCTGGAATGCATCCAGGGCCTCTTGGTCGCTAACTGCCACGTACTCAGCCCGTCCTGTTGCCTTGTAGAAGCTGTGTTCTGGGCCAATTCCTGGATAATCCAGTCCCGCGGCGATCGAACTGGTGGGAGCAACCTCCCCATCACCGTCTAAGAGTGCATAGCACCGGAAGCCGTGAATAATTGCAGGCACACCGTAGGAGATGGCGGCGGCGTTCTGGCCTAAACCGGAACCAGTTCCTCCTGGCTCACACCCTACCATGCGCACCGTTTCGTCACCATAGAACGGCGCAAACAGGCCGATCGCGTTGCTGCCTCCTCCCACACATGCAACGAGATAATCAGGGAGCCTGCCCACCTTCTCTAGAATCTGAGTCCGGGCCTCACGGCCGATGACCGATTGAAAATCCCGGACAATATCAGGATAGGGGTAGGGGCCCACTGCCGAACCCAAGACGTAAAACGTAGTCCGATAGTTCTGGGCAAAATCATCCAGCGCGGCATCAACCGCTTCTTTCAGGCGCTGCCCACCAGCAGTGACGCGGACTACTTTCGCACCCAAGAGCTCCATACGAAAGACATTCAGACTCTGGCGAGCCGCATCAACGGCTCCCATGTACACCACACACTCCATGTCTAGGAGAGCACAGGCAGTGGCTGTAGCCACGCCGTGCTGGCCGGCTCCCGTTTCCGCAATAACCCGCTTGGCACCCATGCGCTTCGCGAGGAGCGCCTGTCCCAAGACGTTGTTAATCTTGTGAGAGCCCGTGTGGTTGAGATCCTCCCGTTTCAGGAAGATCTGAGCGCCCCCCAGCTCGCGGCTGAGACGCTCAGCATGGTACAGGGGGCTGGGACGGCCGGCATAGTCTTTGAGATAGTAATCAAGTTCCTCTTGAAAGCTGGGATCGTTCTTTACCTCTTCATAAGCTTCTGCCACGTGACTCAGCGGCGCTTCCAACTCCGCCGGTACATACCGCCCACCAAACTCGCCAAAATACCCTTTCTTCGCTGCTGCCAACTCTGTTCTCATCTCATCTCTCCTTTGCTTATCTCTGCTCTGCTATGCTCCAGGGAAAGTGCATCCCCTAAAACCTAGAACTCTACTTCTCCGTGCTGGCTCCACAACTCCACAAAGTCCTTCAGTTCAGCAAAGGACGGACTGTGCATATTGCGCACGTAGAATCCAGATGTGGCCGTGCCCAACATGACACACTGTTCCAGCGAAAGCCCCAGCAGCAGGCCGAGGCAGAAGCCAGCGTTGAAGTTATCGCCTGCTCCTGTGGTTAGGCGGGGTTTGGAGGTATACGGCCCCACGGTGTGGGCATACACCCCATCAACTACTGCCGCGGCAGCACTCGTGGGATGCACCATCAAGCACCACAAGTCCAGGGCGTCAGCCAAGGCGCGAGTGATTTCTTCCAAGGAAACCTCCGCGGCAGGAGCACTCAGCTTGAGGTCCAGCACCTCCGCCACTTCAGTTGCTTCTTTGCGGTTTAGACCCAATGCTACTCGATAAACAGAGTTGAACCTGCCGATGAGGCGCATTGCTTCCAGAATGTCCTCTGATTTGCGCTTTTCAGGATCAGCCAGATCCACGAACAAAATGGGCCGGTCAGGATCGCTGTTAGGGGGCAGCACCCGAAGCAGGTTCTCCCAGATATCATTCATGTGAGGCATCATGGTCCAGTTCACCGTGGCAACCAGATCGCAGCTGGTGAAAAGCTCCCGAATCCGGTCTTCGCCTACAGCCTCAACCAGTGCATCCCACGTTACCTCATTGAGGGAAGTGATTTTCCCCAACATCACCTTGCCGTCGGTGAACTCCACCGCATCAGTGAGACCAGGTTCCGCGAGAGAAACCACCTGCGCACAGCCTTGGACAAGGCTGTCGAAAACCTGGTTGATGGTGGGTTTGCCCAGCGCGCCGATATAAGAAACGTTTACCCCGAGAGACATCATGGCGTTGGCCATGATCGGCCCATTGCCCCCTAGTTTCTTAGCAACAGGTACAAATTCGATGTTTGTGCTTAACCCGGCAGCCCGCGAGATCCTGGCGCCAAAGTCGGCAATGGTCTGCATGCGCGTATATTCTGCAAACGAATGCCGCTTATCAACCACTTCTACTATAGTATCTACAAAACCATCAAATCCAATTACAGCCGACAATTCACGGTCAGATACCTGATCGAGATTGCGTCGGAGCTGCTGCAGTTTCTGCTTCAAATCACTCATTGGGGACAACCTCCATTATCATGAATCTACTCATTATTCTGTTTGGTTTGGCGTTTTCCTGCCGCTTAATCGATGAGAAAGATAACCGCGTAGCGAGCGAGAAAATCATATTGTGATAGGGCCTGCAGGATGCGCTCCGCATCTGCATCACTGATATACACCGCTGTCCGGGCGGGCTCAATCGTACCAATAGCTTTCACCGTCAGCGGCAGCGCGTAGCCGTATTCTGGGTCCACTTGAATGCGCTTAATCAGCTCTGGGTCCAATTCGCTCCCGTAGGCGACCACACCTACCCCCTGGACATACTCGGACGAGGCCAGTACCCCTCCATAGATGAGCTGACCCGATTCTGAATATACCCGGGGACTGATCCCTCGGCGGACATCCAGGTGGCGGGCATCTACAACTAGGCCTGTGTAAATGGGACCGTGCTTGGCAAAGCGCTCTTCCCAGTACTGCTGCACCGCATGGGCAGTACTCTGAATCCGCTGTACTGTCAGGCTGTCCCACCGGTATAAACCTGGGGTGTCTGCCGCCAGAACCAGTTCGGCGCGGAGTTCATCTAGCGGAACAGTAAACTCCAGTCCCAATAGGGTCCAGCGCCCAGCCGCACCTAGGCCGCGCTCAGTGGAGATAAACTCCACAACGTCACCTCTGGCACCGAGGAACTGCACAGACAGACTAACCAGCGCATTGGGCTCGTCGCTCTGCACGGCAATTCCCACGCTGTATTTTTCACCCGGCTCCAGCTCAAGGGCATAGCGAAACTCGTTTCCACCACCTAGGACCACTTCATCCCCGTAAAAAGCTCCACAAAGGGGAGCCGTGCAGGTTAGGATGACCACCACTAAGCTAACGAGTATAATTCTGCGGTCCATAACCTATCCCTCCAATAACCTGGTAATTCGCCGCCAGCGCAGCTCTTCCTCCAAGCAGCAGTAAGAACGCGTTGGGGAACTTTACCATTATTGAACATTTCCTCCCTGCCCAGTACAATATTACTGAAATTAGTCAACTTTGGAGGAGATGTAATCTGAAGAAGACTGTTCAAGCAGCGTTGGGGCTTGTGATCGTGCTGCTCCTTAGCGGCTGCGGTCCCATGGAAAGCAGTGGACCGGGTGGGAAAGGCAGTCTGTTCCCTATCGTGGACGGGTTCGACTTCCCAGTGGGCGGCCCGGACGGGCAGGGATGGGACATCACTGGCTATGGCTTCCTAGAGTGGAGCAGCGTCAGCAATTCGTGGCACCCCGGAGAAGACTGGAACATTCCCCTAGCCGGCAATGGCGATCTGGGAGAGCCGGTTTACGCGATCGCTCACGGCGAGGTTGTATTCTCGGGATGGAACACAGCACTGGGGAATGTCATCCTAGTGAAACACCGGCTGCCTGACGATACCTATGTGTGGTCCCAATATGCACACCTGGACAGGCGAGATGTCCGGACCGGGGAACTCGTCCAGCGCCGCCAGCAGATCGGAACTGTGGGCCGCGGCCCCAATAACCGCTTTGCCGCACACCTCCATTTTGAGATCCGCAGTGCAGATCTGCCTGCCAACGCCTGGCCCCGCACAAACGGTACAGCCTGGGAGAAAGAGCGAGTGGCGCAATACTGGTTGAACCCGAGTGAATTCATCTGGCAAAATCGCTATCACACAAAACAATAAGGGCGGAGTCTCGCCCTTTTTGTGTTATAGTAGTACTGATATCAGGAGGTGGGGCCGTGTTTATCCGCAATTATCCTTTAGCCAAGGCAACCTCGCTTGGCGTGGGTGGGCCGGCCGATTACTTTGCCCGCCCGGCAACTGAAGCCGAACTCATATCCGCTCTCCAGTTTGCTGAACAGCACGATCTCAACGTAATTGTCCTGGGCTACGGCACAAATGTCCTGGTGAGAAGTGCAGGGATCCGCGGCCTGGTAATTCAGATGGCCGACAACTTCGCCCACGTTCAGGTGGATGGGACCACTATTACCGCTTCGGCTGGCTGCCTCTTCAGCGCCGTCAGCAAACTGGCTGCCTATCATCGGCTCACGGGGCTGGAGTTCGCCGTTGGCATACCTGGAGGTATCGGCGGCGCAGTCTTTATGAATGCCGGTGCCTACGATGGGGAAATCGGCCCCCTCGTCCGCCGCGTGCATTTTGCCACTGCGGCTGGTCCTGGTTCATGGACCCGTGATGAGTTCTCTTACTCGTACCGCCACAGCCGCGTTCAGCAAGAAAAGATCGTAGTCACCAGAGTGGAGCTGGAACTGCGCCCGGGCAGCAGAGAAGAGATCCTGGCCAAAATGAACGATCTCCAGGCGAGGAGGAGGGCCAGACAGCCGTTAGAATTCCCCAGTGCCGGGAGCACCTTTAAGCGACCGGCGGGCCACTATGTAGGACCCATGATCGAACAAGCGGGCCTGAAGGGGTTTCGTATCGGCGGGGCGGAGGTTTCCACCAAACACGCGGGCTTCATCATAAACCGCGGTGGCGCTACGGCTGACGATGTCCTCCAGCTGATTCAGCACATTCAAAGAGAAATAAAACAGCGGTTCAACGTAGACCTAGAACCAGAGATCCGTATCCTCGGATCGCTATGAAGTCTGGTGGCTTTCAAGGGTCCGCAGAACAGCTTCGGTGCGCCTGATAATCGTCTCGATTTCCGGCATACTCTCGCAATCGGGGTATTCTTGGCGAACTAGGGCTAAAGCGTGACGGATCTTCGCCTCATCAAAGCGCTGCGCCGTTCTGGCTCGGGGAATCACGCCGTGGGGTTCTGCCGCGAGGTGGTCGCGGAGTGCTTGTCTTACGAGATCGCGGCAGTAGCCTACTGGACAGTCTTTTCCTCGGCACACGCCGCAGTGCTTTTCGCTCAAGCAGATATCATCTACAGCAGCCTCAATCTCTGCCAAATGCCGTTTCAGTTCCCGAGCCACCCGCTGCATCTGAGTGTACTTACCCTGAACCTCGGTGCGCCGCGTTCTCCAAAGCGGCGGTACAATCAGCAAGATGATAGCCGCAGCCAGCGCCCCCAAGAATACGGCAATATTAGGGGCCGTAAGAAGATGCGGCGGAACGGCACGCCATAGACCAAGAACGCCAAAGCCGATAAAGACAAAGGCCGAGATCAACCTGAGGGTTCTTTCAGGCACCTTCTCCCCTAGCTTAATGCCGGCGCCTATGCCAACCAAACTGGTGAGCACCATGCCCAGCACAGTTCCCGCCAAGACGGCTTCAGGATACAAGGCCCTACTTGATAGGGCGATCGCGCTGAGCTGCGTCTTATCGCCTAGTTCACCGATGAAAAATGCCAGAGCCACCACGAGGATAGGATGCCCCTGACCAGGGGTGTGCAAGTGTTCCTCTTCTTGGCGGTTGTACAGGGTCCACAAGCCAAAACCCAAGAAACCGCAGGCGGCAATGAGCCGGATTAATTCCAAGGGTACTAACTGTGATACATACGCACCCAGAGCGACGGCCAAACCATGGTTTAAAAAAGAGCCCAGTGCCACTCCACCAAGGACCTGGATAATGCTGAACTGCAGAGCGAAGGCCATGGCCAACAGCTGCGTCTTGTCCCCCATCTCGGCCACAAAAATAAGAAAGGCCGCCTGCACTAATTCCTGGACCATATCTAGCTTTCCCACCTATCCTCAAGAGCTCTTCCCTAGTATTTAACCATAGGGTGTGAATTACCTTGTTTTCCCCCCACAATTCTCTGGGGAAAAAGGTTAACTCAGGCAGGATTTCCTTGTCTGAAACGGGTATTTATTAAGCAAATACCAGAGGGGGAATGCGCCATGAATACCATGTTTCAGGTCGGAGATTTCTTTGTAAGACTGAGAGATAAAGGAGATCGCCCCAAACTAACAGTGTGGAATAAGGCGGGCACCAAGTTAGTCAGCGAGTTTATTAATACTGCCACACCTAGTTCATGGGAACAGATAGAGAGATTAACCTCAACGGAAGTAGTTGAGCAAGTTCGTGCTCTGGTCCAAGAGAGCAATTAATCCGTTTCGGTAAACGAACCTTACCACGTCGTCCGCCTGGTAAGGTTTGTTTGTTCTGCGGCGAAATGCATATAACAAGACCGACCACCCAGGGCCGGTCTCGCTGAGCCTTCTCAGACGGCGGTTCAGCCGTTCCTGATAAAGTCCCTATACCACAACCCGCTGCCCTTAATTATGCGCTCTTGGCTCTGATAGTCCACATAGACAATGCCGAACCGCTTGCTGTAACCGAAGGCCCATTCGAAGTTGTCCAACAGCGACCACACAAAGTATCCCCGCAGAGGTACTTCCTTGGCCAGGGCTTCTGCCGCTTGGTGGAAGTGTGCCTCTAGGTATGCGGTGCGAGCTGTATCCCGCACACGCCCATCTTCCACCTGATCTGGGAAGGCGGCTCCGTTTTCTGTGATATACAGCGGAATAGACCCATAATCCCGCGTGATCCTGGTGAGCAGGTCATATAGACCCTGGGGATAAACCTCCCAGTTCATATCCGTAACGGGCCCTTCTGGAGGATATTCTTTGAGCCCACACGGGTCCTCATCACTGTGACCCACAATTCCCCGGGTGTAGTAGTTGATGCCGAGGAAGTCTATGGGTTGGGATATTACGGTCAGATCCTCCCGAGGTAAGTCCGGCAGCACCTTACGCTCGGCATACCACTCGGCCACATCCTCAGGATACTGGCCCCGCAGCACTGCGTCGAGATACCAGCGGTTGGTTATGCCGTCCATTCTCCGCGCAACAGCCAAATCTTCGGGCGCGTCACGGTGGGGGTAATAGGGCGTCAGATTCAAGGCTAGCCCCACCTGCCCAGGCAGGCCAATCTCCCGGAAGACCTGTACTGTCAAACCGTGACCGTAGAGGAGGTAGTGACCCGCTTGCAGGGCTGCTTTGAAATCGCGAATACCGGGAGCATGGGTGCCAAAGCCGTAACCCAGCATGGCCGCCACCCACTGCTCGTTGATGGTGACTACCCAGCCCAGCCGGTCACCGATCTGTTCGAAAACGTAGGCAGCGTAGTCCCTAAAGTAGAATGCTACGTCGCGGGAGACCCAACCACCGCATTCTTCCTGCAGTGCCTGTGGTAGATCCCAGTGGTAGAGTGTGGCCATCGGCCGGATTCCCGCTGCCTCCAACTCATCCAACAAGCGCTTGTAGAAGTCGAGCCCCTTCGGATTGGCCTTGCCTTTTCCCGTGGGAAAAACCCGCGGCCACGCAATAGAGAAGCGAT
>JAAYMI010000188.1 GCA_012521465.1 Bacillota bacterium | reverse complement strand
GTGTGGAACGTTCTCATGGTGAGCTGGGTACCTGGTTCACCAATGGACTGAGCCGCCACAATTCCCACCGCTTCACCCACGTCCACCAACCCGCCGGTGGCTAGGTTGCGTCCGTAGCATTTCACGCAGACGCCGTAGCGAGTTTCGCAGCACAGGACCGACCTGATTTTGACTTTCTCAATGCCCACGTTTTCAATGAGCTTGGCTGTATCGTCATCGATCATCTCGTTGGCCCTGACCAAGACCTCACCCGTTTCGGGATGCTGCACGTCCTCGAGGGCAACCCTTCCCGCGATGCGCTCCCACAGCGGTTCGATAACGGCCACGTGCTCGCCAGAGACTTCCTTGATAGCACTGACCGTTATACCTTCCTCGGTACCGCAGTCGTACTCCCGGACAATCACATCTTGGGCCACGTCCACTAGGCGGCGGGTGAGGTAACCAGAGTCAGCGGTGCGCAGAGCAGTATCTGCCAAGCCTTTCCGAGTACCGTGGCTGGAGATGAAGTATTCCAGCACCGTGAGTCCTTCGCGGAAGTTCGCCTTAATCGGGATTTCAAAGGTCTTGCCTGTGGGGTCTGCTACGAGGCCGCGCATCCCAGCCAACTGGCTGATCTGCGATTCGTTACCACGTGCGCCAGAGATCGCCATCATGTACACAGGGTTAAAGCGGTCAAACCTATCGAGCATTTCTTTGGTAATGGTTTCTTTAGCCCGAGTCCAGACCTCGCACACCCGCTGATAACGTTCCTCAGGAGTGAGCAGACCTCTCCTGAACTGGCTCTCGATCTGGTCGACCTCAGCCTCGGCCTGCCGCACTCGCTCGTGCTTGCTGGCAGGGACCGAAATATCCTCCACCGATACAGTAGTGCCGGAGCGGGTACTGTACTGAAAGCCCAAGCGCATGATCTCGTCTAGAGTCTTGGCCGTTTCCGAGGCACCTGTGCGGTTGTAGAGAGCCTCCACTAAGCTGCCGAGTTTCTTCTTATCAACCACATCGTTGATATATTCAAATCCTTCCGGCAGAACCTCGTTGAAGAACAGTCTGCCGGGTGTGGTCTCCAGGCGGCTGCCATCGGGCTGGCGCAGGGTGATCCAGGCATGCAGGCTTACCGCACCCGCATCATACGCATGCCGCACCTCGTCGATGGACCCGAAGTACTTGCCTTCGCCCATTGCCCCCGCTCGCCGCGAGGTGAGATAGTAAATACCGATGACCATATCCTGCGTTGGAGTGACAATTGGCCTCCCGCTGCTGGGAACCAGAATATTGTTGGTCGACAGCATCAATAGTCTGGCTTCAGCCTGAGCCTCCGCGGAAAGGGGCACGTGCACTGCCATTTGGTCCCCGTCAAAGTCGGCGTTATAGGCGGTACAGACTAGGGGATGAATTTGAATGGCTCGCCCTTCCACCAGTACCGGTTCGAAAGCTTGAATGCCGAGGCGATGCAGCGTGGGAGCACGGTTGAGCAGGACAGGGTGTTCCTTAATCACATCCTCTACAACGTCCCACACTTCTGGACGGACCCGTTCCACCATTTTCTTGGCGCTCTTAATGTTATGAGCCAAACCCCGAGCCACCAGCTCCTTCATGACGAAGGGCTTAAACAATTCCAGGGCCATCTCCTTCGGTAGGCCGCATTGGTACATTTTCAGCTTCGGTCCTACCACGATCACGGACCGGCCAGAATAGTCTACCCGCTTGCCCAGCAGGTTCTGGCGGAAGCGGCCCTGCTTGCCCTTGAGCATATCGCTCAATGACTTCAGGGGGCGGTTGCCGGGACCAGTTACAGGCCTGCCGCGGCGGCCGTTATCAATGAGGGCGTCCACGGCTTCCTGAAGCATGCGCTTTTCGTTCCGCACGATAATATCCGGCGCGCCCAGCTCCAAAAGGCGCTTTAGCCGGTTGTTGCGGTTGATTACCCGCCGATAAAGATCATTGAGGTCAGAGGTGGCAAAACGGCCGCCGTCCAACTGCACCATGGGGCGCAGCTCGGGAGGAATAACTGGAATCACGTCCATAATCATCCACTCAGGCCGATTGCCCGATGCACGGAAAGCTTCTACAACCTCTAGCCGGCGCACGGCCCGCACCCGGCGCTGTCCAGTGCTGTCCCTGATCTCTTTGCGCAGTTCGGCGCTGAGTTCGTCCAGGTCGATCTCTTCTAAGAGCTTCTTGATTGCTTCGGCGCCAATACCAGCCTTAAACTTGCCGCCGAATTTCTCGGAGTATTCCCGGTACTCCCCTTCACTGAGCAGCTGGAGTTTAGAAAGGGTTGTTTCCCCCGGATCAATCACAATATAGGAAGCAAAATACAATACCTTCTCCAAGGTGCGGGGAGATAGATCCAGCAAAAGACCCATGCGGCTGGGAATTCCCTTGAAAAACCAAATGTGGGATACGGGAGCAGCTAGCTCAATATGGCCCATGCGCTCCCGGCGGACCTTTGCCCTGGTTACTTCTACACCACAGCGGTCGCAGACGATTCCCTTGTACCTTACCCTTTTATACTTGCCGCAGTGACATTCCCAATCGCGGGTTGGTCCAAAAATCTTTTCACAGAACAGGCCTTCCCGCTCTGGCTTGAGCGTGCGGTAGTTGATGGTCTCAGGCTTCTTGACTTCGCCACTTGACCAAGCCCGGATCTGTTCAGGCGAGGCGAGCCCGATTCTTATTCGATCAAAGAAATTGACATCCAGCAAGGGCAGTCCCTCCTTTTGTCTCACACCTACTCCTCAATGTCGTCATCGCTGGCAAGTTCAGGGAGATCATCAAGTTCTAAGTCCTCGTCGGCATCAAGGTCAATTACGTCCAAGTCGCTCACATCGAGGTCCAGGTCCAGGTCATCAGCGTCCATGTCTACATCGCCTTCATCGTCGGCATCTTCAGGCTCTTCTGCATCCCCGTCCTCATCTAGATCCTCGTCGGCATCCTCTTTCCGAGCATTGCGGCTGGCACCACCTGCTGCGAGCCGCTCTACTCGCTGAACGGACTTGCCTTGGATGTCGATCCCAAGCTCTTTTGCCATTTCGCTGATGTCTTCGTCTTCTTCCCGGATCTCGATTTCCTGCTCCTCTTCACTTAAGACTCGCACGTCAAGGCCGAGGCTCTGGAGTTCCTTGATCAGAACCCGGAAAGACTCTGGAACACCTGGTTCAGGGATATTCTCTCCCTTCACAATGGCTTCATAGGTTTTCACCCGGCCCACAACATCGTCCGACTTAACAGTGAGGATCTCCTGCAGGGTATAGGCTGCACCGTAGGCCTCCAAGGCCCAGACTTCCATCTCACCAAAGCGCTGCCCACCAAATTGGGCTTTGCCGCCCAGGGGCTGCTGGGTCACGAGGGAGTAAGGCCCAGTGGACCGCGCATGGATTTTATCATCAACAAGGTGGGCAAGCTTGATCATGTAGATGATGCCCACAGTAACGGGGTTGTCAAAGGGTTCCCCGGTCCTGCCGTCGTACAAAACTGTCTTGCCGTCCCGGCGCATGCCTGCCCTTTCCATCGTATCCATTACCTCGATCTCGGTGGCACCGTCAAAGACGGGCGTTGCTACGTGAATACCGAGGAGTTTGGCGGCCATGCCCAAGTGTGTTTCGAGGATCTGCCCAATGTTCATACGGGATGGTACGCCAAGTGGGTTGAGGACGATCTGCACTGGTGTCCCATCTGGCAGGAAGGGCATATCTTCCACCGGCATAATCCGGGAAATCACACCTTTATTTCCGTGGCGCCCGGCCATCTTGTCACCCTCAGAGATCTTGCGCTTTTGGGCGACATAGACCCGTACCAGCTTGTTTACTCCTGGCGACAGTTCGTCGCCGTTTTCCCGGGAGAATACTTTTACGTCAACCACGATTCCGCCCTCACCGTGAGGTACTCTGAGGGACGTGTCCCGCACTTCCCGGGCCTTTTCACCAAAGATGGCCCGCAGGAGGCGTTCTTCGGCGGTAAGTTCTGTTTCACCCTTCGGCGTCACTTTACCCACCAAAATGTCTCCCGGCTTTACTTCCGCGCCAATGCGAATAATGCCGTCTTCATCGAGGTTCTTTAAGCTGTCTTCGCCCACATTGGGAATATCTCTAGTGATTTCCTCGGGGCCCAGCTTAGTGTCGCGGGCTTGGGCCTCATACTCCTCAATGTGAATCGAAGTAAAGACATCGTCTTTAACCAGTTCCTCGCTGATCAGGATGGCATCTTCGAAGTTGTAGCCTTCCCAAGGCATAAAAGCCACCAGCACGTTCTTCCCTAAGGCCAACTCGCCCATATCTGTGGAAGGGCCATCCGCCAACACGTCACCAACAGACACTTCTTGGCCTACAACGCAGCGCGGCTTCTGGTTAACGCAGGTGCCTTGGTTGGAACGCTTGAACTTCAGCAGGGGATAATAATCACGTCCGCCGCCATGGCGGGCCACCACGATTTCGCTGCCCGTTACCCTTTCCACCACACCGGCGTTCTTGGCCAACACTACAGACCCAGAGTCAATCGCTGCTTTGTACTCCATGCCGGTACCTACCAGCGGCGCCTCTGCTTCCAGCAGAGGAACAGCCTGGCGCTGCATGTTAGCTCCCATCAGCGCCCGGGCACCGTCGTCGTTTTCCAAGAATGGTATCAGCGCCGTCGCGATACTCACGATCTGCTTCGGCGACACGTCCATATATTCCACAAGTTCGGCCGGAACGATGCGGATGGCATCCCGATCCCTCACCGTTACCCGGGGGTTAATGAATCTGCCATTTTCGTCCACTGGCTCATTGGCCTGGGCGATCATGTAGTTGTCTTCTTCGTCGGCTGTAAGGTAGTCGATCTGGTCAGTAACAACACCGTTTTCCACCCGGCGGTAGGGCGTTTCAATGAAGCCGTACTCATTGATGCGGGCATAAGTGCAGAGCGCGCCGATCAAGCCGATGTTCGGCCCTTCAGGAGTCTCAATGGGGCACATCCGGCCGTAGTGAGAGTGATGGACGTCCCGGACCTCGAACCCAGCCCGATCGCGGGATAATCCACCTGGGCCAAGGGCACTCAAGCGGCGCTTGTGCGTAAGCTCTGCCAAGGGGTTTGTCTGGTCCATAAACTGGGAAAGCTGGCTGGAACCAAAGAACTCCTTAATGGCCGCCACCACTGGGCGAATGTTGATCAGCGCCTGGGGAGTGATAATCTCTACATCTTGGATAGTCATGCGCTCACGCACAACCCGCTCCATGCGGCTTAAGCCAATTCTAAACTGGTTCTGCAAAAGCTCGCCCACACTCTTCAGGCGGCGGTTACCCAGATGGTCAATGTCATCGACGGAACCAAGCCCAAACGACAGATTGACCAGGTAGTTAATTGATGCCAGGATGTCATCGGCGGTGATGGTAGTCACTTCTGGACCTGGCTGATGGTTGGAAAAGAGGCGCAAAAAGTCGCCTTCTTTTGTTAAGAGCAGCACAGAATTAATGCCGGCGGCAGTGATCTCCTCCGCCCGGCGGCGGGTGATACGTTCGCCCTTTTCCACCAATACTTCACCCGTCTCAGGGTGAACGATGTGTTCACCGGCGACGCGGTTAACAAGCCGCTCAGTTAAGCGCAGCTTCTTGTTGATCTTATAGCGCCCTACACCGGCTAAGTCGTAGCGCTTCGGATCGTGAAAGAGGGTCTCAAACAGTCCCCTGGCGCTTTCTTCGGTTGGGGGTTCGCCAGGACGAAGGCGTTTGTAGATTTCGATCAGCGCTTCATATTCGTTGCTGGTGTTGTCCTTTTCCAATGTGGCCCTGATCTGGGGAGCATCATTAAACTCAGATAGAATCTTCGCGTCTGTGGCGAGGCCAAGAGCTCTGATCAAGACGGTGACAGGCAGCTTGCGGGTGCGGTCAATGCGCACGTAAATCACATCGTTCGAGTCTGTCTCAAACTCAAGCCACGCCCCGCGGTTGGGAATAATGCTGGCGGAATAGAGGTGCTTTCCGCTTGTATCTACAGTATAATTAAAGTAAACCCCAGGAGAGCGAACCAATTGGCTGACAATAACGCGTTCTGCGCCGTTGATCACGAAGGTGCCCTGCTCTGTCATGAGGGGGAAGTCACCCATGAAGACTTCCTGTTCCTTGACCTCGCCAGTTTCCTTGTTGATCAAGCGCACCCGTACCCTCAGCGGAGCAGCATAAGTAGCGTCCCGTTCTTTACATTCTTCCACTCCATATTTTGGTTCTCCAAAACTGAAATCGATGAATTCTAGAACCAGGTTGCCGGTAAAATCCTGAATCGGAGATATGTCCTTGAACATTTCCATGAGGCCCACATCTAAAAACCACTCATAGGATTTCCGCTGAATGTCGATGAGATTGGGCATATCCAGGATTTCTGTGATCTTCCCGTAGGTAGTGCGCTTCCGTTTTCCTTGATGCATGGTTACTGCCAAAGGCCCTCACCTCTCCTTTTGGTTTCCCGAGAAACAACACGAAAAGCAAGGGCTGTATTCCCTCGCTTCTAATATGTTCGCTGCACAAATCCCGCTCTCTACCCCCCAAAAAAACTTTCCAAAGGACAGCAGGAATTCGGATGAGAGTGTTGAATTATTTCTAAACGGGTGTAATATCTCCCTTTTTCGGCACTAATTGATCATAACACAGAGGCTTTTTGTTGTCAAGCCTCTGTGTTGTGCGTTCTGTCCATGCAATTTAAGGGACCTTCTGCTAGAAGGTCCCTTGTTTGTTAGCTAATGGCTGTACTACTTGAGTTCGACTGTTGCGCCCACTTCTTCAAGCTTGGCCTTGATCTGCTCAGCTTCGTCCTTGGAGACGCCTTCCTTAACTGGCTTTGGTGCGTTGTCAACGAGGTCCTTGGCTTCCTTGAGGCCGAGGCCAGTGAGCTCGCGAACAACCTTGATTACGTTGATCTTCTTGTCGCCTACGGAAGCGAGGATAACATCAAACTCGGTCTTTTCTTCCACAACAGCCTCAGCAGCGCCACCGACAGGAGCGGCCGCAAACGCCACAGGAGCAGCAGCGGATACACCAAACCTCTCTTCCATCGCCTTAACAAGCTCGCTCAGTTCGAGCACGGTCATGTTTTCAATAGCTTGCAGAATTTCATCTCTGGTCATTTATATACCCTCCTGAAGATTGGAAAATTTAGACTAACGAAAACTATGCGCCAGCTTCTTCTTTCTTCTTCCGCACTGCCTCCAGCGCGTAGACAAAATTGCGGATATTGCCCTGCAGTACATTCATCATACCAGCAATTGGACCCTGCATTGCTCTGAGGACCATAGACAAGAGTACCTCTCTGCTGGGCAGATCAGCCAAAGCTTGGACCGCCTCTGGTCCGAGGACTCTCCCCTCTACCAGCCCGCCTTTGATTTCCAGTTCCTTGTTCTTCTTGGCAAATTCACTGATAATCTTAGCGGCGGTTACGGGATCATCGTAACCAAAGGCAATGGCTGTTGGGCCAGTTAGATAAGGAACGATCTCTTCCATGCCAACTTCCCGAGCGGCCAGAATGGTCAGGGTGTTCTTGAGGACCTTAAACTCCACCCCTGCCTCTCGCAGCTGCTTGCGCAGCTCGGTAATCTCGCCCACATCTAGGCCGCGGTAGTCAGTAATCACTGCTCCCTGCACCCGAGACAGCCGCTCGCGAATCTCTTCAACCTTTGCAACCTTTTCCGGTCTTGGCACTGTTTCACCTCCTCACGTGCAAGAAAAAAGAACCTCCTCAGACGGGACGGAGATCCATGGTAAGCTGAGCAATCCAAGAATGGGCTGGCTCAATGGTGAGCGCAGCTCTGCTCTGTATCTCTCCGACCTCGGCGGGCGAGATGACTCTCCTTAGGTACAACGTACACCTGCTGTCTGCGGTCTTGCTTTGTTAGTATAGTACTTGTGCTTTATATGGTCAACGCTTTTAGCGCATGACTTCTTGCACGCTGACCCGAAGCCCTGGGCCCATTGTGGAAGACAGGGAAAGCTTGCGCAGATAAGCGCCCTTTGCCGCTGCGGGCTTGGCTTTGAGCACAGCATCCATCAAGGTCTTGAGGTTCTCCATCAGCTGTTCATCGCTAAAGGAAACCTTGCCAATGGGAACATGCATACCAGCTTCTTTGTTGACCCTAAACTCAACCTTACCTGCCTTGGAGTCGTGTACTGCTTTGGCAATTTCGAAAGTGACTGTGCCTGTCTTGGGGTTGGGCATCAGGCCGCGGGGACCGAGGATGCGTCCCAACTTACCCACAACACTCATCATGTCAGGGGTAGCAATGGCCACATCAAAATCTGTCCATCCTCCCTGAATCTTGGCAGCTAAATCGTCATCACCGACATAATCGGCTCCTGCGTCACGAGCCTCTTGAGCCTTCTCACCTTTGGCAAAGACCAATACCCTTACATCGCGGCCAGTACCGTGGGGCAGCACAACTGTCCCCCGAACCTGCTGATCGGCGTGCCTTGGGTCAACGCCCAATTTCATCGCAACTTCCACGGTCTCGTCAAACTTGGCAGTTGCACACTTCTTCACCAGAGCAATGGCTTCTTCAGGCGTGTAATATTTTCCCGGTTCAATCAGCTTCATAGCTTCTTGAAGCCGTTTCCCACGTTTTGCCATGGTTTGTTCCTCCTTTGTGGTGCCAGCGGAACCAAGTTCCTCCCACGTTTTTCAATCTATTCCCAGCGTGTTCCTTAGTCTTCCACTACTACGCCCATACTCCGGGCTGTGCCTTCCACCATCCGCATGGCGGCCTCAATACTTGCGGCATTGAGATCGGGCATCTTTAGTTCCGCGATTTCGCGGATCTTATCCCGCTTAATGGTGCCGACCTTCTCCCGGTTGGGAACTCCGGAACCACGCTCAATATTCATAGCCTTTTTGATTAAGACTGCCGCGGGCGGAGTCTTGGTGATAAACGTGAACGACCGGTCTTCATAGACGGTGATTACGACTGGAATAATCATTCCAGCTTGGTTTGCAGTGCGTTCGTTGAACGACTTGCAGAACTCCATAATGTTGACACCATGTTGCCCTAATGCCGTACCTACCGGCGGCGCCGGGTTTGCCTTACCTGCAGGCACCTGCAGTTTCACGAGTGCGGCTACTTTCTTTGCCACGGCGCATACACCCCCTTAAGAATAATGTGGTAATGGCGGATTATTCATCCTCCCACTAAAAGAACAACTCAACCCTTATAGCTTGGCGACTTGGCTGAAATCCAATTCTACAGGGGTCTCGCGTCCAAACATTGATACATTTACCCGCAGTTTGCCCTTCTCGGGGCTGACTTCGCTGACCGTACCTGAAAAATTCACAAAGGGCCCTGCTACAACTCTCACCGTTTCACCCACGGCGAATTCGCTCTTGGGAGCTGATTCATAGCCCATATCCCGCAAGATGCTCTGCACCTCGTGCTCTGCTAGGGGAATAGGCTTAACGCCCGAGCCCACAAACCCAGTGACACCCGGCGTGTTGCGCACCACATACCACGAATCATCGGTGACAATCATCTCCACCATGACATATCCTGGGAAGATCTTCCGCTGGTGCACTTTCCGCTTGCCGTCTTTGTACTCCACCACTTCTTCGGTGGGAACCACAACGCGAAAGATCTTGTCCTCCATGCCCATGGACTCTACACGCCGCTCTAGGTTTGCCTTAACCTTATTCTCGTATCCGGAATAAGTGTGAATGACATACCACAGTTTTTTTGGATTTTCCTTATCACTCATGCCGGTAGGACCGCGACAGGTCCCTTACCCCCCTAACCTACGAAGTAGGTTCAGAACCCCGGTGGCAAGAATGTCAACTAATCCACTGAAAACTGCAACCACAACAACCGTGACAACCACAACTATGGTATATGTGATCAGCTCTTTGCGGTTTGGCCATGCTACTTTGCGGAGCTCGCTGCGAACTTCGCGCAGATACTTGGTGAATTTGGCCCAAGCAGTCGGTTTGCCTTGTACTGCTGCCACAGTCTTCACATCCTTCTCATCAAACCCTAGCGGGTTTCTTTGTGCACGGTATGAGTTCTACAGGTCTTGCAATACTTTTTCAGCTCGATGCGGTCCGGATCGTTCTTGCGGTTCTTGTTCGAACGATAATTCCGGTTCTTGCATTCGACGCATTCCAGCGTGATACCGACACGCACAGCCGCCACCTCCAGACAGTCAAAATACCTTTAGAATTTAACACATTTCAGGATCGCTGTCAATAGCGATGAACTCGGGAAAACAGGCGAGGCAGATGGCTGTCTCGCCTGTGAAAGCACTGTCTCTATGCCAAAATCTTGGTTACAACGCCAGCGCCTACGGTGCGGCCGCCTTCACGAATCGCAAAGCGCAGGCCTTCTTCCATAGCGATGGGAGTGATGAGTTCCACAGCGAGCCGGGTGTTGTCGCCAGGCATGACCATCTCGGTCCCTTCTGGCAGCTGAACTACGCCCGTTACGT
>JAAYMI010000187.1 GCA_012521465.1 Bacillota bacterium | reverse complement strand
TGGAGCCAGCCTCAGCGCTACATCTCGCGCTTTCTGTATGGGTCGATCCCCGCGCGTGCGGGGGAGCCAGTGGTTCAGAGTGGATCGAGACCAGGAGCTGAGGTCGATCCCCGCGCGTGCGGGGGAGCCCCTTAGACACAATTATGACAATTTACCACATCGGTTTTGGGTTGTATATTTCCTTCTCGTCTTTGAGGCGAATTCCTTCCCGGCTGCATTGGAGTGTGTCAAAACCTCTGGATAGGTTCATGCCAAACGCGAGCTGTCCGTGTCCTTGAATCAGATCCGCTTTGGCCACTGCCATTTGGCTTGAGTGGTTTGGGCGATAGCCGTAACCTGAGGGATCGAAGCCCTGCCTGAAGATGGATTCAACTATCGGGAGCAGTGCCTGTTGGAGCACCTAGTCCTTTACTGCTGATATGCCGATAGGCGTTTTGGTCCCATCCTCCTTTTCGATTTCCCCTACTCCTGACTGGACCTAGCGAAAGCGCCACTGTCGGATTTGCCGTGCTTGAATGCTAGGCGAAGGTTATCCATAGCATACATTTTGTCTCTCAAATGGTATCGCCTGCGCATGCCAGAGTCTGCGATTGTGTTGGGTGTCGGTTGGCCCATCCCCTGGCCGGTCTCTTCCTCGTGATCAGACGCGTTTCACGAGCTGTTGTCAGCTCCCACCAAGTCTCGGGTGTGTTTCTATTCACTTCGATTCTGCTTAGCTCCTTCAGCCGCGAAATGTAGAAAAGCGCGTTCAATGTCGGTAAAAATTGAGAGGTGATATGTTGGAAATAAAGGAGGGACTTACGTTTCTGTGCAGAAATGTAATCGTATGTTCCATTTGCAATCGTTATCAGCTAGACGTGACATGGAAGCCGCGATGGTGTCTGCGATCAAGCTTTTTTGTTCACAATAGCTGGAAACGATACCATCCATAGGAAGCAGCGCACTGGAGGTGAGGCCGCAGGAGAACCAGGTGCGAAAAAATAAGTGTTAATATGTTTAAGTGACAGTAGGAATTTGAGTGTCTGCGGCGAAGTAGAGCTATAGAAGTATGTACACCGTATGGAATCGTTACCACTCTCACACAGCATGGAAGTTTACATGGCGTCGGCCATATAACTTTTGCGCTGAATGGAAACGATACCATATACGGGACAAGTATTACAGGAGGTGAGGTGCCCAGTTCGGGTAAGGTTTAGTACGTAGTTAAGCTTGTTGGTTCCAAGAAAACAGTAAGGAGTGTGGAGAATGGGAACGCGGAATATTTTGCGCGCACTGGCGTTGATTGTTGTTGCAATCCTAGGAACAACGGCTTTGGCATCTGCGGAACCTGTTGTACTGCAGTTCTGGGATATGCAGTGGGGCGATGCAGCTGTAAATGAAATGAGAGCAATCGTTGACGATTGGAATGCCGCAAACCCCGACATCCAAGTAGAATACGATTTCATGGGCTGGGGCAACTATCGTGAGAAGCTGCTTGCCGCTGTTCAAGCAGGTACAGCTCCTGACATCACCTCCGGTGACTCCGGAATGCCGTTCCTGTTCGAAGCCATGGGCCAAACCCTGCCTCTCAACGATCTGATTGAGACATGGCGCGAAGATGGCAGACTGGCTGACATGAACCCATGGGCTTACGAGAAGTTCCATTGGGAAGACGAGTATATTGGTATCACCTGGCAGATCGATGCCCGCGGTATCTTCTATCGCAAGGACATCTTTGAAGAGAAGGGCATCCCGGTTCCAACAAATTGGGACGAACTCCTCGAAGCAGCAAAAGCGCTTAATGATCCAGAAAACGAGTTCTACGGAATCGCATTCCCAGGCAAAGCAGGAACCTATGACACTGACCAGTTCTTCATGACCCTGGCATACCAAGCTGGTGCCAACCCCGTCGACGAACAAGGCAGACTCACCCTGAACACTCCTGAGTTCCTCGAGGCTCTGAAGTTTGAGCAAGAGCTGCTGAAGTATGCACCTCCAGGAACCGCAGGATATGCCTTCGACGAGTTGAGCCGCCTGTATCAGCAGGGTAAAGTAGCCATGGTGTTCCACGGCGGATGGTTTATCGATCAGACACGGAAAGCTGCTCCTGAGATTTTCGAAGTTACTGGGCTCCTCCCGGTACTTGCAGGCCCGACAGGCATTCAGCGCAGCATCGGTTTCTTCAACGGCTGGATGATCTTCAAGCAAAGCAAGCATCCTGAAGAAGCTAAGAAGTTCCTGGATCACTTGATGAAGCCAGAAACTTTGGGTCGTCTGTATGAAGCACACCTCGGCGGCTTCTGGCCGATTTACGGCTCCTTGACAGACCTCGAAGCATATCAATCGGACGAGCTCTTCCAAGAATTCGCTCGTCAGGTTGCCGAATACTCAGTTGACTATTACTATCCAACAAACATCGGTGCAGCAGGCTTGAGCGCTTGGGGTACTGGTTTGGCAGACTTTGTCATCAACCCAATGCTGGCTGGTACAGTCACTCCTGAGCAGGCACTTGCTAATGGTCAAAGACGTCTAGAAGGTTTGTTCCGCCGTCAGTAATCAGATCTGCCCGGGCCGCTCTCCGCGGCCCGGGTCTCAATTGGAGGGATTTGTGTGCAGAGTTCTGGGAGCTTGGTGACCACCGGTAACCAAAGGCGTAGAAGGGGCAGAGGCTACGGCTTTTTTGATCGCGCTACGGCATATTGGCTGCTTGTCCCAACAGCAATCGTAATAGCTGCAGTGAGCTTTTATCCGCTGTTCAAGGGAATCAAAGAGAGCTTTTTCAGCTACAGCTTTATTCGGCCGTGGGACTACCGTTTCATTGGGCTAGAAAACTACATTAATGCACTCACTAGTAGCGAGTTCTGGACGTCACTGCGGATCTCAGTGATCTGGGTACTAGGGGGTGTCTTGCTGAGTTATGGATTGGGACTGATTACAGCAATCCTGCTGGATCGCCACTTCCCAGGCCGCGGTATCTATCGTACGATTCTGCTGATTCCGTGGATTGTGCCGCCCGTAGTCAGTTCGCTAACGTGGCGGTGGATGTTCTCGGATCTGGATGGCTATATAAATACAGTACTAAGAGCATTGGGCATTATCCAAAAGCCTATTCTGTGGTTATCCACGCCACATCTAGCATTTATAGCTATTATCATAGCTAATGTATGGCGAACCTATCCATTTTTCATGATCAACATGCTCGCTGCGTTGGGCGGTATTCCGGATGAAATCTACGAAGCTGCAAAGGTGGATGGAGCCACAGGATTTCAGCTGTTCCGGTTGATCACGTTTCCCATTATCCTTCCTGTAACTGTAGTATCGACGCTCTTGCAAGCAATCTGGATCTTCAACAGCTTTGACATCATCTATGCCCTGACTGGTGGCGGACCTGCAGAACGAACGACGACGCTGATCATTCGTGCCTATCGTGAGGCGTTTTACTACCTGGAATTTGGTTATGGGTCGTCAATATCAGTGATCTGTATGATTCTGATGCTCATCCTTGGGATGTACTACCTGAGGCTGCAGGCGCGCACTGAGATGTAAGGAGGGGGACAAGTGAAGACGAATCCCAGAGTATTGCTAGGCGGATTAATGCGGCACCTCATACTGATTCTTGTCAGTGCATTTGCACTGCTCCCGCTGCTTTGGATGTTATCTACGTCGTTGAAACCAGAGACGGAAGTATACACGAATCTGTCAATAATTCCTAGGCAGTTGGATTTCTCATCGTATGCTCATGTATGGGGGCAAACCGAGTTTCCGCTCTGGTTCCGCAACAGTGCGGTCATTGCGCTAAGCTCTACGACATTGGCCTTAGTGATCGGGTGTCTGGCGGCCTACAGCCTTTCCCGCTTTCGCTATCCTGGCCGCACCTTGTTCGGACAGATTTTGCTGATAGTGCAGATGTTCCCGTCAATCCTGCTTGTAATCCCGATGTTCTTGATTATGAGTAAGGTTAACCTGCTTGATCGCCTAAGCGGTTTGATCATCACGTATTTGGCCTTCGGACTACCGACAGCTACTTGGATGCTGAAGGGATACTTCGATACAATTCCCAAAGAACTTGAGGAAGCGGCAATGATCGACGGCTGTTCAACGCTTTCCGCGTTTCGCCGTGTGATTCTCCCGATTTCTGGACCTGGCATCACGTCGGTCGCGATCTTTACGCTCCTATTGGCATGGAATGAGTTCTTGTATGCGTTCATCTTCTTGAAGAGTTCGAAGAACTTTACCCTAACGTTGGGTCTGGTGAGCTTCATGAATCAGTTTACCAACGAGTGGGATAATCTGATGACTGCTTCCACCCTAATTACTGTGCCTGTTCTGTTCTTCTTCTTATTGCTGCAGAAGTACCTCACAAGAGGCTTGATTGCCGGAGCTACTAAAGGTTGATGCATTATTTCAGATGATGGAGGCCTGCAAATGTTGATTCATTGTCTGGTACAGAATGACAAGGGCATGCCGCTGGCAGGAGCAACGGTAAACGCACTCGATGCGAGCGGAGTTGTGGTCGAAACAGGTATCACCAATGCAGAAGGCAAGGTCGTTTTCGACCGGGATGGGGTAATAAACCTTGAGGTCTTTCCGCCAAAGTGGGAAGAAGCAGCGTCCGATATCCAATATCTTCCCAGTAAGAAACGGCTCCCTGGTACGCCGCGTCCGTCTGTAAATGATGTAGTTGTTGAGTTGGCTGATGCTGTGCCTGTAAAGCTTAGAGCCTATGACCTGGATGGTAAACCGCTGAGTTCAGCAGTCAAGTCTTCGCAGCTGAACCCTGCCCAGGCGAGCTGCTTTGATCTCCAAGATCTGCCGGCAAGTGGGGTTATTCATTGGTCGAAACACGATGCCTGTCCCTATCTGCTGCTTCCGCAAAATGGGGCCCGCAAGCTTGCGCTTTTGTGGACAGCCCCGGGCTATGGCCGTATTGTTTGTTGGGCAGATAACGGCGGGAGAGGGTTCACGGCGTGTGAGGCAAACGATGGGATATTCCTCAACCGTGAACTGGCTTTGACGGCGTGGCAGCGCCTTACAAAAGAGCAGGCCGCCGCGGAGCGGGGAGGATATACACTCAGCAGCAGCACTCAAGATCAGATCGCCCAAGCGCAAGCAGCGATCGAAGCGATCGCAGATACATCAGAGGAGAGGCAGCAGGCGATGTTAGCCGACAAGGCTCTAGGGATCTGTCTGCAAGCAGGGGAACAGTTAGTCTTTGAACGCGCTCAGCAGCGCATTCAGAGGCATCGGAATAAGCCGCGCACCATAGCCGTTGGTGAGCAGTTTGGCAAGGATGCAGCCCCAGGTATGACTGTGCGCTACAGGCAGCTGACCCACGACTTCAAGTTTGGTGTGTTTGTCAACCCTGATACCCATCCTATTCAGCGCGTACCACTGTCCAGCTCTGTACTGTGGGAGCGGCTGCGGGAAATGGGGATCAATCTGCTGCCAATCCCACTGTTGTGGTCTCTGCTAGAGGCTGAACGGGGAAATCGTCAAGATGACAAGATCTATGATCGCTTTCCCGCCTCAGAGCTGCGCGAAGCAGGGTTCCATTTAAAGGACCACATCTCAATTTGGTTTTGGCAGGGGAGATATCCGGATCAGTGGGGCGCCTTCATGCCGGACTGGCTGTATGAACTGTCTCCGGCCGAGATTCTGGAGGCAGTGTATGAGCATAAATCACGTATCGTGGAGAAGTTCTCGCCACACATCCAGGATTGGCAGGCGATCAATGAGGCCATGCTGTCCCACACCAATGGCGTGAATTTGACTCTTGACGAGACGGTTGCTGTGGTTGAGACTGTTATTCGAGCGGTTCGAAAGAGAGTCCCCAATGCCGTGATTGAGGTCAATAACTGCCAGGTATTCGGCGAGGGAATTCATCCGGCGGTACAGGAACAGGGTTATGAACTGGTGCCAGATCAATTCTATGAGATACTCCTGGAACGCGGGGTAGACTTCGATGTGATCGGCATGCAGATGTACTACGGTGGCTACATGGATTCCGAACTGTTCTCAGGAGGATTTCCCATCCGGCATCCGTGGGACATCGAGGCCATCATCAAGCGCTACACGCGCCTCGGCAAACCAATCAGAATCACGGAAATCTCTGTTCCATCAAGTTACCCAAGTCCCGAGAAAGGATTGGATTTTGGATTCTGGCACGGACCGTGGGATTTGGAGCGTCAAGCCGCCTGGGTGGAGATGTTCTACACATTGTGCTACAGTCTGCCGCAGGTTAAAGAGATTACCTGGTGGAATCCCACCGATGAAGCAGCCTTCATCAAGGATGGCGGCTTGATGTTTGATGACTACGAACCTAAGCCAGCGGCTCAAACCCTGGGTCGCCTGATCAACGGTTGGAAGGCTGCTGGGCAGTGTGAAATTACAGCCGATAACTCAATAGAAATAAGTGGTCCTGCCGGTGAATATGAACTGGTTCTAGAACAAGACGGGCGCGAGGTTGCCAAGGCGGTAGTGAAGATTGGGTCGTGATAATTCGTTGTTTCTGCATGTGGAAACGTTACCTGATGAGTCTCGAGGGAGGGAACATGAGTGAAGAGCGGTAATCTGCTTAATCCGGCACTTAGTGCGGCAATTGCCAGCTTAGGCCATACAGAGTACCTGGTCATCGCTGATGCGGGACTTCCGATACCAAAGGGTGTAGAGGTAATCGATCTATCGCTGTGCCGCGGCGTACCAGCTTTTCTTGATGCCGTCAAGACCGTTCTGGCCGAACTAGTGGTGGAATCGTACATCTACGCCTCTGAACTCCCAGAGCAAAACAGCTCTGTGTACACTGAACTTCAACGGAATTTGGCGGGCATTCCTGGAAAAGCCGTGCCCCATACAGACTTCAAGAGATTGGTGCAATCAAGCCGCGTTGTTGTGCGGACCGGTGAATGCTCACCTTACGCCAATGTCATTTTGGTTGGCGGCGTGAATTTCTAGAAATAGGAGGTATAGCTAGTGAAAGTCGATTCTCTATGGATTGTGGAACCTAGAAAAGTCGAGATTAGGCAGGTTGAGGTTGGCGAACCTGCTTATGATGAAGTCCAAATCGAAGTGAAAGCATGCGGGGTTTGCGCATGGGATTCCTACCTGTATCGCGGGATTAGTGCTCCCGGTCCACTGCCTTACAGACTCGGTCATGAAGGCGTAGGTATTGTTCGCAAGGTTGGGGCGGGGGTAAAGGGCTTCAAACCAGGTGATAAGGTCTTCTGCGGAGGCGGCAGCAACGAAATGATGGCTCAGGTCATTAACCTGAAAGCCAGCTGCGTTGGCAGAATCCCAGACCATGTCGAAGACTTCGCGAAATGGGTTCTGGAACCAACAGTGTGCGTGGTAAATCTGCTGCACTTATCTCAGATCAACCCAGGCGACAGCGTTGCTTTGGTGGGAGCGGGCTACATGGGTCTGCTTACCCTGCAGGGTTTGCTCAATGGTTCCCAGGCTGGCTCTGTTACAGTATTTGAGATCAATCCCAGAAGACGAGCGATAGCTGAATCATATCAGCCAGAGTTTTGCTTCGATCCGTACTCTCCAGAAGGCCAGGCGCATATTGAGAAGATTCAAAGCGAGGGCGGAGCCGACATCGTGATTGATTTTGCTGCATCCGATTCTGGATATGAATTGGCCAGCAGTCTGACTGCCGATAACGGCGGCAAGTTGGTTTTGGGTACCTGGCACAGGAAAGAGATGAAATTTGACGGTACCAGATGGCACCTGTCCGGGCTGACGGTCCTTAACTTAGCGCCTGGCAGCAATCGCAATTTCAACCAAATGATTCCGCGGACATCTCAACTGGTGCATGCTGGGGTCTACGACGCCGGATCACTCGTCACACACACCCTTGACTACCATCACGCTACGGAAATGTTCGAAATGTCCATTGATAAACCAGCTGATTTCATCAAGGGCGTAATCACCTTTTAGATCTGGGGAGTCAGAAGAAACACGAATTGGAGGGCAGCAGTAATGAGGGTGGGATATACTGGTTGGACATGGTTGATTAACCATGAGGATAACCATAAGTGGGAGTTTGAGCAGTTCTTAAAAGAGGTATCTGACCTCGGCTATGAAGTGGTGGAGAACTTCGCTTTTATCACCAAGTACTTCGACAACGATGCGGATGAAGTCAAAGCACTGCTGGACAAGTACAACCTGGAGATGGTCAACCTCTATCTCCACTATTCCGAGGATCCAGAAGCCGATTACGCTAATGCCGTGAAATATGTGGACTTCATGAAGAAAATCGGAGCCACATACTTGAACCTGCAGGCAGTCATGTGGAGCGATCCGCCAAACGATCGGCCCATGGACGAAAAGGCGATTTTGGCATATGCGGAGCTATCTAACAGAATCGGCCGGCTCTGCCGTGATAACGGTATGGTTGCCTGCTTCCATCCGCACGCTAATACAGCGATCTATAAGGAAGAAGAAATCGATCTGTTTCTAGAAAAAACAGATCCCGAACTCGTCAGTCTCTGCCTTGATACAGCCCATACTTATCTGGCAGGTATGGACTGCGTTCAGGCTTTCGCCAAGTATGCTGACCGCATTGCCTACGTGCACTTCAAGGACGTCGACCCTGATGAAAGAGTTCATCCCGAATGGCCGATGCTGCGTTTTCGCCCACTTGGGTACGGTACCATCGATTTCAAGGGTGTCTACAAGGTACTGAAAGAGCGTGGGTATGACGGCGTTATCTGCGTAGAGCTGGATAAGCCCCCCGTGTGCAACTACAAGGCTGCCATGGATTCCCGGGCATATCTGCACAATGTCTTAGGCCTCTAGGCATCACTTGCACCTCACTCTGTACCAGCCTCATTGAAAGCAGTGAGGCTGGTTTTTTGCGTGCGCCACACGCATGGTTCGTAACTTGGCGGTGAAAGTCCGCTG
>JAAYMI010000028.1 GCA_012521465.1 Bacillota bacterium | reverse complement strand
GACAAGACAGCGCCAACTGCGTAAAGCTTCTTTTTGCCCCCTCCAGCTGCTCTCGCCTTAACTTCGCCCAGATCGAGCTGCATTTGATGTCCCATCGGGGGGTCTTCTACAGCCTGGTATTGCCGGGTGTTTGTTTTATACATTCGTCGTGCGACCATGGAATCCTTCATACGACACCATTGTTAACGAACTCTCGGTCTTGAGCGGGTATTTCACCAACGGAAATAGTCTGAGGAGTGGAGTGCTCATCGTAAGTCTGTAGGGTTCGTGTTGTTGTTTGGTATGTATTTCTGCAACCCTTAACGCAAAATGTAGTATCCCTTGAGGCACTCTCAACCGGACGAACCCATGCTACCGATAAAGAAATGCCCTGCTTGGCGTAACTTGAGCTCTCCTAGAACGTCTGTTTCGTTGCAGGAAAGCGCGAGCGCCAACCAAGGTCACTCTAGGCCGAAGCGTGTTCACGCAACTAGATAAGACGGACGGTAGGACATCCAGTCGGTACCCAGTCCTGGAGCCCCCCGCTCATCCAGAAGCCTTTGAGAACACTTCACCGTCTTGATAGACTGGCCAGACCCAGCGAATAACAACGTCAAAATGTCGGTAAGTGCGACTGTTCGAACTCGGGCCAAGCTTTGCGCACCTATGAGATCGCTAAGGTGTATCTGGTGAAGTTTTCGTCTCCCCACCAAATCCGCTATAACTCATCTCAGAACATCGCGTACCACGTCACTGGTGGCGCGCCGACAATCAAGACTTCCATGCCACAGGCCATCCCCAGAGATCACAGAAACAGCTTGTCCATCTCCCCGCCAACGGAGATTATGGCTGAGTCGTTACTAACTCCGCCATCTTTACCGACGACGTTACCAAACGCGCGCAGCGACGTGGTCCGCTCAGGTTTTGGGGAAGATCCTGTCCAGCCACTCAAGGGCGACCACCTGATTTGTTTCGGCACACTCCGCCTCAGAACGGAAGCTCTTGTAGCCATCGGCGGGATCACCAGTCTCCTCACAGGCGTAGAGGCCTACTACTGGATCACCCGCACCATCAACCAAGGCTCTATGGGGAAAACCTCAAAGAACCGCTACATTGCTACCCCTATTGTCCAAAGCAGCTTTTCAGTGGTCTAGTCCACCCCACGACCTGCAGACTCCGGAATGCAGACTGGGAGTAAGCTCGAAAACCCCACACCAACTAGCCCGACAGGATACCTGCAGGATTTGTCCAATACTCAAAGGGAAGTGATTCTTACCTGGGAGGCAATGAAATGAGTAAAACAGCGATGTTCTTAGTGTTGCTGTGCGCGGCTCTGCTTCTGACTAGCTGCTTACCCGGCGATGGTAAGCACACAGCAAATAAACCGGCGGGATTCTTGTGGGGCATCTGGCACGGCTGGATAGCACCCATATCCTTGGTTATAGGTATATTCCGCGATGACATCGGTATCTACGAGACAGCCAACACTGGCTGGTGGTATGATCTCGGTTTCTATGCTGCGATTGTCGGCGGGTTCGGCAGTCTTTCCCTCGTCCGCAAAAGGAAAGACTGAGGACTCTGCTTCCTAAGCGCTATCGCCCCGTTCTTGACACTCTCGCCCATGGCGGGCCAAGCGGCCCCTTGATCAACACCGTCCTCAATCAAATCTTCCTGCGCAGATCTCTCCAGGCTGGGACATCCCGGCCTTTGTTTTTTCGCTGACATCCCTCTCCGCTCGGTGCCCTAACCCCTCGTCTATCCCCAATATCCGTTCTGCGTCACACCTTTTGACAGATTTCTGTCACTCCTAGAAAAACATGCATAAAGGACACCAGGATATGGACACCTACACCTGGACATTACTTCCAAACGCGCCCATCATCAGAGAACTAGCCGAGGAGGAAAAGCTATGCGGCGCTGTGGTTTTGTCCTAATCGCGTCATTAGTACTTGTCCTCGTGTTCACAATAAGCACTTCGGCCCAATTTGGCTACGGCGATGTTTAGTTCCTCGACGAAGAAACTGGCGCATGGATCAAAGACGTAGACGGGACGATGGCGACTGTGAAAACAGTTTCAGCTGAAGCTGTGGTGTTCGGCAATATCGGTGTTAGTTCGTCCATTGCTGCCACCGCAGTAGTGGACTTCCACGATGACGATGCCAGCATGTTGAACGTCCAGTCCAGCAGCACTCACTTCTACACAAGCCCCGACGGCATTTTCAGCATGATCGTGACGGCACTGCCCTTTGAAGATCCAGCACTCATCGACATGGTCTGGGATGATGTTAATCAGTGGTTTGTCCTTGCTTACCCCAGAACCATCGCTCGGTGGCAGTTTACCCATCAAGTGACCAATGTCTTGAACACGGCTATAACCATCCTAGAGGTTAAGGACAATTTCGGAGCGGAACTCGCGATTGAATCCTGGGAAACACATGTCCCTCCGGGATCTGATACGGATGAACAGCTCGACTTGCGGATAAAGGGTAACTACGGATTCAGCTGGCAGAACATCTATCTACAGCCGGGCGAAACGGCCCAAATTACGTTGACCACAATAACACGCACAAACCCTGCCGGCAAACAGCATTACGGTGATTGTGGGCTGCACAGTCTGAATGCCCAAGGCGTACTGAAGTATCGCTATGACGGCATGAAGGGCGATGGCGAGAAATCCATCGAAGGCAGATCCTTTCGCGTCAAGGTCTGTGACAAGCCACCTATATCAGTTTGCTTTGAGGTTTCCGCGACGGGTGTAGAGTGGTACATCCGCAAGCCGGGAGACTACTTAGCCAATCCCATCGACGGCACAGTCCGGGTGACTAACGGTTGTAACCAGGCTGCTGAAGTAGCCGTGACCTTTGGCAATTTCGCCAACCTGAAATCTGATGCTGGCCAACAGACTCCCGTGTTCTATGCCCTTGGAGACACGACAGGTCTTGGAAATACCGATCTGGGCTTCGGGATTCACGGGGTCTTGGGCGAACAGCGTCGCTGGCTGCTGGATTTGGGATTGGGCTACCGGCAGGGCAAAGCAGGCCTGCGATTTGGAATCCACCCCCTTCCCCTCGGCAGCTGGGCTCAGATTATGGATAACCTCAACCTTTCGGTAGGCGGGTCACTGTACCTCGCAGAGCGTCTCGTGCTGGGAATCGATGCCTTTCCTGGTGAGGTATGGGAATATGACCTCCAGGCACTAGTCTTAATCACTCGCGACATCACCGCCAGAATAAAGGCAGCGCTGCAGAGCACGGATTGGCAGTGGGCAGAAGCCTCTCTCTTGCTCAGCGGGGGTGACTTTCTCCTCCAGCTCGCCTATACGTTGCAGAGGAGCGACCCTATAGGAAGCATCCGCATTGGCGTAGGGTATCGATTCTAATTCCGCAAAAAAGTGTTCAGCGCAGCCGCTGGGTTGGTTACAGCCCAGCGGCTTTTTCGCGGCCGGCCGTCTATGGAAAAAAAGCTGGGCAGCCACCCAGCTCACTTCCCCAGAATTCTTGCCATGAACCACGCCGCATGACAGGTAGCGATCACCAACGCAGCCAGCTGCACCTTCCAGTGGATCGCTCCCCACTTCTTGTCCCGCGCTTTCCCTGCCTTTTCCGCCGCATAATACCCAAAGAATACTGCCGCGATGGCCACCAGCCCAATCCACCCAACCGGTGGAATGGAGTGGCCGGCGTGATCGAGGTTGGCCCACACGGCGTGGATCGTCAAGCTCACCGCTCCTCCGGTACCCAACACCGGGTGGTAGCGGCGGAACTTCACTATGTTCTTCCGCTTCACCAGGAAGGTGATGATCCCCGCGGCATACAGCAGCACAAGCCCCAGAATTCCAAACCAAACAAAGTGCGGCACACAGATCCCTCCCAACGCTGTGATGGTAAAACATACTCATCACAGGGGAGGGCTATTCCACTACGACATGCCTTCCGACCCGCTCCTTACAAGACGCCAGAAGACACCTGCTTGTCACCGATCCTTCGCATCCTAACCAGGAATTTGTCATACCTAGCAGCCGTCATCTACTTTACAATATGACAGAATCATGATAAACTAAGAACCAAAGGAGGCGGCAAAATGCACAATCACTTGGGAAGTCGGTTTAGAGATTTCAGGCAGCGCGTTGGTCTCACGCAAGCTCAGATTTCTCGTTACCTAGGTGTTGACCAAAGTTATGTCTCGAAGTTCGAGAACGGTGAGCGAGAGTTCAGTGTGGATCTGCTCATCAAAGCTGCTGAGTTATTCGGTTGTACTCTTGAGGACCTGGCTAACCCGAACAATGAGAACTTACCTCTCCCCACGGCGATGCGTGCCACTGAAGTCCAGGATGAAGATCTCCAGGTG
>JAAYMI010000186.1 GCA_012521465.1 Bacillota bacterium | reverse complement strand
GCCAGGCATCTCTGACCCAGCGGTTAAGGATATGCCCGGCCGGATCGTGGCAGCGAACAGTGCTCAGGTTGATGTAGTGAGTGGAGCGACCTACACCAGTAAAGGGATCATTGAGGCTGTGGAAAATGCCGTGTCTCAGGCAGTAGAGGTTGCTGCATCTCCCAAGTTTGACATTCGAGTTACCGACGGTACCTACCGAAGTGCGGGCAATGGCTTTGGAGGGAACGTCGTTGTAGAAGTCACTGTCTCGGATGGAACGATCACAGACATCAAAGTAGTGGAACACACAGAAACACCCGACAGAGGTGGAAAAGCAATCCCAGAGCTGATACCAGCCATGATAGAAGCTCAAGGTCCTGTCGATGCATACAGCGGCGCCACGCGCACCAGCGAAGCCTTGTTTGCAGCGGTAGCCACGGCCGTGAGCGGAGAGGAGGGGCGATAGATGAAAACAATTGTGGATGGCATTTTCAAGCAGAATCCTGTTTTCAAGTTGGCGCTCGGCTTAGCGCCTGCGGTCGCAGTGGCTACAACGGCCTATAACGGGCTGGTGCTAGGAGTCACCACCGCCTTGGTGCTTGTGATTGCGGCCGTGATCAGTGCTCTGCTTGTGCAGGTGGTACCTAAGACTGCCAGGTCAGTACTGCACCTCAGCCTGTTGGCGATCTTGACGATGGGGGCCTATCAGGTGCTGCTGCAGGTAGATCCGCAAGTTGTGGCCAATTTGGGCATTTTCTTGCCCCTTATTGTCGTGAATGGATTTGTGCTGCACAGCCTGGAACGCAGCGCAACTGTATCAGAGGCCGCTGCGGATGCTGTAGGTAAGGGTGTAGGCTTTGCGATCGCGCTGGTAGTGCTCGGAGTGATCCGTGAGTTTCTCGCCGCCGGTACCTTCTTCGGGGCAGTCGTGCTGGAATCGCAGCTTCCGCTCTTCGCGCTGGCCGCATCCGTACCAGGAGGCATGGTAATTCTCGGCCTCCTGCTGGCGCTCTACAATGCAGTTACTGGACAAGGAGGCGAGTTGAGTGACTGAGTTCCTTGAATTGGTCGGGCGAGGCTTGATAACGCAGAATCTAATTCTCCTTCAGGGTTTGGGCATGTACGCCTTGACGCGGCATACCAAGACAATTTCTGGCGCTCTCAAAGCCGGTGTTTCAATGCTGGCGGCAATGCTCACAGCAGGTTTGGGTGTCTGGTTCTTGAGCGCCTTGGCCATCCCAGAGTCTCTAAGTTTTTTTGCCTACCTTGTGGTGGCCAGCCTAGCCGCCTTCCTGTGGCAGAGGCTGCTGGAGATGCCTGATTCGTTTAGTGGCGGGCTTATGGATAGTGCGCTCTTGGGTATGCTGCTGCTCATGGGCAGGAGCTACATTACGGGCTTTGCTGCGATCGGCTATGCGGTCAGCGCGGGGTTGGGCTATCTAATAGTTCTCCTGGTGATTGCTTTTCTCCGGTATCAGCTGCAGTTGGCGCCCATCCCAAAACCATTCAAAGGTGTTCCCTTAGTTTTGATTACTGCTGGCTTGTTGGGTATGGCTTTGCTGGGCTTTAAGTTGTAAAGCTGTTCAGGCAGCGCGGTCGGCTCCATTGTGGGGCCGACTTTTTTGGGCACAAAAAACAGAAAATACAGAAATCAAGCAGGGATATAGACCCTATAAGTCGAAGATCTCTGGCGCCCAGGGGGGTACAAGGAGGATTGAAATGCAGCCTAAACAGAGACTCCTGGTAGTTGCCTTGGTGCTGTTTGCGCTTCTGGGCCAAGGCGTACGTTGGCTTGCTGTCCGCAGCGGTGAACTAGCCCTGCGTCCGTTTGATAGCGCTGTCCTCGCCCAGGAGTTGGACGTTCAAAACCGGCACTGCGACTTAGTGCACGTGAACACCGCAGGGATCGCCGAACTCCAAACTCTGCCAGGTATCGGCCCCGTTTATGCCGAAAGAATCACAATTGCCCGCAGAGACCAGCCGTTCACGAAACCGGAAGACCTCCTGCGAGTGCCGGGTATTGGCCCCAAACGGCTAGACGCTCTCGTGGATTTGATCTGCTTCTATGTACCCGATGGTGAATAGGATGCGCTTTGTCCCCCTGCTGGGGGCGGTTTTCCTGGGAACCCTCTTAGGTTCCCAGGACATTGGTATCACACCGCTATCGGTGTGGTACTTGCTGGGGACAACAGCTGTGGCCTGGGTGTGCCTCGAGTTCTTCAGCATTTACTGGGCCAGAGTCTTGTTCTGGTTTGTAGTGGTTGCGGCTTCCTTTCTCCATGCCGACCTTGCTTTTCAGGAGATTTACTGGCCTATGGATCCATACCAAGACGTTCACCTGCGGGCGGAGCTTGTAGAAGACGTGGATTCCTTCATCCGTGTGATTGGAACGCTTCCCGAGATGGATACCAGGATAGTTGTCCACTTACCGCCCGAAGAGGGCATTAGGAGCGGCGATACTGTGGTTTTCAGCGGACGGATCAGTGAGCCGCCCGCAGCGCCTAATCCTGGTGTGTTCTGTTACAAGACCTATCTCTCGACCCGAGGAGCGACAGGCGTTTGCTGGCCTGAGGAATACACTATCCGGCCTGCTGCGGCACAGCCAGTACTCACGAGGCTGCGAGCCTATTTGGCTGCAAACATTCGCGCGGGCCTGTCCGATCCTGGTCTAGTGGTCGCGCTGGTCCTAGGCGACCGCTCGGGGCTTTCTGATGAGCAGATAGCACGCTGGCGTGATCTTGGCATCGCGCATCTGCTGGCCATTTCCGGAACCCACCTCGGACTGCTTGCTCTGATAGCCGGTACTGTATTGAACCGCCTGCCCGTCAGCCGTTTCGGCCGATTTTGCCTGCTGCAGCTGATACTAGTCATCTATGTCCTGCTTGCAGGTGCGCGTCCTTCTACGCTCCGAGCCCTTCTAGCAGCTTTAGCTGCGGGCTGGGCCAGTCTACGCCGACGCCAGTTGGATAGTCTGGAAAGTTGGGCGTTGGTTGGCTGCTGCCTGCTGTCAGCGGAACCTCGACTCATCCAGGACCTAGGTTTTCAGCTGTCCTTTGCGGCCGCGGGAGGCATCGTCTTATGGGGACCGGTCTTGCGTTTTAGCCGGTTTCGCCGTGTTTGGCGCTGGCTATGCTCCTCCCTGGCCGTTTCCGCTATCGCGCAGGTCAGCATTCTGCCACTGCTCCTGCATAACTTCGGCAGTATCGCCCTATTGGGAACACTGGCCACGCTGGTCATGGTGCCGTTTGTGACTTTGCTGTTGACCGGTGGAATATTCGTCGCGCTTGGGGCGGGAGGTTTTGGCATAGGATCCTTCGTTGACACCGTCCGGCATATCATGGAGATCGCTGAGCTGGGACTGTACAAATGGGCAGTTGTCTGGCGGCCCCTGCGTGTGGGCGTAGACCTGTGGATATTTTGGGCCTTGTTTATCTATGCCGGTTGGCGGCTCCGGCAGCCACACATTGCGCGGCCTCGTGTAACCATGTCCCGACTGGCTTGGGGAGCTCTCTTCCTTGCGGTGCTGTTGCTGCTGCCCCCGAATTGGAAGTATCCCCTGGAGGTCACCGCGGTCAACGTGGGGCAGGGGGATTGCATTTTCGTATTGACTCCGTTCAATGAGGTAATCCTCCTGGACGGAGGTGGCGATTCGCTGTACTGGCAGGAACGAGGCAGAAATGTGGGGATAGAACGGGTAGTGCCCTACCTAAAGTATCGGGGAGTGAAGAGGCTGGATGCGGTCATTCTCAGCCACCCCGACGAGGATCACCTGTTTGGTTTGCTGGCTGTCCTGGAGAACTTCCCGGTCAGAGCAGTGCTGGACAATGGGCTATCAACTTCGTCTCAAACCTATAAGAAGTACCTATCCCTAATTCAGGAAAAGCAGATCCCACGTTACCAGGTTAGAGCCGGAGATGTACTGCACCTTAAGAGCGGTGCCAAGCTGAGATTCCTCCATCCGCACCCAGAAACAGTGCCCTTTTTGAGCCAAAATGACGCATCCGTGGTAGCCGCCCTGGACTATCAGGGAAGTACTATGCTGTTTACCGGTGATATGGAGGTTGTGGGCATATTGGACCTGCTGGAGCGCAGCAGTGGTAAGGATCTGAGAGCCGATGTAGTTAAGGTACCCCATCACGGCAGCCAATCCTCGTTGGTTCCGAGCTTTTATGAGGCGGTGGACGCCAACTGGGCACTCATCTGTACGGGACCGAACACCTTCGGTCATCCCCACGAGCAGGTGCTGCAGTACTTGGGAGACAAGAACATCACCTGGCGCAGTACAGCCAACGGACCCGTTTCCTTCTACTCGGCACTTGGTTTTGTCTGGGCAAGATAACCTGCGGGAGCAGGGGTTGACGAAGTGGACAGGGAATAAACCAGTTGGAGGGGAGTTAGGTGCAGAAGCTGCTAAATCAGATCAAGGCCGAACCGCTGGCCCGGGTCTATGTGGTGCATGGTCCCGAAGTGGTATTGCACGATGCCATCTATGATGCCCTGCAGGAGCGCGTCGACGCCAGCGGATTCGGTGAGTGGAACTGGTCGGTGTACGACGGACATAAGGATTTCTCCGTGGACGAGCTGATCACTGATCTCTCAACCGAGCCCTGGGGTGAAGGGGATAGGGTTGTTGTCCTTAAAGACGCTCATCTTGTTCCCAGTGAAGAGCTGCAGCGCCTAGCACACTGGCTGCAGGAACACGAACCCGCTGGTCATTTGGCCTTGTTTTTTCGCAGGCTTGACACCAGCCTGAGATATGCCAAGGCATTCCTGAGTTTAGGCATAGAAGTGCAGTGCAACCAGCTGGAGGGTGAAGAACTTGTAAAGCATGTTACCCAGTACTGTACTGCCCGGGGAAAGTCCATCGCGAAAAACGCATGCCAGCTGCTTCTGGAGAGAACCGGCGCGGACCTGCAGTTTGTCCAGAGCGAACTGGACAAACTCATCAATTATGTGGGAGAGGCAAGAGAAATAACTGTGGAGGCCGTGGGGGAAATCACATCTCTGGCGCCTGGAGAAGCCGAAGACAATGCGGTATTCACCATGGTGGACCGCATCACCGCGGGCGACCAGAAGGGAGCGCTGGAGGTACTGGAGCGTTTGCTAGATGCGGGTGAGAACCCATTTCGGATTCTGCCTCTAATTGAGCGCCAGCTGCGGCTGCTTCTGGCAGCGAAGACCCGCACCACCAGTTTTGAGAACACTGCTCAGATGATGGGAGAGCGCAGTCACGGTCCTCTCCGCAGAGTCTCTCGCTATGCAGAGCGTTTTTCCATCGACGAGCTATACGAAGGTTTTGGAGCAGTGGTGGCCGCGGACCGGGAGATGAAGCTTGGATCTGCAGGCGAGGCGGTGCTGCGGGATTTAACAATCCGCCTCACCCTTCTGCAGAAGAGCAAATAAAAAACGCCTCTTCCGAGCGGAGAAGCGTCTGTCATTATGGACAATGATTAATTGGCCAACTTCTTAGTTAAGCGGGACTTGGTACGGGCGGCGGCGTTTTTGTGGATAATCCCACGGGCTGCTGCCTTGTCCAATGCTCGGATAGCCTTTCTCAGATTGTCTTGAGCCTGGTCCCGATCTCCCTCAAGAGACTGGAGATAGCGCTTGATTGTGGTCTTTAACGCAGACTTGTGCGCAACTCTGATGGCGCGCTTGGTGCGGTTTACCTTAATGCGCTTTTCCGCTGATTTGCTGTTTGCCACTCCGTTTCACCTCCTCGGGGAAAATCACCTTTGTCATTATATCATTCAGGAATCTTAAGTTCAAGAGAAAACGGCAATTTCCTTCTTGCTGGCTCTGGCAGAATGAATTCGCCTCCGCTGGTTACCATAAGAATAATACCGCCAGTTGGAGGGATCTTATGCACAACTACCACGACCAGGAATTCTTTGAAAAATACAGTGTTCGAACGGATTTGGCCCTAGAAGCCCATCAGGTAGTGACCGAACACCAAGGCCCGCCCCTTCCTGGGGTGAAGGTATCCACGGTGGAGAAGGACAAGGCGGTGATCAGTCGCGTCATCGTCGAAAACGAGGTGGGGGCCCGGATGATCGGCAAGGCTCCCGGTCGTTACAGCACCATTGAATCGCCTGCTCTCCGCGAGCACAATCGCGAGATGCACGAAGAACTAGCCCGTTACTTAGCGGAAGAGCTGGATTGGTTTATCCAGGACACCCAGTTAGGACCAGAAGAGCCCATCTTAGTGGTGGGGCTGGGCAACTGGAACGCCACTCCTGATGCTCTGGGTCCTAGAGTTGTGCAAAACTTAATGGTTACACGCCACCTCTTGGGAATGACGCCTCCCGAACTCCGCCGCGGATTGAGGCCCGTTGCCGCAATCTCCCCTGGTGTCTTGGGCCTGACTGGAATTGAGACGGGGGAGATTATTATGGGGGTCACGGAAAGAATCGGGGCGAAAGCGGTAATCTGCATTGACGCTCTCGCTAGCCGCAGCGTGGAGCGGCTGTGCAGCACCATCCAGATTTCTGATACGGGAATTCATCCTGGGGCCGGTGTAGGCAACCGCCGCCAAGCGATAAACCAGGAAACCCTCGGGATACCAGTGATTGCCATTGGCGTTCCTACGGTGGTGCACGCTACTACCATTGTCGCTGATGCAATGGACCTTCTGGCCGGTCAGCGGCCGCAGAGTGCAGTTGAGGAGCGGGCACCGCAGCGCACCACCTTTCACGTGGACCCTCGCACCCTGATGAGCACACCTTCCCAGCAGGGGATAGAAAGCACCCCGCCAGGCTTGCCGCACCTGAGCGGGCCAGAAAAGCACCAGCTCATTAGGGAAGTATTGGCCCCTTACAT
>JAAYMI010000027.1 GCA_012521465.1 Bacillota bacterium | reverse complement strand
AGGCCGGGGTTCAGCTAACACCTCTGCCTTGGCTGGGTGCTCAGCTATCCTATGACAGCCTCTCCGGTCTAGATTGGCAGATAGGGTTCACTTTTGCTTTCTAGGGAAAAAAGAGAGTGCGCAGTAAACCGCGCACTCCACCGTCTAAAGCCTAGTTTCTAGAATACCGGGACGACGCTGCCGCCGTATGTTTCTAGGATGAAGTCCCGCACCTCCGGCGAGGTGAGGGCCTCGGCCAGGGCAGCCAGAGCCGGATTATCCTTGTCTTCTGGCCGCACCGCCAGAATGTTGACGTAAGGCGACTGTGATCCCTCTAGGAAGAGCGCATCTCTGGTCGGAACCATGCCAGCCACGAGGGCGTAGTTGCCGTTGATCACAGCGGCATCTACATCAGGGAGGGATCGGGTCAGCTGAGCAGCCTCAAGCTCGATAAAGCGCAGCTGATTAGGATTGTCGGTGATATCAAATACGGTAGGCTGGATCCCCGTCTCTGGGTCAACTTTGATCAGACCCGCCGCCTGCAATAGGAGCAGGGCGCGTCCGCCGTTCGTCGGATCGTTGGGGATAGCAATTCGTGCTCCCCGCGGCAGATCTGCCAGGGCATCCAGCTTGGAACTGTAAACACCCAAAGGCTCAATGTGGATGCCTACTAAGGATACGATGTTGGTACCGGCATCCGCGTTGTACGTGTCCAGGTAAGGTTGATGCTGGAAGAAGTTGGCGTCAAGTTCTCCTTCTGCTAAGGCGCGGTTGGGCGTGACATAGTCGTTGAATTCCATGATTCTGAGCGTGATGCCTTGCTGTTCCAGGAGCGGCGCAGCTACAGCCAGGATTTCCGCATGGGGCACCGGCGTAGCTCCTACCGTGACGGTGGCAGCTAGCGCCGCGGGCGAAGAGAAGGCCAAGAATACTGTCAACAGTCCGAGCAGCACAATTGTTGATGGTTTACGCATGGTCATCCTCCTCAATTATTCGTGGTTTAGCGTTTCGACAACTTCCGGCTGGCCCAATCACCCAACATCTGCAGGGCCTGGACCAAAATGACTAGCACCACTACCGTTTGGATCATTACATCAGCCCTGAACCTCTGGTAACCGTAGCGGATGGCCAGGTCGCCCAAACCGCCGCCGCCGATGGCTCCAGCCATGGCTGAGTAGCCTATCAGGTTAACCGTAGTGATGGTCAGTCCTAAAACTAACGTTGGGAGCGCTTCTGGAATCAAGACCTTCCAGATGATCTGCCACGGCGAAGAACCCATACTCTGCGCCGCCTCGATCACGCCCTTATCAATTTCGAAGACAGCGCTTTCCACAAGCCGAGCTACGAAGGGGGTGGCGGCAATGCTCAAAGGGACTATGGCTGCAGTGGTCCCGATGGATGTTCCTACCACAAAGCGGGTAAAGGGAATAACTGCCACCATGAGAATGATGAAAGGGATAGAGCGTCCGACGTTGATGATCGCACCGAGAATGCGGTTAATCAAGCGCTGTTCTAAGATGTGGCCTGGGGCGGTACACGCTAGGATGAGCCCTAAGGGCAGACCGGCCGCGGCCGCAATGACCGTTGATGCTCCAACCATCGTCAGTGTTTCGATAAGTGCCCTCTGCAGCACTAGGCCAGCACCTCCAGTTCTACCTGCTGACTTCTGAGGAAGCCGACCGCCGCGGTCAGCCTTTCCTCCTCACCCACCAGTTCCAGGACGAGCATGCCAAAGGGCAGATCCTTCATCTGATCGATGCGCCCAAACAGGATGTTGGCGTCTACCTGGCAGTTCTGGACCATGTGGGAGATGATAGGCTGATGGGCCTTGTCCCCCACAAAACTGAGCTTCAGCAGGCGCCGGGGAGCATGGCCGTTGGGGGTGCGGCTGAGCAGCTCCGGCGGTATATTGGCTGCAAAGGTACCCCGCAGCATGCGCTTGGTTGCCTCTGCTTGAGGGCGTGTGAAAACGTCTACCACTGGTCCGCACTCCTGCACAGTGCCTTCATCGAGGACGGCCACTAAGTCGCAGATTTCCTGAATCACAGACATTTCGTGGGTAACGACCACGATGGTTAAGTTGAGCTGCTGATTGATGGACTTCAACAGCTGCAGCACAGATTTCGTGGTTTCTGGATCGAGCGCTGAGGTAGCTTCGTCGCAGAGCAGTACTCGCGGTTCGTTGGCAAGTGCGCGGGCAATACCCACCCGCTGTTTCTGCCCACCGCTCAGCTGGGCAGGATAGGCATTGGCCTTGTCCTCAAGCCCCACAAGCTGCAGGAGGTCAGCTACAATCTGCTTGCGCCGCTGCGAACTCACTTTAGCAACCTCCAGGGGAAATGCCACATTCTCGGCCACGGTCCGGGAAGAGAGCAGGTTAAAGTGCTGGAAAACCATGCCCATTTTCTGGCGAGCCTGCCTCAGTTCCTTTGGACCCAGCGTGTCCAGGCGGACACCGTCCACCCAGACCGCACCAGCATCGGGCTTCTCGAGAAGGTTGATACAGCGCAGCAGGGTGGATTTCCCAGCACCGCTTGGCCCGATAATTCCGAAAATCTTGCCGGCAGGAATGTGGAGGTTCACATCGGTAAGGGCATGGACAGCCTTCTCACCGCTGTATGTCTTGCTTATTCCTTCTAGCTGAATCATTATGCACATCACCTCCTGCGCCAGTGCAAAAAAATCCTCTTCTGAGACAGAAGAGGACATTTACGAATTCTCACCCTCCTCTCATCTCTCTGGAACGAAATCCAGCAGGAATTGGCACCGGTAGCACGCCTCCGGTTGCCGGGTTTCATCGGGCCAGTCCCTCCACCTCTCTAGATAAGAGTCTAGTTTCATGTTATACTCTGCTTGTAGGGTTTACATATTTATTTCAGTATAAAGGGCGAAAAATAGATTGTCAATCAAAAATGGTGGGCGAAAATGATGACTGACCACAGTTTGCTGTCCACGGCTAGGCTGGAGGCCATTTTACGGGATACTCTGAACGCCTTGGAGCAGGGTAAGAACCAGATGTACGATATCGCGGAGAACGCCAGGCAGGAGTGCCTCCGCCTGCAGGCCGAATTAGAACATGTGCAGGCTGAGGTCAGCCGCGCGATTCGGACGGTGGAAGTCTTAGAACAGCGTTTTCAGCAGGCGCGCATCAGGCTGTATCAGATGAACCGCGACTTTGATCAGTACACGGAACAGCAAAAGGCCGATTCATATCGTGAGGCTGAGCGCCTGCGGGAGTCTTTGGCCGTAGCGAAGGAGCGCGAGAAGAACCTGCGCCAGCAGCGGCACAGTTTGGAAGTGTCCTTCAATAGAATGGAGGAAATTGCCGCCAAGGCAGAGCGGTTTGTCTCGCAGGTAGGGGTTGCCATCAATTTCTTGGAAGGCAACATCCGCGATGTGAATGAGCAGATCGAGAACGTACAGGTGAAGCACGAAATCGCCCAGGGAATCCTCAAGGGTCAGGAGGACGAGCGCAAGCGCCTAGCTCGAGAAATTCATGATGGTCCCGTACAGGATTTGGCCAACATCGTGTTGAAGCTCGATATTTGTGAACGCTTGTACAATGCCGACCGCCGAGACGAGGCGGCTCAGGAGTATCGTTCTCTGAAGCCTATTGTGCAGGGGATTATCAGGGACGTGCGCCGCATTATCTACGATCTCAGCCCCATGACCTTGGACGATTTAGGTCTAGTCCATACGGCGACCCGCTATGTGCAGGATGCCTGCGAGCGCCAAGGGGTGCACGCTGAAGTGCGGGTAGTGGGACGGGAGGTGCGGGTTGCATCAGCCGTTGAGGTTGCGCTGTTCCGCACCATTCAAGAGGCGGTAAACAACAGCCTCAAGCACGGGCGTCCCACTGAAATCGTGGTTCGCCTGGAGTTTTTGGGAGATAGGATCAGTGTGGGCGTGTTTGACAACGGCAAGGGGTTTGACATCAATGAGTTACACCGCCGTTTGCAGGACGGCAGCCATTACGGACTGGTAGGTATGCAAGATCGGATCAAGCTTCTCAATGGAACGTTCAAGATACACTCTGCTCCAGGGCAGGGAACTAGGCTCATAGTGTCTGTGCCACTGTAGCATCTAACGGCGGGGGATGATACACTTGGATACTATCCGGATAATGCTAGTCGACGATCACGCACTACTGCGCCAAGGACTTACGAGGCTTCTAGAACTCGATGAACAGCTGACAGTAATTGGACAGGCAGCTACGGGAGCCGCGGCCATAGCTATGGCGCAGAAAACGCGTCCAGATGTGGTCGTGCTCGATGTGAACCTCCCAGATATGACTGGCATCGAAGTGGCTGCACAGATCCGGAGACTCTGCCCGGGAATCCGCATTCTAGCCTTAACGATTCACGATGATGCCTCCTACATCAGTGAGATGATTAGGGCAGGCGTGGATGGCTACATGCTGAAAGATGCGGAACCTGCTCGCTTAATCTTGGCCATTAAGCGGGTTGGCGCGGGAGAATCGGTTTTTCCCACTCGCCTGATGGAGAAAGTGGTGAATCGGTACCACAGCATCAGCCAGGAATACGGCCGAATACAGACGGCTGCTACCTTGGAGGAACTCCAACTCACTCCTCGAGAGCAAGAGGTGCTGCACTGCATCGTGCTGGGGATGAGCAACAAGCAGATTGCCGCCCAGCTGTTTATTAGCGAGAAAACGGTAAAGAACCACATCACGAACCTCCTGCGCAAGCTGGATGTGGAGGACCGCACTCAAGCGGCGGTATATGCGGTGACGAAGGGCTTATTCAAGACACCCCAGTAAGGGGCGGCTCCAAGCCATCCTGCAGATGGCCCAAAAGCTCCAGCCCGTTGATTACCAAGCGGAAGCGGGTTCCCAAGAGCTCGGCCGCCTCCTTGCACATTTCCATGCGCCTCAAGTAGATTTCGAAGTAGTCCATGATCTGGCAGCTCTGCTGGTCAAACTCGATCTCAAACGTGATGGTACGGCTGGCCCGGTCCACGGATAGTTTGGAATCCAAGATTGCCAGGTTGACCCGGCGGTGAATCGATGAGCCGATTTCGCCCTTCTTGTGCACGCGTGTGCGGTGAGCATCGCTCTTATCTGCGATGATCAGAGCCGCGGTCATGGGTGTAACGGCGTGCCCGATTTCTTCTTCATGATTCGCAATGGCTGTGGTGATGGTGCAGATCTCCTCCAGATCCATCCCGAGCATGCGCAGCTCAGTGTAGACGATACTGGCCCCGGTTATGCCGTGATGTTTGCGGTTGTGCATATTGCCCACATCATGGAGATAACCTGTGATCAGGCCCAGTTCCACCATGCGCTCGCTGTAGCCTAGTTCCCGGAGAATCATCGCGGTGGTGTTTGCCACGTAGGTGACATGGCGCATACCGTGTTCGGTGTATCCGCGAGCCCGGAGATAAGCATTGGATTTCTCAATCAGTGTCCTAAACACTGGGTTGCGGCGAATGTCTTCAAAGGTAAGCATCCTTGATCAGCTCCTTCGCGGCGCTTGTTATCTAGTTATATCACACGGCCGCTCGGGCTGCAATTGCTGATTTGGGGAAAAGGTCCCAGAAGAATTGGGACCTTTGGCTGATATTCACAGAAGTGTTCCAATGTTAGAATACAGACAAAGGCACTACCCAGCAACGACGAGAGCCTGGTAAGTGTTACAGCAGAGCGGCAGCCACCCCCAAACCCCGACCCCCGGCTGCCGTCTTTGTTTTTTTCTGCCCCAAAAAGATAGCCCTGGAATAATGCGGACAGCAGCCTATAGGTGGAATATAATACAACACCACTGACATGGCAAACAGGGGGGGCAGCCGATGAATAATCGAAGCCTCACACTTCTCACCCCACGCGAGTGTGAGGTGCTGAAGCTTATTGCAAAAGGCTATACTAACTCGGAGATTGCCGAGGAGTTGTTTATCAGTAAGCATACAGTGAAGAACCACGTCAGCAACATCTACCGCAAATTAGGGGAAGATGATCGGACCCGGGTGGCCTTGATGGCCGTCCGGCGCGGCTTGGTTTCACTGGATTAGTGGGTGAAGCGGCTTAGGGGAAAGCCGCTTTCTTCCTTACCTCTGCAGGTATTTCCCCGTCCTGCCTCGAATATAGAAGTGCCCGAGGGTTGTGGGGAGGTAATATGTACAAATTACAGATTATTTCCACATTTTCGCCTGATGGGCACAGGTTTTGGGCAGCCAGAGCGCCGGAGCGCATGGGCTCATGGCTAACTGGTCAAGGGAGGCACACAGTCCTTGGGCCACCCCTGCCGGGGGATGAAGCATTTCTCCGCCTGTCTCTCCTTGAGTATGGGAGAATCTTGGGGAGACTGGCCTCTTTTGCGGCCCACCTGGCACAGAGGAGGGCTTTGCCGCAGCTTCTCATCGACCACCCGATCGTGGAGCTGTCCACAGGGTTAGCGGTGCTGCAGGAGGTGCTGGCCGGGCGGATCGTGTTTCAAGACCGCCTCGTTACGCTTTTGCGCGCTGAGGGGCTGTGGCCAGCAGAAACGGTACAGCTGTTGGACTATGCCGTGTACAACGGCTTCGCGGCGCAGCTCCCCGGGGTAAGCCGCCTGCCCTGGGGAGCGCTGCGCTGCAACCGCTGTGGTGGCGAGAGTGTTGTTCTGGAGCCCTGTCCCACCTGTCGGCGGCGGGAGTGCCCGCTCTGCACCGACTGCTTGAGCTTGGGTCCGAGCCGAGGATGCCGGCTCTTGGTCTTTGCGCCTGACGCTGGGCGCGCTCAGGCGGGAGCGGTGGATTTTCACCTCACTTACAGCCTGACGCCGGCGCAGGAAAGGGCCGCGTTTCAGTTGGAGGAATTCTTTGCAGGGCCTAGGCGCCGCACGCTTATATGGGCAGCCTGTGGTGCTGGGAAGACGGAAGTCACCTTTCCCATGATCCGGCGGGCACTGCAGGCCGGGCAGAAGGTGCTGTTTGCCGTTCCCAGGCAGGATGTCGTGCGTGAGCTTGCCGAGCGGTTTCGTTCCGCCTTTACCGGCGTGGAGATTGCAGTGCACTACGGCGGTAGGCCGTGGCAGGCTGGGGGCGACCTGGTGGTGGCTACTACTCACCAGGTGCTGCACTTCTATGAGCGCTTCGGTTTGGCGGTTCTTGACGAGATGGACGCCTTTCCATACCAAGGCAGCGAAATGCTCCGTTTCGGGCTGATGCGCGCCCTGCGGCCTGAGGGCAAGCTTGTGGAAATGAGTGCTACCCCCAACCCCGTTCCCAAGAGGGGCACAGCCGTGACCATTCCCGTGCGCCACCATGGCTATCCGCTGCCTGCACCGGAGTTTATCAAGTCTAGGCCAGGCGAAATTCCAGGGGAAGCTATGGAGCTTCTGCAGGACCGCAGCAGTCAGTGGATCGTGTTTGTGCCAACGGTAGCCGCGTGCAATACCCTCACTGTCTGGCTGAGGGAAAAGCTCGGTGAGGAAGTGGCCAACTGCCACTCAAAACACCCGCATAGAAGAGAGCAGATCGAGGCATTTCGCACGCAGAAGCGGAGGGTGATGGTGGCCACAGCTGTGCTGGAACGGGGCGTGACTTTCCCCGGGGTGCAGGTGATCGTGGTGGATGCGGATCACCCTATCTATTCCCGGAGCGCGTTGGTGCAGATGGCTGGAAGGGTGGGGCGGACAGCGGAGCAGCCCGGGGGCAGGGTTGTGTTCTGCGGTGCTCGGAGAAACGCAGCAGTGCGGGGGGCTCAGGCCATGATCGGGCAGCTTAACCAGGAAGCCGCTGATTTAGGGCTGCTCAGGAGCGATACCCATGCTTAAGTGGCTGCGCATGCTGGAAGATTTCATTCTGCCACCCCCGTCATACTGCCCCTTGTGCGGTGAGAATCCCCTTACTAGGCTTGAGTGCTGCCCCAAGTGCCTGGCGGATCTTGCCATCGACTGGCGCTTGGAAAAGATCTGCGGCCGCCTTACTGCCCACCTGTTTGTGTATCAGGGCTACGGCCGGCAGATAGTCCAGCAGCTGAAGTTCCACGGCGGGTACCGAGCGGCAGTGGCTGTGGGTGCCCTGCTCGGGCGAGCGCTGAAAGAAACGCCGGAGTTTTCCAGGGTCGACTTACTTGTTCCTGTGCCCCTGCACCCAGTGCGGGAGCGGCGCAGGGGGTTTAACCAGTCGCAGGCTCTGGCGCTGGGAATCAAGAGTCACTGGCACCGACAGATTTTTCGAGGTGTGGTGCGGAGACGGGAAACTCCCGCACAGAGTGGGCTTTCCTGGCAGGAGCGCCAGGCGAACATACAGCGGGCCTTTGCCGCTGTGGGTGGTACAGACTTACGCGGCAGAGTCTGCCTGATCGTGGACGATGTTATCACGTCGGGAGCTACCTTTCACGGAGTAGCGCAGGTGCTGGAGAGTCTAGGGGCAACATGCCTGGGGGTGTGTGCTGGCCGAGCTGTGTTGGAAAAGGGTAAAAACTGACACTAAAGAATCGCGGCTGCAGTGCCGACATGTGTAACAGGGAACAATTTCACAGGTTCCCGGGGATAGGGGGGGAAGTCCCATGATCACGCCAAATAAGCCCATTCAGCAGGTGTCCCGGATTTACGAAAAGACTGCGAGCGCAAGGCGGGTGCGGAAAGAGGAGTTATCCGTGCCCAGCGATGCTGTGCGCTTATCTGATGAGGGTCGGGAAATCCAGGCAGTCCTGCAGGCCGTGAGCAGTGCGCCGCAGATCCGGCCTGCGGCTGAAGAGATTCGGGTCGAAGTACAGTCGGGGACTTATGAGGTGTCGAGTCGTCAGATCGCAGCCGCTATGCTCAGGCGGCTGGGCATAAGGTGAAACGGATGGCTGACCTAGATGCGCTGCGGCAGACGCTTACAGCCGAAAACGAGATTATTATACGCCTAATTGAGCTGGGGGAAGCCAAGCGAGCAGTCTTGAACAATGCGGAACAGGTTGCTGGCATCGCCCGCGAGGAGGAGCAGTGCCTGCTTAAGCTGGACGCTTTAGAAAGGGCGCGCCTCACCCTCATGCAGCAGCTGGGCGGCGATCAGACCGGCGCGGGTTTCGTGGAACAGCTGGAACCCGAGGGCGGCGGTCTCCCTGAGCTCTTGGAAACACTTGCGGCCAATCTCCGTCAGCTGCAGGCGGTAAACGAGCTCAACCAGCAGCTCCTGCGGGAGTCCCTGCAGTTTGTGCAGTTTTCCCTAAACGTACTGAGCGGCGACGTTGCGGTGACTTACGACCGGACTGGTTCATCACCGAGCGGAAAGTCTACATTCGACCGGAAGGTGTAGGAGATGCGGACAACCTTTAGCGGGATCTCTATTGCCCTGCGTGCGCTCCAGGCACAGCAGGCGTCTCTTGACGTCACAGCCCACAACGTAGCTAACGCCAACACCCCTGGTTTCTCCAGGCAAAGCGCGGTGCTGAGTTCGAGCCGTGCTTACCCTGTGCCCATGCTGAGCAGCAGCGTTTCCAACGGCCAGTACGGAACCGGGGTGCAGATCAGCCAAGTAGTGCGCATGCGGGATCTGTTTGTGGAAACCAGGCTTAGGCAGGAGAACCCTCAGCTCGGCTATTGGGAGACGCTCCGGGAGGGCCTCACCCAAGTAGAGCTTTTTTTCAATGAGCCCGGAGAGACAGGTATCGCGAGTGCCATGGACCAGTTGTGGGATTCACTGCAGGATTTAAGTCACAGTGCTGACAGCATGGCGGCCAGGCAGGTTGTTGTGCAGCGCGCCCAAGTTTTCGTGGAGGCAGTGCAGAACACCCGCCGCCAGCTCCAGAGTCTGCGGGAAGACCTCAACAACCGCGTGGGAGTGTTGGTGGAAAAGATTAACACCCTCGCTAGGCAGATTGCGGATCTGAACAATCAAATTGGCAAGGTGACTGCCAGCGGCAATCTGCCCAATGACCTGATGGATCAGCGGGATCTGCTGCTGGAAGAACTCTCGAGAATTGCTGAAATTGATGTCACCGACGATCACGCCAACATGGTGCTTGTGACCCTTGATGGCGTCAGCCTAGTGCAGCGCAGCACCGCTTATGAATTGGAGGTGTACAGGGAGCACGACTTTAATGCAGGCTATGGAAGAATCAAAGTCCGCTGGCAGTCCACAGGAATTGACACCGATGTTAGGGCGGGAGAGCTGGGCGCAACCTTACACCTGCGCGATGAAGATGTTCAGTACTATATCAACAAACTTGATACATGGACGGCGGATTTTGCCGAAGCCTTCAATGCTCGCCACAAGGAGGGTTACAGGCTGGATGGCGAACCGGGAGAGGACTTCTTCACGTTCGTATCTGAGGACGGTTCTGTGTTCCCAGCCATGCACATTCGAGTGAACCCTGACATTGAGGAGGATCCGGGTCGGATTGCCGCTGCTTATGTTGATGTTGAGTCTGGCCAATATGAGCAGGGGCAAGTGGCCAACGGAGAGAACGCTCTCCGTTTGTCTGAGCTCCGCTACCGCTGGACCGACGAGTTTATTGCCATAGTCTCGCAGCTCGGTGTGGAATCGGAGAAGGCCAAAAAAATGGCGGAGAACCGGGACGTGTTAGTGAATCACCTGCACAATTTGCGGGAAGCAACGTCGGGCGTGAACCTAGATGAGGAAATGGCTAACATGATCAAGTTCCAGCACGCCTACAATGCAGCCGCCCGCTTAATGACGGCCGTGGACGAAACGCTTGATGTGATCATCAACCGCCTTGGTGTGGTGGGCCGGTAGGAGGTGTTCGTAAATGCGCGTAACACATAAGACGCTCAACCAGAACCTGTTGCGCAACCTAAATGAAGGGCTAAAGCGCTTGGATAAGCTGAACTACCAGTTGGCGACGGGCAAGACCGTAAATGTTCCTTCAGACGACCCTGTCAAGACAGGTACAATCCTGCGCCTCCGGTCAGCAGTTAGGGAAACCGAGCAGTATCTTCGGAACGCGGATCATGCTATCTCTTGGTTGGAGGCCACCGATACGGTTCTGCAGGATCTTAACAGTATTATCCATCGTGTGAAAGAGCTCGCCGTCAAGGGCGTCAATGGTACGCTCGATGAATCGGCCCGTCAAGCCATCGCTGATGAGGTTAGGGAGATTTACGACAATGTTCTGCACTTAGCCAATGCAACCCACGCGGGCCGGTACCTTTTTGCAGGGCAGAGTACAAAGGACGAACCTTTCCAGCAGGGCAGCGCTGCCCCCGGTGAGCTGCCGATCGTTACCTATCAAGGTGATGAACGCAAACTCGATTACGAAATCGGTGTGGGAGCCCGTGTTGCAGTTAACGTCAATGGAAAGGAGCTTTTCGAGCCGCTGTTTGGTGCCATCCAGCAGCTTTATGGAGAGCTGCATGGCCAGCAGGACGGTTCCAGTAGTCTGCAGAAGCTCGAAGATGCTCTCGATACCGTCCTATCACAGGTGTCTCAGGTTGGTGCCAAGCAGAACCGCGTGGCTCTGGCCAGGGAGCGTCTGCAGGATCTGCGGCTAAATGTCACCGAACTGCTTGGCGAATCCCAGAACATTGACTACGCCGAAACGATTATGCACCTCAAGGCAGAGGAGTTTATTTATCAGACTGCTCTAGCGGTGGGAGCCCGGATTATCCAACCGTCTCTCGTAGATTTCCTCCGTTAACCTGGTGGTACGTATGGAACTGCGCATTCAAACCACATTCCCCCAACTTGATATAAACTATATCTGGCCGCGGCTGGTGATCAATCAGCAGCCCACTCAGATTCGAGTGGAAACATCGGGACCGAAGGTGGAGATTGACCAGCGTGAAGCTTGGTCTGAGATTGGCTACAGCGCGAGGCCGCTGTTTAACAAGCAGATTTCAGACCTAAGCCGCGCGGCTGTGCTGAAAGGCATCCGCCGCTATGCTCAAGATGGGGATCGGGTTGTGCGCAGTTTAGGCAAGGTGGATATGCGCAAAGTTACCCCCCAGATCGTCAAGGAACGGGATCGTGAGAAGATCCCGGAGTTGAATGTGGCAGCTGTACCCAGGACGAGACCAAAGGTGAAATTCGCGTACGAAGCAACGGTCGATTGGGTTGAGGGATGGGTGACCATTCACGCGATCACCCAACCTCCAGAAATAACCTGGCAGCTGGGCAGCGTGGACATCTTTGTGGTGGGTACTCAGTATGATGGCAGGGGGTAAAGCATCATGGTACTGGAGAGTTGTATAGGTCGGATTACAGTTGACGAAAAGGACGTCATCGTCTTTCCGCAAGGTATATTGGGCTTCGAAGAATATAAACGCTACACTGTTCTGGAACAGCCAGACAGTGTGTTTCGTTTTCTGCAGTGTATTGATGAGCCGCAGTTGGCCTTTGTGATCATGTACCCAGAGCTGGTAGACAGCAGCTATAACGTCCCTCTTACCAAGGAACAAATCGCGCTTTTGGAAATCGAACAGCCGGAAGATGGAGTGGTCTATGGCATCATCACGGTCCCCGAGAACGTGGCGGAGATGACAATCAATCTGCAGGCACCTGTGGTGATCAACAAGCGCAAGAATATCGGTGCGCAGATTGTCTTAATGGACGGCAAGTACCATACAAAACACAATGTGCTGGCTGAAATGCAGGCCTCCGCATATTATGCCCAGCAAGCGAACGCCTGACAGAATTTGCCTCACAGAGTCTAAAGTCTATCGGTTCAGGGAAGGCTAAGGTCCAGGGAGGGACGTATTATGTTGGTGCTTACCCGTAAGATCGATCAAGGTATCATGATTGGCGATAATATCAAAATCATTGTGGTGGATGTCCGCGGAGACCAGGTGAAGCTGGGGATTGATGCTCCCAGGGATGTGGTGGTTCACCGGGAAGAGATTTATCGCGAAATCCAGGCGGAGAATGCACGCGCTGCCCTCAAGGGTGCGGTAGACCTGCGCAGTCTGCAGGAAGCCTTTCCTCGAAGGCAGTCAAACAAGGCATCGCCCAATGCGGAGTGATGCAGGAGGGCGGTGGGCTTAAAGATTTGCTCAGTTCATGACGATAGTATAGTGTGACCATTAATTTTCTGTTTCTGGGGTGACACTTATGAGCATGCGTGTCGAACGTTCTCTGATCAGCCAGCCAGCATGGCCCATAGAAGGTGAAAAGCAAACTGTACGGAAAATTCCCAAGGAGTCTTCCGGTGATGCTCAAAACCCGCAGAGCACGTCTGATATGGAGATAGCTTTGGAGGACTTGGAAAGAGCAGCAGATCATATTGGGCGGGCGTTGGAGGTAATCGACCGCGGGCTGGAGTTTTCGATCCATGAGGACACCAGCCGGGTGATCGTGAAGGTGATCAACCGCCAAACCCATGAAGTGATTAAGGAGATCCCACCAGAACAACTCCTTGATATGATCGCTCGAATTTGGGAAATGATCGGTCTACTAGTTGATGAAAAGGCTTAGGGGGTCACAAAGTGAGTGTACATGCTTACCAGGTATACAAGCAAACACAGGTGCAGACGGCGTCACAGGGAGAACTGCTCTTGATGCTGTTTGATGGCGCCATCCGTTTTGCCCACCAGGCCCGCCAATTCATCCATTCCGGTGATCTAGCGGCAGCCAACGCCAAGCTGATTCGGGCACAAGATATTATGACCGAGCTGATGGTTTCCCTCGATCTAGAGCAGGGCGAGCTTGCGGAAAACCTCTACAAGCTTTACGACTTCATCCATGATTGCTTGGTTCAAGCCAACATCAAGAAGGATGTAGACCTAATTGATCAGGCTATCAGATTCTTGACCGAACTGCGGGACACATGGCGGCAGGTGGTGGCGAAGGGTTCATGAACACACTAGTCCAGCAGGTAAGAGCATTACACGAAGCCTACCGGGGGCAGCTCGAGATTTACGGCCGGGTTCTGCACATGGCCGAACAGGAGCGGAGCCTGTTAGAACGCGGTCAAGTCGACCAGCTGGTGGAATCCCTCAGGGGAAAACAGGTCCTGCTGGCCGAGATCGATGACTCTACCGTTACAGCAGTGCAGGCGAAGCTTGCAGACCAGTACGGCCTGTCTGAGTTTTCTATTCCGAAAATGCTGCAGGCTGCGGCTGGTGAGGAGAAACTGGCTTTGGAGCACCTTCAAGACACCTTGGTGGAACTGGTGAGTTTATTAGAGAAAATTGAAGCGCTTGAAAAGGAAAATGAATCCATCCTGCGTGGGTATAGTAGAGTGCTAAGTGGGGTAAGCTCCAAGGAGCGGCAGGCAAAACAAGCCGCCGAAGCCTATACGCGGGCCAGCCATTCCTCCCAGCCACACCCTGAGAAGGAAGAATCTGGAGACGATTCTTGACAAAGGTGTTGCATTTGTGTTACATTATGGATAACCGGAGGTTTGGTGGCCGGGATTCGATTTTAGGAGGAATGTTTATCAATGCTAGGTAGAGTCAAGTGGTTCAATGCTGAAAAGGGATACGGCTTCATCGAACGCGAAGATGGCAATGGAGACGTGTTCGTTCACTTTTCAGCAATCAAAGAAGAAGGCTTCAAGTCCCTCCAGGAAGGACAGACCGTCGAGTTCGATATTATCGAAGGTGAGAGAGGCCCCCAAGCTTCCAATGTGGTTAAGTTGTAATTGAGAAACTAGAAAGGGCGAGGTGCGCAACCTCTGCCCTTTTTCGTTTTCCTTGGGCAGGATTATCATTAAGGTTAGTGAATATTGGAAGTATAGTAGCGCAACACTTATCTTTAGAGGAGTGAAAGGTATGGCTGCAATCAGAGTCGTTGTCAAAGGTAAGAACCTCGAAGTCACCCAAGCACTCAGAAACTATGCGGAAAAGAAAGTTGCGAAGCTAGCCAAGTTCCTCTCCAGCCATCACGAGGCATCCGCGGAAGTCATGCTCCGTACGGAGCGGGGAATTCACATTGCCGAGGTCACTCTTAGCGTAGCCGGACTCATCCTGCGGGGTGAGGGTAAAACTCCAGACATGTACACTTCCATCGACAGTTGCGTGGAACGCATCGAGCGGCAGTTCAATAAATACAAGACTCGTATCCAGCGGCGTCTGCAGGGACCTAAGATTGGTGAGCTGGCACCAGTGGACTATGAGGTTGACGAAGGCCAGGCACTCGAACCGCAGATTGTGCGCATCAAGCGTTTTCCCGTCAAGCCTATGGATGTGGAAGAAGCAATTATGCAGATGGAACTTCTGGGTCACGACTTCTATGTATTCGTGAATTCCTCCACCGAGGAAGCAAATGTCGTATACAAGCGTCGTGACGGCAATTACGGCATAATTGAGCCAGAGTACTAAAATGAGCCGCAGCGTCAGTTTAGTAATCTTTGAAGGCGGAAGCATCAGCGGACAGTTGGAAGAGGACATGCGCAGGGTCCGCCAGGGGATAGTGCTGGACCAGATTGTAAAGGCGCAGGGTGCTGGCCTGGAACGGATTATCCTGTGTACTCCGTACCACAGTCTGCGGGAAGCTGCAGTTGAGCTTGGCGGTCCTGTAGAAGTGCTGGACCCCGGTGTGCAAGAGCCTTTCCATTTTGGCCGCCTGCTCCTAGAAGTGGTGCAGGCAAAGCAGCTGAGCAGCGTGTTGTACATGGGGGGAGCGGCAGCTCCCCTCATTTCCGTGCAGGAGCTGCGCTACCTAGTGGACATCCTAAAGCAGAACGAGGACGTGGTGGTGGCGAACAACTACTACTCAGCTGATATCATCGGCTTCAGCTCGGGAGCGGCATTAGAAGCCATTTCTCTGCCTGAAATTGATAACGTCCTGGCTTTGGCCCTGGTGCACGAGGCTGGTTTGCGCTATGTACCACTGCAGCGGTCCTTGGGGTTGAGCTTTGACGTGGATACACCCAGCGACGTGCTGATCCTAGCGGTTCATCCCGATGTGGGGCCGCATACACAGGCCGCGGTGGAAAGTCTCAAGCTGGACTATACAAGGTATAATGCCATTAAGGCGTTGATCAACGATCCGCATGGAGAACTAGTGCTGTTTGGCCGCATTGGGGGGCAGTTATTCGAATACCTCGATGCTCAGACTCGCT
>JAAYMI010000185.1 GCA_012521465.1 Bacillota bacterium | reverse complement strand
CGAGGCAATGAGCGGCCAGGGGAAGCCAAGCACCACTTTTTTCCACGTATTTCCCCCAAAAAGCACCCCCAGTCGTGGCAACCACCCCCTAAATCCCGTTTGCCACCAAAACAACACAAGCGCAATCGAGAATTCATATATTTGGGTATTCTACTCCAATAGCACGAACTCCTTTAACAATTTGGCAGATCGAGCCCGGTTGCTTGCAGCACGCTGTGGGCGGTCATGGACCCATTTGAAAAAGCACAAAAATCTAACATTGCTGCCAAAAATAACCTTTACTATTTATTACTAACGTGGTATACTTTAGATACACTAGCCTAGGGAGGACGAGCTATGCTGACCGAAGGCACCAAAGCGCCAGACTTTATGCTACAGATAAGTGAAGATAGATCCATAAGACTCAGCGATTTCCTCGGCAAGAAAGTCGTTCTCTATTTTTACCCCAAAGACAACACTCCAGGCTGCACTAAAGAAGCCTGCAGTTTCCGTGATAACTACTCAGCTATTACTGACAAAGGAGCGGTTGTTATTGGGATAAGTCCCGATAGCATCGCATCTCACAACCGCTTCCGGGAAAAGCATGATCTGCCGTTCTTTCTAGGCAGTGATCCAGACCACAAGGTGGCAGAAGCCTACGGGGCCTGGGGTGAAAAAACCAGGTTCGGCAAAACCTCTATGGGAATACTCCGGTCCACATTCGTCATTGATGAATCGGGCACCATCATCAAAGTGTTTGACAAAGTCAACACCGAGACCCACGGTCAAGATGTCTTGGCCTTCCTATAGACGGCACAGCAAACACAAACACATACTCCTCGACAGGATGCGGTGGTCATCGTGGCCACCGCATCGTGTTGCGCGCAAATCCTGCAGAAACTGTATAATTGCAGTATGGGTATTCTCTCCCGAAAGGAACATCCGCCTATGCGCAGCAATAACCGCGAACTAGCCGCCACAGCACTCATGGCCGCAGTTACTGCCGCCCTTGCCTGGGTTGTTATACCACTGCCCTTTACACCGGTTCCTGTAAGCGGCCAGACCGTCGGCGTCATGCTTGCTGGCCTGTTTCTACCCCCCCAACTCGCGGCTCTCAGTCAGGTCATCTACATCGCCTTAGGTGTACTCGGCCTGCCCGTTTTCGCGGGCGGCAGCGCGGGCCTAGGCACCATCTTTGGGCCCACCGGAGGATACATTTGGGCCTTTGTGCTCGCCGCGCTGTGCATCTCCTGGGCCGTGCGGAAGGTACCCTCCAGCACCAGGATTGGGTACTTCGCCATCCTCGCCCTAGGAGGGATTGGCCTCATCTATGTGTTCGGCATAATCCAGCTCATGGCGGTAACAGGCATAGGTCTAGCACAGGCAGTTACCGCAGGTGCCCTGCCTTTCCTGCCTGGAGACTTAGCCAAAGTTCTGCTCGTCACAGAGGTAGCGCGGCGCCGGCCAGCTTTTTCCTCTTCCGCAGGTCTCTAACCTAGTCAGTGCGAAACGGCGATGCGGGCAGCCCCGATTTATTGTAGAGATTCGCCCCGGCTGGATTGTCAGCCCAAGCATACCGCACTGCCTGGGGATCCAGGATGTCGTCGTGCCAAACGTGCACTTGATCCCCTACGATTTCCGCTCTTGCCCAGCGGAAATCTCCATCAGAACCAGCCAGGGCAAAATGCCGCAGTGGTCCTACCCGTGCTTCCAGGCCGCCATAGATATGGTCAAAAGTCAGGATAACCCTGCTGCCCTGCACTTCCATGGATCGGTAGATGGGACCTGAATACGGGACATCCTCCCCGTATGCCACAGCCATAGCTCCTAGAGCCAGCCTTTCACCAACAGCCTTCTTGTTCAGCGGATGAAGATCGTTCCACTCACCTACGTCAATGGCTACGGCCATAGCCGTATGGGGATTTGCCAGAGCCAAAAGCTGCTGGTGGCGAAGCTCCGCCCAGTTGCTATCGGTGGGCCGCTCATCTGGGGGCATGAAGTTGGCCAACTGTACATAGACAAACGGCAGGTCTCGGCGCTGCCAGCGCCCGCGCCAATCAGCAATCAGGCGGGTAAACAAGTCGCAGTAGTTTTCCGGTGCTTCGGTGTTGGATTCGCCTTGGTACCAAATCACGCCCTTCAGGCTGTAGTTGACCAAGGGAGCGATCATCCCGTTAAAAAGCCCTACCGGTTTGTACGTAAAGAACGTCTGCGTAGGCAGCGGTTGAGCCGTGGCTGCCCCCACCTTGTACTGCCAGGGACCCTTTAGATCGATCACGGTATCCCCCACCATGAGCTGGTACGGTTTGTCCGGCACAAACCCTCCCCGGCCCGTGTTGCTGATCACCCGCACGGTCAAGAGATTCTGCCCTGGCTTCAGCACTCCGACGGGAATCCAATACTTCCGCGGCGGGTATTGATACCCCGTCGTTCCCACTACCTGGCCATTGAGGTACGTGATGTCGCTGTCCACAATGGCTCCCAGCAAGAGAAGTGCGGGTCTGCCCGCGAGCTCCTCGGGAAGCTGAAACACTCTCCGAAACCACGCCACCCCAATGAATCCTGCAAGGTCAGGGATTTCACGCCAATCGCCCGGAACCTCTGCTGTCTGCCAATCGCCGAGATCGGTGAAGCGGGGATCATACCAGCGAGGGCGGCCGTTAAGTCCCTGGTCGATGCTGCTGAGGTGCTTGTGCCACTCCACCTGGGCTGCCTGGTCCCGTGCTAGGACTTCCTCAACATAGCGGTTGTCCTTACAGCGATCCGCTTCTGCCAAGTATTCTGGGTAGGGCGACAGTGCTTCTCGGCTCATCCAAGCTTGCACTGGCGTGCCCCCGACGCTGGCATTCAAAAGGCCGATGGGCACCTGATACTTCTCATACAGCTCTTTAGCAAAGAAGTATCCCACCGCCGAGAAGTCTAGGACTGTCTTGGGATCCGCTGCCACCCACACCCCGCCGTCCAAGTCCTGCCGCGGGATCCTGAAATCGAACCTTTCTGGCACTTTAAACTGCCGGATCAACGGATTGGCTGCCCCAGCAATTTCCTCCGGAAACATCAGATCCACACGCTCCATGGGAAGCTGCATGTTGCTCTGGCCGGAGCACAGCCACACATCTCCCACAAGGACATCGCTGAGCGTCACAACTTCACCGCCGGCGCTTACTTCCAGTGTGTGAGGCCCTCCCGCGGCCGCGGGAGGCAGAACAGCAACCCACGCGCCGGTGTTGTCTGCCTTTGCGAAGTAGTCGTTTCCCAAGAATGTCACTGTAACGGCAGTTTCGGGCTCTGCCCAACCCCAAATCTTTACCGGCTGTTCCCGCTGCAGAATCATGCCATCGCTAAACAGGCACGGCAGCCTCAAGTTCCTGTTCGATTCGGCGATCATATTCATCCTCCCTGATTGTGTCTGAATTCACATTTATTGCCCACAAGGAGGAGCCCCACACCTAAGGGTGCTGAGGCTCCCCTGCTGTATCCAGATGACCAGTATTCAGGGCACTATCCCCGCCAAGGCCTGGAACAGGCGCTCGGCTAAATGCTGGGGATGGAGCCTGCCCACTGCTGCAGAAACCTGTTGGCAGGCAGAGAGCCTGTCGAGCAGCTTCT
>JAAYMI010000184.1 GCA_012521465.1 Bacillota bacterium | reverse complement strand
TGACTGCCACAGCCTCGTCTCCGCTGCCGTAGCGGTTTCGATTGGCGCCGACTGCCATCACTCGCAGGCTGCCCAGATAATTGGGCACTCGTACACGAACTTCGGCATATCCCGCTTCGTTCGTTGTGATCGGGCCGAAGAAGATGCTTACCGGCTCAAAACGCCTTGTATCATCGGCGCCTGTGCGTCTTTCTCGGTACTCTGCCTCCGTGCCGCCTCCCACAGAGAGGGTGTTGTGGAGGTAGCCGTAGTAGAGGTCGATGATGTGGGATAAGTTGTCATAGGTCGTGGTCAAGAGGCGCTGCTTGGCAAAAAAGTGTTCCCAGGGCTGCGGCGTCTCAAAACCGGTGATATCCAAGATGCCTTCATCCACTACCGCCAGGGTAAACTGCGCGGGCAGCCTGTCGGAAGTTTGAACTGCTACAGTGAATTCCTCTTCCGGACGCACCGACTCTGGGACGCTGACCTGAAATTCGAACCTGGTTCCTACACTCTCAACGTGCAGCGGCACCACACCGTACATCCGCAGGGGCAAATCGTTGTCCTTTTTGTCAAACGGTTGGTAAACCATGACGGATACGTAGGCGTTGGGAATGAACTCTTCCTCTACCGGGATTGCAAAGGAAGACTCGGTGCTGGTCAGTTCAGCCCAGTCCTGATAGAGGATACTTCCGCCCTTTTCCACAGTGACCAGCGCTCTGCCCCTAGCCGGTGTGTTGAGGGTGACCACCGCAGTTTCCCCTGGGTAGTAGGACTCTTTATCCAGCTTGAGATTGACGATGTCCGCGGAACGTGGTTCAGCGCCAGCGCCGAACCAATAAGCAGTAAAGAAGTATCCTGCTGTGTGCCCACCTATTGGGTCTTTTACCTCAAGCAGGATTTCGCCGTAGTCACTGAGGCGGTGCTGAAGAAAGGCCACGCCTTCAGCGCTGGTGGTGATGGTTCCTGTCTCTATCACTGCGGTTTCGGTGCTGGTCTTGTAATGCCTGCGGAAGCTGGCTTCGCTGTCGTACTCCCACCACCAGCTGTAGCGGTGGCGGTAGATGGTATACACCAGCTGAGCATTGGGGATGGGTTCGCCATCACTGGTGACGTGCACAATTTGAAATCCAGCTATATCCCCCATACCCTTGTCAGGATCGCCCTCGGATTTGATTCCCACATAGCTGGGGTACGTTTCCACGGGAATCAGTTTCACCGCGGGGACAAACCGTCCGCCGCTTTCGTACACCTTCGTATCGGTGCGGAGGCGCAGGGCACCGGGAACGCCCTCCAGTTTGGGAACAGTTACCGAGAAGTGGTATTCGCCGCTGTCATCCAACGCGTCAGCTAGGGCTGCCACTTCTGTCCTGGGCAGGTAGATGCTCTCGTTGCCAAATACGAATCCCTCATAGCGAGCAAAACTGACATCCACAGGCTCCAGGATTACGGTCGTTTCGTGCTTCAGACCGCTGGCAGGTGCTCCAAACAGGTACTCGGACGCAATGCTAATATCGATCTCTTCATCCCCTAGTTCTATCTGCTCTCGAGAAGAGGCAATACTTACTCGGATGCGGTAGGGGACAATGGTTTCGACGCGGATATCATGGGAAAAGTGCCTGCCGGCGATGTCCAGAACGGCCTGCCAGGTACCAGTGGGGGCACTAGGTTCGGTAGAGAGGGTAGTGCTGTAGAACCCGTCTTCAGCGCTGGTGAGCACCTTCTCGTGCACCAGCCGCCCCTGTGGATTATACAGGGACAAAGTAAGGGGATGGTCGGCGGGGAAAGTATGGTCTGTGTTGCGGACAATGGCCGCGAGGTGGATGTTGTCGCCTGGGCGGTAGACCCCTCGCTCCGTGTAGATGAATGCATCGATCCCACCTTGGCTCTGCACACCACCTATGTCAAACAGAGAGTTACTGAGCTGAGACGAACTGAGACTCAAGATGGCAAACTCACGTTCAGTGTGTACCTCAATATAGCGGGCTTCGCTGGTGGTTTGCAGCAGTGCCCAACCGGACTCGTTTGTTTCGGCCTCATCAATGACTCGGTCCCGCCCGTCCTTCAGTGTTACGGCAGCTCCCGGAATCAACTCAGTCGTAAGGAGATCTGTGAGGAACACATAGAGGTTTTCCTGTATCTCCTTGGCGGTTATGCCAATGTTGCTTACCAGGATGTGCTTGACGGCGCGGCCCCGCGCCGCAGTATGGCTGCTGATTTCCCAGTATTCAAGGTCCTCGGGGAAGTAGAGAGCCTGGCCCTCATCGAAACTCAGCTGGACGATGTACAGGCCGCCGAGCTCTGCCAGCACCTCGCCGAGGTCTAGTTCCGAGTAAACCCACTTGTTCATTTCTCGCCCGACTTCCACGATAGTATCCACCAGGATTTCGCCGAAGCGCTGAAAGCCGTAGCGGTTGTAAGAAGTGAAGGAAGAGCTTTGGGGAAGGAAGGAGTTTTCCTCGAAGAATTCAATTAGGTTGGCTTCAGGTACTCGCTTGACCTGCAGCCTGATGCGCTCCACGTTCATGCTGCGGAAAGCAATCCTCTGGTTGCTGCTGCTGGTGAGATACATGCCCGCATTCACAAACTCCACTGCGGGAATGCGATCGGAGATTCGTACGTCCCACATTAGATCAGCTTGCTGGGCAAGGGTTTGCCCGGCTGCCCCCTCAATTCCTGGGAAGAGGCGGATGCGATACTTCTCTCCCGGCTTGAATTCGCCTGTCACCACCAAACTGCTGCCTTCCACTTTCACGGCATATTTCATGGTGGGAACAATACTCATGTAGCCAGCGTAATCCTTCTCGCCTTTGAGCTGGTCAGAAAAGGTGATGCGCAGCTGAGAAAATTCGGCCACTTTCTCTTCTTCAACGGCCAGCACTGTAAGGGGTGCGTCTAGGGCAGGGAGGGTAAACTGGTCCACACGGGAATCGACAAGCTGAAGGGCAGCTCCATCGATAGATACAGCCACTTCTCGTGGTGCGTGGTGGTAGCGTTCTAGCTCTGCCGATCTGAGCTGAAAACTGCGGGAGTTGTCTGTCGCTAATGTGTACTCGAGGGGCATCCCGTCCAACGTGAGCCGCAGCGCTCTCCGCAGCATTTCTGGTGTGAGCGCTTCCGCAAACTGCAGGGTGCCGTGGAACTGCACCCACTGAGGACGATCAGGATCAGCCGGGAGAAAGCTGCCTCGGAGTGTGACAAGCTGCTGCCCAAGGGTTTCGAACTCAAACTCAACTGGGGCGGCACTTGCTCTTTTTTCTTCAGGGAGGAGTCTAGCGTGGTCTAGTACTGCATGGTACTTGGCCTGTCTGTACAGCGGCTGCTCCGGCTCAAACACAAGGGTGCGTGTATCTCTCCAATACGTTCGCCCCCTGATTTCCGGTGAAAAAGAAAACACATCGACCGACAATTCCTGTCCGCACATCTGCTCGCTTACTTGTTCATCTCTGTAGCGGACCGCAATGAGTGTATTGGCGTCGATTGTACCAGTGGTGAGATGGGTAATATCCAGACCGGAACCGTGTACGTGCAGTGTAGGCTGGAATGGCTGTTGGCACGAAGTTAACAGCAGCAGCGCCGCGGTGAGCAGCAGAAGCGAAGCGGTTGTTCTCCAATAACGCGCTGGCATCGCAGTGCCCCCTTATATTGTGCTGCTGATCACTTCCACTTGTGCGGCCCAGTTCCTGCCAATGCCTGGATCCGCCTGAACTCTAGGGCAGCGCTAGGGTCCGCTGGGTGTGGCTATACGGATTGGGCCCGCATGAGCCCCGCACGATGAGTTCCATTTCTAGAGCCAGCCTGCGGGGCTGCTTTCTGTGTTCAAGACAGGAGATTATGGTCTTGACCGCTTGTTCACCCATTTTGAATGGGTTTTGGGCGATTGTGGTGAGCTGCGGTTCAATATATTCACACGCCAGGATGTTATCAATGCCGATGATCGACATCTCGCTGGGAACATGCAGTCCAGCGTCTTTAAACGCCTGGATCGCGCCCAGCGCCATCAAGTCGCTGGAAACCAACACAGCGGACGGCTTGAGCTTAGAGACGAGGATCTCCTGTGCTGCTCTGTACCCGCTCTGCCGCGTGTAGTCCCCGCTAAATATCAGGCCTTCTAGGAAGGCATGCTTGCCTTCCATGAACTCACGATACGCATCAAACCGGATCTTAGTAACCTGGGCCTGAGCATGGCCGGCGATGAAAGCAATCCGTTCATGGCCCAGATTCCACAGGTATTCCATGGCTCTCCTAATACCGGTGCGGTTATCGCTGGTGACGCAGTACACGTTTGTCCCCGGAAGCTCGGTATCGAAGATCACGGTGGGGAATGGGGCTTGAGAGATATTATCCAAGTAGGGGTCGTCTAGGCGCAGTCCCATAAAGATGGCCCCTTCCACCCGGCGTTCCAGGCACATCTCGATGTAGTCTTTGCCCTGTTCGGTGCTGCTGCTGGTAGTGAAGAGGAGGATGTCGTAGTTGTTCCGGTTGGCCTCATCGATGATCCCGCCGATGAGGTGGAAGCCAAAGGTCTCTTCTTGGATGTCCTGCCGGCCCAGCATAAAGCAGCCAATTGTATTGCTGTTGTTGGTCACCAGACGTTTCGCGATCACGTTGCGCGTGTAGCCCATGTCCCTTGCCGTTTCCTGAACCCTTTTCTTCAGCGACTCGCTGATGTCGCTGTGGTCATTGAGAGCGCGGGACACAGCCGTAGGCGAGATGTTCAATTTTGACGCAATATCTTTGATCGTTACCCTCTTTTTCATCGTGCTACCTTCCGCAAATATAGTTCACTGGGAGTTGTTAATATCGTATTTGAATTTCCGTCAAAATGCAAGTTAGTTCGTGCATGTTGGGAATTTCCAGCATCCGCGCACATGTATTGACACATGAAATACCCGGGGCTATAATATTCTTAACAGCAAGGTGATCTCAGAATGAATGGAAAGGGGTGATATGGGGTCATTTGGTGGTTTTGGGATAACTTTAACGTTAAAGGACAAGCCGGGAGCTTGGTTTTGTTTTGACACTGCACTTTAACGTTAAAGTACTGTCGTGCGCACATACAACACAAAGGAGGTAGCTTGAGGTGAAGGTTCGCAGACACGCAGGTTTGTTGGTTGTAGTTCTGTTGGCCAGTTTGGTGTTTGGTGCTGGGCTTGCCAGTGCTGCCATCACTCTGTACAGCTGGGAAGGCGTTGACGGAATCTCCGAACAGCAGCAGATTGCAAAGAACTACATGGAAGCTAATCCTGGGGTAGAAGTGATTGCCCAATCTCCGCCTGGCACATCCGCGGATTACCTCCAAAAGGTCCTGACCCAAGTGGCAGCGGGTAGTCCGCCTGATATCTTCCAGATCGGTGATGGCGACGTTGCGCCCTTTGCCCGGGAAGGCAGACTGACCAATCTCACTCCCTTTGTGACTGGGGCCAACGGCATTAACGAGGATGACTTCTTCGCTGGACCGCTGGAGTACGGTAAGTACAATGGCGAGTTTTTCGCAATCCCGAAAGACTTTTCGCCGCTTGTTCTGTACTACAACAAGGACTTCTTCGATGAAGCTGGCATTGAGTACCCAAGCGACGAGTGGACATGGGACGACTTCGAAGCTGCCGCAAAGGCTCTCACCCAGGTAAGCGGCAATAGGGTGGTGCGCTATGGTGCTACTTTCGGTAACCTGGCTGAAACCCGCTTCATGATCCCGTTCATTCTGGCGAACAACGGCGATGTTATGAATCCGGAGGCAACACGCGCCACTGGCTATCTGGACAGCGATGCGACCATTGAAGCCATTCAGCGCATTGCCGATTTGATCCGTGTTGACAAGGTAATCCCCACCAAGGCCACTATGGAGGCTCTGGGCGGCGGAGATCAGATGTTCGTCTCTGGACGGACGGCTATGTACTTCCACGGAATCTGGCCGATGGCCACCAAGTTCGAGCCCTCTGGCCTGAATTTCGGTACAGCTGTGCTCCCGAAATGGAAGCGCCACGCTTCGGTACTGTTCTGGGCAGGCTACGCCATGTTTGATACGGTGCAGGATAAGGAAAAGGCATGGGACGTCCTGAAATACTTCACTGGTCCAGAAGGACAGACCATCATGGCCCGCACCCGTATGACTGCTAACAAGCAGGCTGCTGAGAATGTGGGGGCGCTTGATGACCCACGGCTGGTTACCTTCTATAAGCTGGCTGATTATGCCGAAGTGCCGTTTGACCTGAAAGGTACACCTGAAGGCGTAATCGGTCGGGAATACTTCGTCCGTGCGCTGGAAGAGATCTTCTTCACCGATGCTGACGTGCGGGAAGTGTTCACCAGGACGGCAAAGGAAATCGATGACGAGATTGCCCGGCAGAATCTCTAGAACGAGTCTATTGGGGAGAGGAGCCAACTCTCCCCAATCGTTTATATCCTTGTGCGGGATGGAGGGGCGAACTTGATCAAAAGACTCTCACGCAGCAATACGCTGAAGTTCTATCTTCTAGTTTCCCCGTGGCTTGTCGGCTTTGTGGTATTTGTGGCGGGCCCCATGGTATATTCCATGTACCTGAGCATGACGCGGTACACCATGCTTAATCCACCTAGCTGGATTGGTTTGGCCAATTACACCAACCTACTCAGAGATGCGCGGTTCCTCAAGTCACTGCGGGTCACGGCCACATATACCTTTGTGGGGGTTCCCCTCAGGCTGATCTTTGCTTTTGCTATTGCTTTGATGCTGAACAACATTCGCCGGGGTAAGGACTTTATTCGGACCGTTTACTATCTCCCGTCGGTAGTTTCCGGCGTGGCAGTGGTAGTGTTGTGGCGCTGGTTGTTCAACCCTGAGGTGGGTCTCGTCAACCATATCCTAGGCTGGTTTGGCATTCAAGGACCCGGCTGGCTGTACGACCCTGATTGGGCTCTGCCGGCCTTGATCATCATGAGTTTGTGGGGCGTTGGGAGAGACGTAGTCATCTTTTTGGCAGGTCTGCAGGGCATTGGCGTCCAGCTCTACGAGGCAGCTCGCATTGATGGGGCTGGGGGGTGGCAGTGCCTGCGCTACATTACGGTTCCGATGATTTCTCCCACCATTTTCTTTAACCTGGTGATGGGTATCATTGGGTCGTTCCAAGTGTTTACCGATGCATATGTGGCAACGCAAGGCGGGCCAATGGACGCCACGTTAGTAACCGTGCTGTACCTCTATCTGCAGGCCTTTGGCAACCTCAGAATGGGTTATGCTTCGGCGATCGCATGGGTCTTGTTTGTAATCATCATGTTCTTTACTCTCTTGATCATCAGGTCATCAACGGTATGGGTGTTTTACGAGACAGAGATAGGGGGTAAAAAAGCATGAGCCGCTCACTCTCGCCTCAACCTACCATCCTCGCGCGATTTCGGGCCTTCACTCGCACCCAGTCAGGGATCGACCTGATCAGCCAGACAGTGCAGTATGTGATCCTCGGCCTTGGGGCGTTTATCATCATGATTCCCTTTCTGTGGATGATCTCCACGTCTTTCAAGAACGAATTCCAAGTGTGGGACCCCGAAGTTTGGTGGCCCGATCCCTTTGTCCTGAGCAATTACAGGCGGCCGTTTGATGTGCTGCCGATGAAGACTTTCTTTAAGAACACCATGATTACAGTCTTGGCTGGAGTGATCGGGGTGCCCCTGTCCAGCTCGCTTGTGGCTTACGGCTTTGCCCGGTTTCGAGCTCCAGGAAGCACGGTCTTGTTTATGGTCCTGCTCACCACCATGATGCTGCCGGGACAGGTTACCCTGATTCCCACATTCATCTTGTTCAGGCGGCTCGGCTGGTATGATACACTGCTGCCCCTGACGGTGCCGTGCTTTCTCGGAAGTGCGTTCTACATCTTCCTTCTGCGGCAGTTCTTTACCGGCATATCTAAAGATGTGGAAGAAGCAGCTATCATCGACGGCTGCGGCACTCTGCGGGTATGGTGGCAGATTCTTCTGCCCATGACAAAGCCTGCCCTTGCCACTGTGGTCGTTTTTGAGTTTCTGGGCAAATGGAATGACTTTTTCGGGCCTTTGATCTACCTAGAGACGCTCGACAAGTTCACGCTGGCACTGGGGATGCGTATGTTCCAGTCGGATTTCATCATTGAGTACGGTCCCATCATGGCCTTGGCCACACTGCTGATGCTGCCCTGTGTGCTGTTGTTCTTCTTCACTTCTAGGTACTTCATCCAAGGAATCAGCCTCACGGGGTCTAAGGGATGATACAGCTGCAGCTTAGAGGATGTAGCCCTGAACGGAGGAAACAGTAATGTCCACGATCCTTGACAACCGGTTTCAGCTCGAAAAGACCCAGAGACTAAACGATCTTTACGCCATCTGCGGCCGGCGTACCTACCTCGTCGGCGCCCAAGATGGCTCTTTTCCTGACATCGGCCACCATGTTCCTGGAGAGATGGGGGGATTGTGGAGCCATCCCATTAAGGTTTTGGACGGTTTTTGGTTAGGATTCGTGATTGACGGTAGAGTGTACTGGCAGCCTCAGGCGGAGAAGTTCTGGCACAGCCCGCTTGCGTCGGGGTTTTGGTACCGTTTTGATGCCGTGGGGACAGTCGAGGCAGAAGTGTTTATTCCCAGTCATCACGAGGGTATGCTGGTAACCTACCGAATTTGCCATGACCAAACGGGTGGGGCACCCCGCCGGATCAGAGTGGCATTTCTTGCCCGCACAGAACTGCGGGGAGTCTGGCTTAGCGACAGGCTGGGCTGGGAAGACGGGCCGGATGAAACCAGGTTTGACGCAGATACTGGTCTAGTAGTGGCCAGAGACAGCCGAAATCCCTGGTTTGCAGTGCTCGGATCTCCATCAGCCACTGTAAGGCGATGGGACGTTGGAGAGATCTGGGGGCCGGAACAGACGGCGGGACGGGGCACTTCGGTGCTGTTGGAGTACGATGTGACTCTGGACCAGGCCGGCCGAGGTGAACTGGTGGTGGCTGTGGCCAGTTCGCCAAGGAGCGAGGAAGAGGCCCTCCAGGGATGGCGATTCTTGGTGGGAAATGCCGCTGAGCTGCGCTGGGAGAAGGAGGAGCATCTCAACCAGATTATAGCTCAGTCCACGGTGGAACTCCCTGATCAAGAACTAGAATCTGCTTTTGATTGGCTGAAGGTTAACTACGAGATGCTCGTTCGAGATGTGCCGGGCTTTGGCTTTGGCTTAGCCGCCGGACTGCCCACCTATCCGTGGTGGTTTGGCTGCGACAACAGCTATGCGCTTTTGGGGGCGCTTCCGCTCGGCATGTTTGAACTGAGCAAAGCAACTCTGCGGCTCCTAGCCAGGTACTCGCAGGAGGCAAACGCCAGCGGCCGCATCATACACGAAGTGGTCACCAATGGTGTGGTGTTCAACCCCGGTAACACGCAGGAAACGCCTCACTTCACAATGGCAGTCTATGATACTTGGCTGTGGACTGGCGATGACCAGTTCCTGCAGGAGATGTACCCCCTCTGCCGCCAAGGGGTGCTGCAGTGGCTCCTGGGCGAGATGGACGCGGATGGTGACCTCTTTCCCTCCGGCTACGGCATCATGGAAGTCGCCGGGCTGAACGCGGAACTGGTCGATTCAGCTATCTACACTCAGCAGGCTCTAGTCTGCCTCGCACAGATGGCCGAATATCTCGGCGACAGGGCAACCGCGGTGCAGGCCCGGGATTTGGCTGCCCAGGCTCTGGCAGACTTCGAGTCCCGTTTTTGGTTAGAAGAGGAGGGTTTATACGCCGATGTGCAGGCTTCACCGGAGCAGCTGCTCGCCCGGGTGAATGACATGCGGAAGCAGCCGGGCAACGAAGATCCCAAGATGCGCGCTGCCCTGGAAGAATATGAAACCTGGTGCAAGTCCGCTCAGGATCAGCATACAGAGCTGCCCTGGCTGTTCAAGAACTGGGTGATCTTCTGCCCCCTCGAGGTTGGCACTGCTCCCAAAGAACGGGCGGCGCGGGCACTGGCCAGGATGTATACACCTGAGTTCACGGATGAAATCGGGTTGTACCTCAACGGGATCGTTCAGGGGAAACGCATGACTATCTCCACTGGGGTCGCAGCTGTCGCGCAGGCGCGCTACGGCTATATGGATCGGGCACTGAAGTATATCAACCAGATCGTGGCCATCAGCAACATGCGCTTTCCGGGAGCTCCCAGCGAGATGATGCCTGACGAAGGCTGCGTTGTCCAGGCTTGGAGCGGGTACGGGGTAGTGTATCCAGTGGTGCGCCAGTTCCTCGGTTTTGAACCGAACGCACCGCAGAAGCGGTTTAAGCTGCGTCCATATCTGCCTGGTGATTGGGGCAGAACGGCTATCCGGCGGCTGCGTATTGGTGAGGCCCACTTGGACTTAGCGGTCCGCAAAGGCCGCTGCAGCGTTGAATTGGAGATTGTCATAGACCAGCCCGGCTGGTCAGCGGCAGTGGAAGTTCTCCCCGAGTGGACGGGTTGGCGGGAGTCGGAGTTCCTCGTAGCTGGGAGGGTGCAGCCTGTAACAGACGGCATTTTGACTATTTCCCTTGAACCGGGTGTGTGCTGCCAGATCACGGTAGTGCCCAAACAAGCAGACGAAATGGCTAGCAATCGAGCTGAGACTATTCTGTGAGGTGATTCAGCGTGACTCTAGACCCGCGGTGGCACGTGGTGGAAGAGAAGTTTGATCCGAAGAAGATGGGGCATTATGAATCCGTTTTTACGCTTGGCAACGGCTACTTGGGTACTCGGGGCGTCTTTGAAGAACTCTACCGGGAGCGTACTCCTGGCACGTTTGTCGCTGGTCTGTTCGATCAGGCGCACCCCAATGAAGTCACCGAGCTCCCCAATCTACCCGATTGGGTAGAGGTCTCCATCCTGCTGAATGGAGAAGAGCTGGACCTCACTCAGGGGCAAGTTCTGCAGTATCGGCGGGTCTTGGACCTCAAAGGGGGAGTACTAACACGCGAAGTAGTCTGGGAGAGTCCGCAGGGGAGGAGAACTGCTCTGCGGTTCCGTCGGTTTGTGTCGCTGGCTAACGTTCATCTTGTGGGTATCTCCATTGCGGTTACGCCTGAGAACTACGATGGACCCATCGAGTTTCGCTCTGCCCTCAACGGGCAGGTGACCAATAGCGGGACGCAGCACTTTACATCTATCGAGCACAGTACATATGCTCATAGAGGTATCTACCTCCTCCAGGAGACAGTACAGTCCAAACAGCAGGTGGTGGTGGCGGCGAACCACGTGGTGCACGGCGTTCTTCTTGACGAGTCCTTTAAGAACGCCCATCGGCGCATCGTGTACAACGCCGTGCTGAGCGGAAAGCGCGGGCAGACCGTAGGGATCGACAAGCTCACGACTATCTACACTTCGCGGGACCAGGATCTGCCGCGCGCTGTCAACCTGCTCCACCATGCTCTAGCAGCAAGCAGCCGCCAAACGCAGCAGGGCTTTGACCAGCATCTAGAGGTCCATCAGCAAGTGTGGGAGCAGCGCTGGCAGTGGGCTGATATTGAGATAGTCAGCGACGACCATTTTGACCAGCTGGTCGTCCGGTTTGCCGTATTCCACCTCATCCAGATGACTCCCTGGAACGACCCACGGGTGAGTGTAGCGGCCAAAGGGTTATCTGGTGAAGGGTACAAAGGCCACGTTTTCTGGGATACGGAGATCTTCATCTTGCCGTTTTTCTTATACAGCTTTCCGCAGGTGGCGAAGAATCTCTTGACTTACCGCTATCTTACCCTGCCTGGTGCCATCACGAACGCCGCTCAAAACGGTTATTCCGGTGCGATGTTTGCTTGGGAAAGCGCTGACACCGGCGAAGAAACGACGCCCGAAGTGGGCGGGATTGATCCCGTCACCAGAAAGCCCATTCCCATCCTGTGCGGGAAGCAGGAGCACCACATCTCAGTTGACATTCCCTATGCCATCTGGAACTACTACCAGGTAACGGGGGACAGAGATTTCCTCCTCAAGGAAGGGGCGGAAATTCTGCTCTTAACGGCTCGGTTCTGGGCCAGCCGAGTTTCCTACAATCCCGATCGAGACTGGTATGAAATTAAGGAGGTCATTGGCCCCGACGAGTACAAAGAGGGCATAGACAACAACTACTACACAAACGCCCTCGTCCAGTGGCACCTCAAGAAGACTGCGGAGCTGGTGAAACTGCTCAAAGAGTCCCCTGCGGGTCAATGTGTGCTCCTTAAGCTGGGAGTCACCGAGGGCGAGCTCCAGGACTGGCAGGTGATTGCAGCGAAAATAAGACTGCCGCGAGAAGGAGAGTTGCTGCATCAGTTCGAAGGATTTATGGAACTGCAGGAAATTGATGTGCTGAAATACCGGGACGTGCCCGGCCTTCTGCAGAAGGCCTACGGCTGGGAGGAAATCAACCGGTCGCAGGTGCTGAAGCAGGCTGATGTAGTGATGCTGCTCTACCTCTTGGGCGACGAGTTTACGCTGGCCGAAAAGCGGGTCAATTGGGACTTTTACGAGCCCAAGACCATGCATGATTCGTCTCTCAGCGCCGCAATCCACAGCATCGTGGCCAATGACATTGATCTGGCAGAAGAGGCGTACGCCTACTTCCAAAAAGCAGCTCGCATCGATCTCACCAACAGCATGGGAAATACCCATGCTGGGCTGCACGCTGCTTCGCTCGGGGGTTGCTGGCAGGCGGTGGTGCATGGCTTTGGCGGCGTGCGGGTTAAGAGCGGCGAGCTGTCCGTCACGCCCAAGCTGCCAAAGGCCTGGCATAGTCTTCGGTTCAAGCTTGCTTTCCAAGGGAAGCGCCTGCAGGTTTCCATCCGTCGGGATGGATATGAAGTGACAACAGTGGACTAAAGGAAGGGATGGATGCAGTGCGCCTCGGTTTTATCAGTGATTTATCTGAACAAGATTTTGCTTTCGCTCAGCAGGAAAACCTCCCCGTGCTGGAGCACAACGTCAACGGACCTGATGTGGCTGCTTTTCTAGAGCGCCGCTTTGAGCTCCGCCGGCTGCTGGAGAAATATCAGCGCCAACTCACAGCCATCGGTCGGTTTGGCAGGGAACGGATAAGTGACGATCCGGAAATCCGCCAAAAGGAGCAGGATGATGCTAAACGTTTAATTGACTTCTGCAACGCCATGGAGGTACCCACCTTCGTGTGCGGAGCCGGCTTGGGGGACGGGCTGCCGTTCGACGAGAAGTGCAGCCGGGCGGTTGATGTCCTAGGTGAACTTGTGGAGTACGGACTTTGCCGAGGGGTGCGGGTGGCGTTGTACAACTGCCGCTGGGGCAATTTTGCCCACAGGCCCGAAGCTTGGGAAGTGATTTTGTCCGCGGTGCCAAATCTGGGCATTAAGTACGATCCGTCCCACGCGATTTATGATGGTGCAGATTACCTCAGGGAGTCCCGGGATTGGGGCCACAAGTTCTATCACGTGCATGCTAAAGGCACGCTGATCATCGATGGGGAGCGCTTTGAAGACCCGCCGGCTGGCATGGACCAGACAAACTGGGGAGCTTTCCTGGCGGTGCTCTATGCAAAGAATTACCGCGGGGACTTGGTGATTGAACCCCACGCCACCACGTGGGTAGGTGCGCGTTTTTACGATGGCATCCGCATCGCCGCTCATCATCTGCGGCCGTTCGTGCTGCCCTAGACGGAAACCTGAACCAAATCCAGATAATGTTCTACTGCAGGCGGACGTGCTGTCCGCCTGTTTTTTTACTCATCTCCCCCTGTGTGTGAACATAAACCAACCAATTTAAACCAAAATGAACCCCAAGAAAGCATGGTTTTCTGCCTTTCTTGTCATGCCCGGTGACTGACTTAAGGGCATTGTATGGACAAGGGCAGGCACTTCATCCTTAGATTACAATTGTTTGACGACTAATGTCAGATGTGTTATCATGTAACCAAACTGAACGTAAAAAAACATGGGGGAATGTTAAGGGGGTGGTATAGGAGTAGTGTTTTCGGGATCGATTGGTGCGCTATGGGGAATATCAATCACAAGGAGGTAGTTTGAGGACGATGAAAAGAGTTGCTTTGTTGGTTCTTTTGGCAGCAGCCGCGCTGCTCTTGGCTTTCAGCTTCAGTGCTGCGGCTCAAGAAGTCATTACCATTAGAGCATGGACCGTTGGCCCAGATACGCCCGCATTCTACCGTGCAGAGAACCTGATTACGGCCGCAGAACGTTTGAACCACATCCTCGAAGTCGTTGGTGCAGACATCCGGGTAGAGGTAGACGCCGACTTCTGGACAGACGAGTGGGACAGCTTCCGCCGCCGGGTGATCCTAGCCAGTGAGGAAGGGGATCCCGATGTGGTTCCTGACATTCTCGTTTCTAGCCACCTTGATATCCCCGTCTGGTCATCTTCTGGCTGGCTTGCGCCGCTTGATGACTATGTCCAGACTTACTGGGAGTCTACTTACCAAGACTTCTTCCCGCATCTCTGGGAGTCCGTCTCCTTTGAGGGCAAGATTTGGGGTGTTCCACAGGATATAGAGGTGCGGATGGTATTCTATCGCAAGGACCATCTCCGTGCCTTGGGCTGGACCGAAGATGAGATCAATGACCTCGCGAGAAAAGTGGAGGAGAAGGAGTTCCTCCTCGCTGATCTGCAGGCCCTGGCCAAGGAAATGCAGGCCGCTGGTTTAGTGGACTATCCCATCGTTCACCGGCCAACTTCTGGTCCCGACTTTTTCCAGTTTGTGGTTGCCTATGGTGGCGACTACTACGATCCTGAGACCAACAAACTTGTTATAGACAAAGCAGCTTTAGAAGCGACGCTGCAGTTCTTTGCGGACAACGTCAAGGATGGACTTACTCCCAGCGGCATGACCACCTGGCCGTGGCCGGCAGTCCACCGAGCCATTGCCGAAGAAGGTACTGCAGGCATGCAGATCACTGGTGGAATGTGGTTCTGGGCAGAGTGGCAGCGTGACTTCGGTATTCCCGAAGAAGACCTGTGGGAGAACCTCACCTGGAGCTTGATCCCGGCCGGCAGCGAAAAGGGCCGCCCGAATCAGCTTGGCCACCCACTGGCATACATGGTCACATCGCCTTCGCACCACAAAGACCTGGCTTTCCTCTTGATCACTTTGGCATCAGAGGTTGACCTGAATACACGTCACTCCTTGGAAGCAGCTAAACTGGCTATCCGCCGCTCTCAGACCGCTTTCCCACGCTTCCTGGAAAGCGAGTACTTGGCGGAAGCTGCCAAGCTCGTGCCGCACCAGATCTTTACCGCTGCTCATCCTGCTGCCGGACGCTATGCTACGGTTCTGCATGAGGCAATCGGCGGCGTAGAGACCGGTGCCTTGACGCCGACACAAGCTGTTGATCTTGTTATCCAAAGGATGACTCAGGCGGCTGGAGATGACTTGATCATCCGGTAAGACAACTCTCGGAGTGAGGGGCTGCAGATGCACGCCCCTCACTCATAGAAATCCGAGGTGAAGAACGTGAAAAGACGGGGCTATGGTATGATCGTTTTGCTGCTGCTTCCTGCACTCTTAATTATCCTGGCCTTTTACGTGGTTCCGGCTGTCTTGACAGGTACCATGAGCCTCACCAACATGGACCACCGCTTAAGCTGGAACTTCGTTGGTCTGGACAACTACAAAGCAATGCTCCAGGATACAATTCTCAGCCGGGTGTTCTGGAACACCCTGCTTTATGTTTTTGGGACGCTTTTGTGCTTTAATGTAACGTTCGGTCTGCTGCTGGCGCTGGCTACCTCTTACATCGCTGAACGGCAGGCCGAGAGGACTAGCATGTTTTTCAGAGCTCTCTGGCTCCTGCCCCGATTCACGCCACCCATTGTCTATGGTGTGATCTGGCTTTGGATTTTGGACCCAACCCGGAACGGCTTACTTAATGGGATTTTGAACTTCTTCGGAGGCAGACCTGTGAGCTGGATCAGCGAGTATCCTATGCCCGTAATCATCTTGACTAACGGCGTGATTGGGGCCTCCTTTGGCATGATCCTGTTCTATTCAGCCATCACTTCCATTTCGAAGGAGTACACCTGGGCAGCTGAGGTTGACGGTGCTGGCTGGTTGCAGCGGATCCGCTATGTGACACTGCCCCTGATTCGCTGGCCTTTGATGTTTGTCACGGCTTATCAGACTCTTTCCCTGCTTACATCGTACGAGTACATCTTGATCATCACAGGCGGAGGACCATTCTATCGGACGACAGTGTGGTCGCTGTACGCCTACAACGAAGCATTTGGTGGTTACTATGCATCCTACCGCTTCGGGTATGCTACTGCCCTCACGCTAGTGCTTGTGCTGATCAGTATGGTTGCGTCGATCATCTATTGGCGCGTGTTCCGCTTCCGTGAAATGATGTCAGAACCCAAGATCGAGGTGATCTAAATGGCCCAGCTCAAGCAGGAAATTGCTCACCTGCCGCGGTTTAGCCCAGAAAGGCTGCGGATTGAGGCAAGAAAAGAGCAGCGCAAAGCGCGACTGCTGACCCTGTTCATCTACACCTTCTTGATCGTGGCGTCACTCCCCATAATTCTTGGATACGGGTGGTTGGTCCTGAATTCTTTCAGTGAGACACTAGCATACGGTGTCTTACCTAAGGGCTGGACGATCAAGAATTTCCGGTTCTTGTGGGAACTCCCATCACGCTATTACCCTGACTTGTGGCGCACGACCTGGAACACGCTTCTGCTGGCGGTGGGAATGACCATCATTATGATCTTGGTCGCTACACCCACGGCGTACGTCATCTCCCGGATGAAGTTCCCTGGCCGCAACATGATGCTGGCCATGACCTTGATCCTCCATTCCTTTCCAGGGGTAACACTATTAATCTCCCTCTATTACGTGCTGCGGAGCCTAGGCCTCCTAAACAGCATCGTAGGCGTGTTCCTGGTAAAGGCGGGGCTCATGCTCCCGTTGGGAATTTGGATTATGAAGGGCTTCTTCGATAACATCTCCTGGGATGTGGAGATGTCAGGCTTGGTTGATGGAGCCACTCGCATGCAGACCCTCTACAAGATCATCCTGCCCCAAGTGAAGCCGGGCATTGCCGCCATGGCCATCTTTTCCTTCATCAACGGGTGGTCAGAGTACATCTACGTGATTACCTTTATTCAGAAGAAGGAAAGCTGGACACTATCGAGCTACGTGAACTCGATCATTGGTGACTTCCAGTTTATTGACTACGGGCTGCTTTCAGCGACGGCTCTGTTTTACATCCTGCCTGTTCTACTGTTCTTCATTTTTACACAGAAGTATCTCATGACCGTCACCGTTGGTGGCACGAAAGGATGATGCATCGTGGCGGCTGTAGTGTTGAAGAATATCACCAAGGCATTTGGTTCTGTTGTTGCGGTCGACAATATCTCGTTGGAAATCCCCGACGGCCAAGTAACGGCGCTCCTAGGACCCAGCGGCTGCGGGAAGACAACAACTCTCCTGATGCTGGCTGGAATCTACCAGCCCACGCGGGGGGAGATCTTCTTTGATGAAGTGATGGTCAACGGCATTCCGCCCAAGCTGCGCAATGTTGGCTTGGTTTTCCAGAGCTACGCTCTGTACCCTCACATGACTGTTTTCGAGAACATAGCGTTTCCCCTTAAGCTGAAGAAGGTTCCGAAGGATGAGATCAGACAGCGCGTCCAGGACATTGCTAAGGTCGTGCAGATTGATGACCTCCTTCAGCGCAAGCCAGCCCAGATCTCCGGTGGGCAGCAGCAGCGGGTGGCTCTGTGCCGGGCACTAGTGAAGAATCCGGATCTACTGCTGCTGGACGAACCCTTGAGCAACCTCGATGCTCGTCTCCGCATTGAAACGCGCGCCGAGATTAAGCGGATCCAACAGGAATTGGGTATCACTACTATCCTAGTTACCCACGACCAGGTGGAAGCGGTCACCATGGCAGATCAGGTAGCCGTGATGAGGAACGGCGTAATCCAGCAGTACAGCTCTCCGGAAGACCTGCTGCTCAAACCGGCCAACATGTTTGTGGCATCCTTTATGGGTGATCCTCCCATGAATCTTATGGAGGCGGAGCTCAGCTCGGAAAACGGAAAGTCAGTGTTCCGCTGCGGCTCAGAGCTGAAGATTCCGGTTCCGGATGCCATCGCGGCAGCCCTGCAGTCGCGGCGGGATAGGGAGTTCATCCTGGGTGTGCGGCCGGAGAACCTCGAACTCTTAGATGAACCACATGAGTTGGCGGTGCCTGGTACCGTCTTCATGGTGGAACTCCTCGGCCGTGACAAGCTGGTGGACTTCAGGTTTGGTGAGGTGGCTCTAAGGGCACTGGTGCCGGCAGATGTGGCGGTCAGCCAAGGGGAGAAGAAGTGGATTCGTCCCCAAGCCCACCGCATCCACTTGTTTGGCAAAGCAGATCGCCAGGCTGTGCCGCTGGCAGGCTAAGGGGGACAGCGTGTGATCCAGGGAATAGGGATTAATGCGGATTCTGGTCGGATTGACGGACGGTTGGACGTTCTGGAAGCAGACCTTAGGAAGTTTGCTGAAGCCGGCTTCGAATGGGTGGAAATAGCGGCTCACAGTCTAGATGTCCTCGTTCACGGCAGTTTGATCCCGTCGAGGCTCCACGAGGTCAAGCGGCTGGTCTCTTCCTTCGATCTCAAGTATACACTGCATTGCCCCGATCCGACCAACTTGATGGATAGGGTCTTTGGCGAACTGCACAAACAGGTGCTCCACGCCTGTCTAGAGCTAGCCGCGGAGATTGAGGCCCCCATAGTGGTGTACCACTGCGGGCAGCCTGACTCCCCAGAGGAGGAGGCTGAACTGTGCAAGCGGGAGAGAGAGGCATTAGCTGAGCTCGGACAGCGCGCCCAGACGTTGGGCGTCACTATCTGTGTGGAAAACGCTCTGCTGTCGCCTTTCACTTTTCCGGAACGAACAGGCTTTTCCGCCGCTCGCATCGACCATGTGGTTGGCCATATTGAGGAGATTGCTCATCCCAGTGTTAAGCTCTGCCTAGACATCGGGCACGGCTTCATCGCCGCTAACGTTCTGGGATTCGACTTAGCCGAGGGTCTGCGCAGGGCTCAGCCTTATATCCGGCACCTGCATCTGCACGATAATTTCGGACTCTACAATCCAAACTCCGGTGGTAAGATAATAAACAGCCTGCCCTTTGGCTTCGGTGACCTCCACCGGGCTCCCGGGGATGGCAGTATTCCTTACGCAGCACTGACAGATGACATCCGGGCCTGTGAGGCTGTTGCGCTGGTGGAGCTAAATCCCCGTTACCAAACGCCGGAACGGCTGCGCCGGATGCTAGGAGATCTCAAGGAGCGCTTCATGTAAAGGGCCCGTCCCACACCCCAGCAGTTCTGCCGCTGGGGTTCTTTGCGCGCCATACTGCTTGAGCAGCGCCCCGTGCTGCTGTTGAGTAAAAAAGCTTTACACATAGATCTGACAGAGGAAGGAATTTGAACGCCAGTGTTGAACCATTCTTGCAGGTGAGTGCTGGGAGGAATGACGATGGAAATAATCGTGTGTATCAAGCAGGTGCCTGAAACACGGGACGTAGCAGTAGACGAACAAACAGGAGTCCTCCTCAGAGAAGGTGTGGACAGCATCCTCAATCCCTTCGATCTGTACGCCCTCGAAGCGGGCATCCGCCTGAAAGAGCAGTATGGGGGGCGCGTCACAGTGATCTCCATGGGCCCTCCCCAGGCTGAGGCAGTGATTCGGGAGGCTTACATGATGGGAGCAGACCGAGGATTTCTCCTCACCGATCGAGCCTTTGCCGGCGCCGATACCTTAGCCACAGCCTTAGCCTTAGCCGCTGGGATTGAGAAAATTGGCGGCTTTGACGTGATCATCTGCGGGCTGCAGACAACCGATGGCGATACAGCCCAGGTAGGGCCGGGTATCGCCGAGATTTTAGGCCTGCCCCATGAAGCCAACGTGATCTCTCTCGGAACAGTTGTCGACCGCAAGCTCAATGTGGTGCGGGACGGGGGAGCTAGTATCGATACAGTTGCCATCGAGCTTCCCTGCTTGATCACTGTATCCAAGAGCATCGGTGAGCCCCGCCTGCTGTCTTACCGCCGCAAGCTGGCCATGGCTGATGCCGCGGTTACTCACTGGTCGGCAGGGGATCTAGGCAAAGATGTAAGGATGTTCGGCCTGAAGGGTTCTCCCACCCAGGTGGAGCGGATCTTTCCCCCCGAGACCCTCACAAGCCAGGAGATCTGGGAGGGTTCAGCGGCAGAGTTGAGCACACGGCTCGCGGAGAAGCTCAGGGAACTGAAGTTTGTAGGGGGAGATATGGCATGATTGAGATCAACCACGAGAAATGTACGCTGTGCGAGGTGTGCGTTGCGGCCTGCCCCTTTGCTGCCTTAGTGCGGGAAGGGGAGCAGATTGTTGTCCTAGATTCCTGCCGCCTCTGCCAGATTTGTGTAAAGAAGTGCCCCGAACAAGCCATTTTCCTCCGGAAGCAAGAGCGGGAAGAAGTGGTCGACACCTCCGAGTGGCGGGGAGTGATGGTGGTGGCGGAGTGGACCGCTGCCGGCCTGCATCCCGTCACTTTTGAGCTGGTGGGCAAAGGCCGAGAACTCGCCGACCAGCTTGGGGAAAAGCTGTACTGCGTTGTCGTCGGCGAGGGGATTTCCTCTGCTTGCCAAGAGGTTTTGGAATATGGAGTGGATACCTGCCTCAGCTATGATCATCCTCAACTAAGGTTGATGAGGGTTGAACCGTACGCAAGTGCGATCGCCAATGCAATTGAGCGGGTACGGCCTGGCATCGTGCTGCTCGCAGCAACGCCCATTGGCCGCTCCTTAGCGCCTAGAGTGGCAGTGCGCTTCCGCACAGGCTTAACCGCTGACTGCACCCGGCTAGAGGTGCGGCCGGGTGGAGAACTGGTACAGATCCGGCCAGCATTTGGCGGGAACATTATGGCTCAGATCGTAACACCAAGGCACCGCCCCCAGATGGCTACCGTGCGCTACAAGGTGATGGAGAGGGCGGTTCCCAGGAGGATGCCCGAGGCGAAAGTGGAACACATCCAGCTGCCTCCTCAGGAGCTAAAATCTGGAGTGGCTGTGATCAGCTCGGAGAAGAAGCCGCCCCAAACCAGCCTTGCTGATGCTGAGGTAGTAGTTGCAGCGGGGAGAGGAGTGCGCAGTAAAGGAGACCTCGCCATGCTGGAAGAGTTGGCGGAGCTCCTTGGGGGCCAATTAGGGGTAACCCGCCCTCTAGTAGAGGCTGGTTGGGCTGATTACACACGCCAGATCGGGCTGAGCGGCAGAACCATTCGCCCCAAGCTCCTGATCACGGTGGGCGTCTCCGGTGCAGTGCAGTTTGCCGCTGGCGCAAGCGGGGCCGAGTTAATCATCGCCATTAACAGCGACCCCAACGCACCAATCTTCAACATTGCCCACTACGGTTTGGTAGGCGATCTCTATCCGATTGTTGAGGGGCTCATTCACGATCTGAAGGGAGGCACAAACCATGGCCTATGCGCGGATAACATCAGCTGATCTGGCTCGCCTGCAGGAGATCTGCGGAGCAGAGTGGGTTTTGTGGGGTGAGGCGATCAGCTCAGATTTCTACCATGACGAACTGTCCTTAGAGGGACATCCTCCGGAAGTGGTCGTGCGCCCTCAGACTACCGAGCAGGTGGCAGAGATCCTTGCCTACTGCTGGGAGCGCAGTATTCCTGTAACTCCCCGGGGAGCCGGTACGGGCCTGTGCGGAGGAGCAGTGGCGATCTACGGCGGAGTTCTGCTTGTCACAGACCGCATGGACCGGATCCTGGAGATCGACCAGGAAAACCTCATGGCTGTGGTGGAGCCTGGGGTACTGTTGATGGACTTCCAGAAAGCCGTGGAAGATGTAGGTTTGTTCTACCCGCCTGACCCCGGCGAGAAGACAGCCACCATCGGGGGAAATGTCAGCACCAACGCTGGTGGAATGCGGGCTGTGAAATATGGAGTGACCCGTGATTGGGTGCTGGGCCTAGAGGCGGTTTTGCCCAACGGCCAGATCATTACCTGCGGTGGGAAAGTGGTGAAGAACAGTTCAGGTTACAGCCTTACGGACCTGTTGATCGGTTCGGAAGGGACGCTGGCCGTGATCACGAAGATTATCGTCAAGCTGCTGCCCCTGCCCCGTAGGCAGATCAGCCTCTTGGTGCCCTTTGACGGGCTGCAGGAGGCGGTGGCGGCTGTGCCCAAGATCCTCAGCAGCGGTGAGATCCCTGCAGCTGTGGAGTTCTTCCAGCAGGAGATTATTCATGCCGCCGAAAAATACTTAGGGCGGTCTTTTCCCCATTCCACGGCACCCGCGTACCTGCTCTTGACGTTCTTAGGCAACAACCTTGCGGAACTAGAGCGGGCATACACGGAAGTAGCGGAAGTCTGCTTGGCGCAGGGGGCAATTGATGTGTTTATCGCCAACACCGCCGACCGCCAGGAGGGGCTGTGGGAGTGCCGGGGTGCTTTCTTAGAGGCAATCAAGGGCATGGGCGAACTAGATGAAGTAGATGTGGTTGTACCGCCAAATCGCATTGCTGAGCTGGTGGAGTTTGCCGAGTCGCTGGCGCAAGAGTATAAGCTTCCCATCGTGAGCTTTGGTCACGCGGGTGACGGCAACCTGCATATTTACATGCTTCGGGGCGAGCGCTCCCGCGAAGAGTGGCTGGCTCTCACAGAGCAGGCGATGGAGCGCATATACACCGAAGCAAAACGGCTCAGCGGCCAGGTTTCTGGCGAGCACGGCATTGGCTTGGCTAAGCGGCGGTATTTGGCGGATTCCCTCGGCCCAGAACAGCTGCGCCTGCTGCAGTCTATTAAGGCAGCCTTTGATCCCAAGAATCTGCTCAATCCAGGCAAGATCATTTCGGTATAGACAGGTTGTTTGGAGAGTGTTTGATGCGCAGAGTAATATATGTTGGTTTAGGCTCTATGGGCCTGGTCTGTTTAGAGTAAAGACAGTACCGAACGCTGGCTAGCCCCGGGGAGGCTGCCCCACGGCAGCCAGCGTTTTCAAATACATCTGTTTGAGTTAATACATTCTGTTCTTTACTTCCGCGGCAAGATGTGATAACTTAAGTGTGTGAATTGCATATCGGAAATGTTACTCATATAAGCCTGCAAATTTGGTGCAGGAGTCTCTACGTGGCAACCTATATTGCCTACGCTATGAGTGCAGCAATAAGCGCGTACACAAAAGGACCTCTTGTGGCGTCCTTGTGTGGATCTTTCAGCTTGTCGAGCACTCGACGGCTGATTTTTTGTTTCTTGTGGGGGACTCAGGAACCGGTTCCTGTTTGCATAGTGCAAGAGAAACTACAAGATGGAGGAGTAGTGATGGAGAATTTTTTCAAGCTGAAGGAAAACGGTACTAGCGTTCGTACTGAGGTTGTTGCTGGTTTAACCACGTTCTTTGCTATGGCGTATATCATCATGGTGAACCCCGACATACTGTCCATTGCTGGTATGCCTTGGGGAGCAGTCTTTCTTGCTACCATTATTGCTTCCGTTGCCGGCACACTGGTCATGGGTCTGTTTGCAAATGTCCCCTACGCTCAGGCTCCTGGTATGGGTTTGAATGCCTTCTTTGTGTTTACTGTTGTTCTTGGTCTAGGATTCAAATGGCAGGAAGCCCTGGCCATGGTGTTTGTCTGCGGTTTGATCAATATCCTGATTACCGCTACACGCATCCGTAAGCTGATCATCAAATCCATCCCCGTCGGCCTGCAAAACGCGATCGGCGGTGGTATTGGTATCTTCATTGCTTATATCGGTTTTCAAAATGCCGGTTTGCTGAGCTTTGCGGCTGGTATCCCTGAACTGGTTCCCCTGAATAACCCCGGTGTTCTCCTGACTCTATTTGGCTTGATTTTCACTGTGATTCTCCTGATCGCTAACGTGAGAGGCGCGATTCTGATCGGTATCATTGTCACCACACTGCTGGGTATTCCATTCGGGGTGACGCAGATGGGTGCGAGCGTCAGCTTCGGACAAGCCGTGTCAGAACTCAAGACCACCTTGTTCGCTGCCTTTGGCAATCCTGGATTGCAGTCCTTGTTCAGCGACCCAGCCAAGATACCTTTGGTGCTCATGACCATCTTTGCCTTCAGCCTGTCTGACACCTTCGACACAATTGGTACCTTTATTGGTACCGGCCGCCGGACAGGCATCTTCTCAGAAGAAGACGAAAAGGCGCTGGAATCAAGTTCTGGTTTTAAGTCCAAGATGGACAGGGCTCTATTTGCTGATGCCACCGCAACTTCCATTGGCGCCATCTTCGGCACCTCTAACACCACCACTTACGTGGAAAGCGCCGCGGGTATCGGCGCAGGCGGTCGCACCGGCCTGACGAGCGTCGTGGTTGCGGCCTTGTTCCTGCTGAGTGCTTTCTTGGCACCGTTTATCAGCGCAGTGCCATCAGCGGCCACCGCTCCTGCACTGATCATCGTAGGCATCATGATGCTGGCTTCCTTTGCCGACGTGAACTGGCAGGACTTTGAGGAAGCGGTACCAGCCTTCTTTGCGGGTGTATTCATGGCTCTGTGCTACAGCATCTCGTACGGTATTGCTGCCTCGTTTATCTTCTACTGCTTGGTGAAGATCATCAAGGGGAAGGCACATGAGATTAATCCCATCCTCGGGGTTGCAACGGTGCTGTTTATCATCAACTTCGTGATCCTAGCGTTTATCTAAAAGGACCTCAAGGCAAAAAAAGGCACCACTGCAGCGGTCTGGCTGCGGTGGTGCTTTTTCGTCTATATTAGGCCAGTTTTAGCTCTAGGCCTACAGGGCAGTGGTCGCTGCCCATGACGTGATCGTAAATATAGGAATCAACCAGTTTATCTTGCAGACCTGTTGAGACGAGGAAGTAATCGATCCGCCAGCCGATGTTCTTCTCCCGGGCTTTGCCAAAATACGCCCACCAGGTATAAGCGTCCGTTTTGTCCGGGTGGAAATAGCGGAAGGTATCCACGAATCCGGCTTCCAAGAGCTTCGTGAACTTCTCGCGTTCCTCATCGGTGAAGCCGGCGTTTCTGCGGTTGGCTTCCGGCCGTTTGATGTCGATTTCTTTGTGGGCCACATTTAGATCCCCGCAGATGACTACAGGTTTTGTCTGGGCTAGGGTCGACACGTATTCACGGAAACAGTCTTCCCACTTAAGGCGGTAGTCAAGCCGTGCCAGCCCTCGCTGCGAATTGGGAGTATACACCGTCACTAAGAAAAAGGTGTCATATTCCAGGGTGATGGTTCGCCCTTCGCCATCATGTTCATCCCGACCGATGCCACGGGTCACATGCAGAGGAAGGTGCTTCGTTAAGATCGCTGTTCCTGAATATCCCTTTTTCTCCGCACTGTTCCAGTACTGTTCGTAGCCAGGGAGCTCGAGCTCTATCTGGCCTTCTTGGAGCTTTGTTTCCTGTACGCAGAAGAAATCCGCATCCATCTCCCAAAAAAAGTCCAAGAACCCCTTATTTAGACACGCTCTAAGTCCGTTCACATTCCATGATATCAGCCGCAAATCGTTCCCCCCTAGTGCCCGCTGCTTAACGCAGATCAGTTGCGAAAACGCTGGAGCGCTGTTTGTTGATTAAAGTTGCCGCTACTATTAACGCGTCAAGAATGGCCATTTGGGCGATGCGCACAGCTCCCGCCTCGGCGCCGATGGCAGTCCGGGCCACGCTGGTGCAGAGTGAAATGTCTGCCTCCCGCGCCAGGGAAGAGGCGGAGTCGTTGGTGATGGCTATCGTCAGTGCATGGTGCCGCCTGGCAATCCTCACGGCTTGGATCAGGCTGGGGGTTTCGCCGCTGTGGGAGAGGGCAATGACCACATGTCCCCGCTGCAGAAGACCGGCGGACCTTTCCTGGATAGTCTCATCTACCCGGGCTGAACACTGGATGCCTGCGGTGAGAAACTGAAACATCGCGCTCTGAGCAATGTAGCCCGAGCCCCCGTGACCGTACAACACCACATTCATGGAGTTGGCAATGGCTTCGGCCGCTGCGGCAAATCCTGTCCTGTCAAGAGCATGGGATGTGGCGTCAATAGTCTGCTTGTGCAGGCAGAGGAGCTTGGCTACCACCGTGCCGGGATCGTCAGCGAGGCGAATCTCTTCATAGATGGGATCGGCTTCACCGTTAGAGTTCTGCAGCAGCTCCTGCAGGATGGCGCGCTTAAAGTCTATGAAGCCTTTAAAGCCGAGCTTCTTCGTAAACCGCACCACTGTTGCTTCACTTACGCCAGCACTAATGGATAAGTCAGAGATGGACAATACGTTACAGCTTTGAGGGTGCGCGAGCAGGTAGTTGGCCACCACTGCCTCACTCTTGCTGAAGGAGTCCGAAGCGGAGCGAATCAGTTCCAAAGTGTTCATAGAGCTCTCCCTCTACACGGATGTGGCTTACTGTCAAGATTAGACACTGGTGAAAAATTTCCTTCCCCAGACAGTTTTTTTCGCCAAAACGGACACAAGTTGAAGGAAAT
>JAAYMI010000183.1 GCA_012521465.1 Bacillota bacterium | reverse complement strand
TGGGTCACGAGGCTGCTGGCGTCGTGGAGGCGGTCGGAAGCGGTGTCAAGGGATTCTCTCCGGGAGATCGCATCACGTTTGATTCCACGATCTACTGCGGAGCGTGCAGTTACTGCCGCAAAGGACAGGTAAACTTGTGCGACAACCGCCGGGTCTTGGGAGTATCCTGCGGGGATTACCGCCAAGACGGGGCATTCGCAGAATATGTCGCGGTGCCTGCCCACATCTGCTACCACCTCCCCGCAGAGCTGTCTTTTGAGGAGGGGGCGTTGGTGGAACCTGTCTCCATCGCAGTTCATGCCGTCAGCCGTGCACCGATCAGGATCAATGATACGGCCCTTGTAGTGGGCGCGGGAACCATCGGTCTCTTGCTGATCCAAGCCCTGCGCACCGCTGGCTGCAGCAGGATCATTGTCGTGGACATTGATGCGGGGAAGTTCCCCTTAGCTGAGCAGTTTGGTGCCACCAGCTGTCTGCGGGCGGATGGAGAAAACCCCCTCGGAGAAATTCGTGACCTCACAGGAGGCGAAGGGGTGGATGCGGCATTTGAGGCGGTCGGAATCAGCTCCACAGTTAATCTGGCGGTGCAGGCCGTGAAAAAGGGAGGCCACCTGGTCTTGGTGGGCAATGTCAGCCCTAAGGTGGAGCTTCCGCTGCAGGCAGTGGTCACGAGGGAACTTACTCTGCACGGTTCCTGCGCTTCTAATGGGGAGTACCCAGTCTGCCTAGATCTCATGGGCCGGGGAAGGATCAGTGTCAAGGAGCTGATCAGCGCCGCAGTACCGCTGCGGGAGGGAGCATCGTGGTTTAGGCGGCTCTATGAGCGCGAGCCTGGATTGATGAAGGTTATCCTGAAACCTTAACGAGGGAGAGAGCACGATGCGGAAGATTGTTACTGGGATTATCGGCTGTGGGAAAGGGGCGCACCTCCACGCTCAGGCTCTGCTGAGCCTTCCCCAAGTGCAGTTCAAAGGGGTATACAGCCGGAATCCAATGACGGCCAAGGCGTTTGCTCAGCAGTACGGGGTTGAAGCCTATCCGACGATTGAGGAAATGGCCGCAGTGGGTGGAATCGAAGCGGTTGTGATCTGCACGCCCCATCCCGCGCATGCGGAAGTGGCGGTGAGGGCCTGCCAGGCGGGTATGCACATTTTGGTGGAAAAACCCCTCGCCGCATCGCTGCAGGACTGTGATGCCATGCTGCTGGCAGCCAAACAGCACCAGGTGACCGTCGGAACCGTCAGTCAGCGGCGCTTCTACCCTGCGGCTCTGCGGGTTAGGCAGGCGATTGAGCAGGGGAAAATCGGTAAGCCGATCCTGGGGAACGTGACCATGCTGGGCTGGCGGGATGAGGCCTACTACCGCTCCGATCCCTGGCGGGGTTCCTGGCGGGGTGAAGGTGGGGGTGTGTTGGTGAATCAGGCCGCTCACCAAATCGACCTCCTGCAGTGGTATATGGGTCCGGTGGACGAGGTATTTGGCTTTTGGGCCAATCTCAACCACGCATACATTGAGGTAGAAGATACGGCAGTGGCGGTGATCCGGTTTCGGAACGGCGCTTTAGGAAACATCCTGGTGAGCAACGCGCAAAACCCTGCGCTGTACGGGAAAGTGCACGTCCACGGGGATAACGGAGCATCCGTCGGTGTTCAGACCGATGGCGGCGCGATGTTTATTGCCGGCATGTCTACTATCACTGAACCTCCTATCAATGACCTGTGGACAGTTAAGGGCGAAGAGCATCTCTTGGAGAAGTGGCAGGCTGAAGACACAGCCTTCTTTGCCCAGATCGATCCGATGGTGTATTTCCACGCGCGGCAGATTGAGGACTTCCTCCGAACAATCACGGATGGGACAAGGCCGCTGGTGGACGGTGAAGAAGGCCGCAAGACTGTGGAGATCTTTACGGCGATCTACAGATCAAACAGGGACCGCCGTCCGGTGAAGTTTCCCCTAGAGCCAGAGGATGGAGAGGATTTTGATGGGAGACTGAAGCCGCAGTAAGGTAGGGAATGGGCGAAAGGCGGTGTGACGCGCGTGTTCAAAGACGAGCAATGACCACCATTACTCTCTTGAGACTAGAGGAGTGGTGGTCATCTTCCTGCTCTTTATGATACGTATCGATTATCATTCGGAACTAGCAGCGGCTTCGTCCTGGGGATAGACCAGACTGTAGTATTTTGAGAAAGAATCTGTAGGCATTCTTCGTAATCCCCATCTCGCGATGTACGGTCCTATATCTTTGAGGTTGTTGCTAGCAACGACACCGTCATGGGCTTTTGCTAGTACCAAAGCCGCAGCTTCACCTCGTCCTATTGGGACCAAACCGCACACAGGATTGGTTGTCATTTTGCGGAACAGTCTTTCTTCTTCTGTCCCAGTCATTATCTCCATGATACGCATGTGGCCGCCATTAATCAGTTTGTCTACCTGTTTACCCAAGTGGCGAACGGACGGGTTTGAGAGTTCAGCGTGCACTAGTCGCGGCAATACCAGTTGTCCGAGGTTAAGGCTTACTAGAAGATGCTCCTCCTTTACCCAAAGGAATGCTGAGAGGCAATCGGTATCGAAGAAGAT
>JAAYMI010000182.1 GCA_012521465.1 Bacillota bacterium | reverse complement strand
TAACTATGCCACCAGTAAATTACTCCCACGCCGTCGCTTATCCCTTATGACTACTCCTCAGCGAGAACGCGCCAAAGCTCATCCTGGACAAACAGGGGGAACTCTTCTGCCGCACCACAGCTGCGGATCACCTGCCGCTGGGATCCTTCAGTCATGCGGCCGACGATATATGCTGGAATGCCGCGCTGCCGGAGCTGTTCCACCAGCTCAGCACCTCGATCGGTCGCCATGAGCATTGCCCCCGATGAAAGTAGCTTGAGGGGATCGATCCCCAGCACATCCACATAGGCTTTGGTGAGTGGCGGGATGTGCACCGCGCTCTCCCAAATCACGCAGCCTAAACCGGAGGCGCTACTGAGCTCCGCGGCTGCCCCTAGAAGGCCGCCCTCGGTCACATCGTGCATGGCATGGACTCCAAACTCGGCTCCAAACACACCTTCCGGGACCACACTGAGCCTCTCTCTAAACCACTGAAGGCTCTCTGGAGTAACCTCATACCCCTGCAGCAGATCAGGAAAATCCTGGGCCAGAATCAGAGTCGCCTCAATTCCCACACCCTTGGTCAGCACCAAGTCATCGCCCGCACGTGCACCGCTGGAGGTGACGAATCTATCTTTGGGCGCTCGGCCGATCGCCGTGACGGCTGCCACACAGTCCCGCACTCTACTTGTAACTTCCGTATGTCCCCCGATCACTTCCACGTTGAGCTTGGCCGCGGTCCTTTGGATGTCTGCCATGATCTCGCCGATCTGCTCCTCGGAGACTTCTTCGGGGAGAAGTAGTACGACTTGGATGCCCACGGGGCTGCCCCCGCAGGCGGCGATGTCGTTGCAGGCCACATTTACTGCAAGTTCGCCAATTCCTGACACCGCGCCCGTGATGGGATCGCTGGAGATGATGCAGACCTCTTCGCCAAAATCAATGATTGCGCAATCTTCTCCTAAGCCGGCGTGTACCAAGACATCTCCCCGTTCCACGCTGAGCTTAGACAGTACTAGCTCTTGGAGAAGTTCTGGTGGAAGTTTTCCCACACGCATCACTGCACCTCATGCACCTGAATGAGATTGGTACTGCCTTTCTTGCCCACACTGACGCCCGCCACGATAGTGGTGATTTCGCCTGGCGTAACCAGACTCCGGGCCTTTGCTTCAGCAACGGCGTTGGCAATCATCTCTTCAATCGACTCTGCTTCTTCCACCTTGAGGGCGTAAACTCCCCAGGTCATAGTGAGCTGCCTTACTACCTCCTCATCAGGGCAGAGGGCCAGGATCATGGCTTTGGGACGATAACGGGAAACCATCCGAGCCGTAGTGCCTGAACGGGTCGAGCAGAGAATCACATTCACGTCCAGGTCCAGGGTGGTCTGGCATGCTGCCGCGCAGATCGCTTCGCCGACCTTGTTGCGGGGCGAAGCCAATTTCTCCATGAGTACTGTTTGATAGTCAATCACCTGCTCCATCCGGCGGGCGATTCTATCCATGACCTGGACCGCTTTCGCGGGATATTTGCCCATGGCTGTTTCGCCCGAGAGCATGACGCAGTCAGTTCCCTCGAAGATCGCGTTGGACACGTCGGTCACTTCCGCACGCGTTGGCCGGGCGTTCCGCATCATGGAATCCAGCATCTGCGTGGCAGTGATTACTGGCTTACCCGCCTCGTTGCATTTGCGGATCAGCATCTTTTGGGCCAAAGGAACCTCCTCGGGGGGGATCTCCACGCCCAAGTCGCCCCGGGCGACCATGATGCCGTCAGCCGCCTCGATGATATCATCAATGTGCCTGAGGCCGGCTTCGCTTTCAATCTTGGCAATGACTAGTTGGCTGCCGCCAGCCTCCCGGATGTATTCCCGCACCGCATGCACATGGTCGCCGCGGCGCACAAAGGAAGCAGCGATAAAATCGACTCCGTGCTTCACGCCGAAGCGAATGTGCTCAATGTCTTCGGCGGTCACAGGCGGAAGGGAAACGTCTATGCCGGGCAGGCTCACACCCTTGCGGGATGTCACTTGACCTCCCACAACCACCTCGCAGTGCACATCGTTTCCCCGTACCTCTCGCACCACAAGCTCAATCAAACCGTCATCAATGTAGACTGTTGAGCCAGGCTTCACGTCTTTCGGCAGGCCCGGATAGTCCACAAAGCTGCGCTGGTCATTCCCCAAGCACTGGTCTACGGTAAGTATATACCGCTGGCCCTTCTCCAGAAAGACGCCCTCGGGATGCTCCATGCGACCCAACCTAATCTTAGGACCCTGAATGTCGAGGAGAATGCCCAGGTTGCGTTCGAGCTCCGCCGCAGCCGTCCGCAGGGTTTGAATGCGGCTTAAGTGTTCGTCGTATGTACCGTGGGAAAAATTGAGCCGTGCGACATCCATCCCCGCTTCCAGCAGGGCGCGCACCATTTCCGGGCTCTCGCTGGCAGGTCCGATTGTACAGACTATCTTTGTTCTCCGCACGTGTGTCCCCCCTGCCTTATATGGATGATAGGATGTTCGACAGATGATAGTAATCGAGATTGATCTGTTTTTCTTGAGCCAATGCGTATTCCAGTTCCCAAGACTTCACCACATGGTCGATCTCCCCTACCATCCTGCCGCTCTTACCCTGGTAGACTAGTTCCACCGCGTGGTAGGCCAGCCTGCTCGCGAGCAGCCGGTCACGCATGGTGGGAGCGCCGCCCCGCTGAATGTGGCCTAAGATAGTGATGCGCGTTTCGTAACCCGTGTGCTCTTGAATATACTTGCCGATTGCCATGGCAGGGCCCTCAAACTGCTCGTCAATCCCCCCGGGGACCGCCCCTTCGGCCACCATGACAATGTTGTACGTCTTCCCCTGCTTATTGGCGTGCTTAATGTGCTGGCAGATACTCTGCACATCATTCGGTACTTCCGGGATCACGATCACGTCCGCACCCCCTGCCAAGCCAGAATACAGGGCGATGTAGCCCGAGTGCCTGCCCATCACTTCTACCACATAGACCCGCTCATGAGAACTGGCCGTATCCCGAATCTTGTTGACAGCGTCCATAACTGTGTTTACAGCTGTATCAAAGCCGATGGAATAGTCGGTACAGGCGATATCGTTGTCAATAGTGGCAGGCACGCCGATCACCTTAATCCCAAGCTTGTCCAATGCTAGCGCACCTTTAAATGACCCGTCCCCACCTATGACGATGAGGGAATCGATCTCATGCTGCTCCAGCATTTCCACGGCTTTCTTGCGGCCTTCTGGGGTCATGAACTGGTCGGAGCGGGCGCTTTTGAGGATGGTACCTCCCCGCTGAATGATTCCTGACACGGACCGGCTGGTTAGGGGTTCCATCTCTCCTCGAATCAGGCCGTGGTACCCCCGATAGATGGCCCAAGGCTCCATGTTGTAGTGAATGGCCGCTCGTACAACAGTGCGGATGGCGGCGTTCATCCCTGGTGCATCTCCGCCGCTAGTCAAAACACCTACCCGTCTACTCATGCTGAGGCATCCTTTCTGTCGTGAACTTGCCGATGGCCCGAAATCTGGCTAGGCGCTCATCCACCAGCTGGCGGTGGGGGATCTTGCAGATTTCCGCTAGGTAACGGCGAATAAAAGCCCGCATCTGCTGTCCCATGGCCGCGTGATCTCGATGAGCTCCCCCAATGGGCTCAGTTATAACATCATCGATGATGCCAAACTTCAGCAGATCAGCAGGAGTCAGGCGCAGAAGCTCTGCTGCCTCATGAGCACGAGCCGAATCGCGCCACAGAATGGTGGCACACATTTCTGGTGAGATCACAGAATACCAAGCGTGCTCCAGCATCAAGATGCGGTCGCCTACGCCAATAGCTAGGGCGCCCCCGCTGCCACCTTCGCCGGTAATAATGCATAAAATTGGGGTTTCGATAAAGGACATTTCCTCAATGCACTGGGCAATGACCATGCCCTGCCCCCGCTCTTCAGCTTGAATGCCAGGATAGGCCCCCACCACGTCAATGAATGTGATGATGGGCCGCCCAAACTTCTCCGCTTGCTTCATGAGGCGCAGTGCCTTGCGGTAGCCTTCTGGGTGGGGTAGGCCGAAGTTGCGGGCGAGGTTCTCTTTGGTATCGCGGCCCTTTTGCGGTCCGATTACCGTCACCGGCATACCCTCAAACAGACCAACTCCCCCCACAATCGCGCCGTCATCGCGAAAAGCCCTGTCACCATGCAGCTCGTCAAACTCGTCCAAGAGCATGCGGATATAGTCCAGCGTGGTTGGCCGTTTCGGGTGGCGGGCCATCATTACCCGCTGGAACGGGGTGAGGTTTTCGTAAATATCTTTGCGCAGCCGTTCTGCGCGGCGCTCTAGTTCGGTAAGCTCTCTTGTCAGATCAATCTCGTGGCCTACCACAAACTTGCGCAGGTCGGCAATGCGCGCTTCCAGCTCCACCAAGGGTTTTTCCCACTCAAACACTTGATTCATCGGCGGCCACCTCGCTGGTGGTAGCGCAGAAGGCGCGCCACAGTACTGCGCATCTGCTGCCGGTTCACGATCATATCAATCATGCCGTGTTCCAGCGCAAACTCTGCAGTTTGGAACCCAGGCGGGAGTTTCTGGCGCGTCGTTTCCTCAACTATTCGAGGACCGGCAAACCCAATCAGGGCACCCGGTTCAGCTAGGATGATATCTCCCAGCGATGCAAAGCTGGCATAGACTCCCCCCATGGTGGGATGGGTCAGGACAGATATGAAGAGGAGTTTTGAGCGGCTGTGCTTGCCCACGGCCTGTGCCGTCTTAGCCATCTGCATCAGGCTGAAAATGCCTTCATGCATTCGGGCACCTCCGCCTCCTCCAGAAAAGACAACTACTGGCAGCTGTTCAGCCGTGGCCCTCTCAAATCCTCTGGTGAGCTGTTCACCCACAACCGAACCCATGCTGCCCCCGATAAACGAAAAATCGATGATGCCGAGAATCACTGGGATTTCCCCTATGCGGGCGTGCCCAATCAGAATGGCATCATCAAGGCTGGTGAGTTCTTGAGCCTTGCGGATCTTGTCACTGTACCCAGGAAAAGAGAGCGGATCGGCCGCGTAAAGCGGTGCGAAGGGCACAAAGCTGTCCTCATCCGCGATCATGCCCAGTCTCTGGTATGCGGACAGGCGAAAATGGTGACCGCATCGGCAGACAAACATCTGCTTCTCCAGCTCTTTGTTGTAGAGCATTTGTGAGCAGTGGTCGCACCTGGTCCAGAGATTGTCCGGCACCTCCGGGCGTCGCTCTGGCTCTTGTCGCTTGACCGTCATATACTTCGGCTTGCTCCGAAACACATTCAGCATTCTACTCCACCTTTATCCACTAAACGAGGCTGCGATAATCTCATTCGCCTCTTCCGCTTCTGACTGTGAGACAAGAATTTCCACACTGCCAGAGTCACCTGCGTGGGGAACCCCTATGGGCCTGAGCATAACCAAAATGCCAGCCCCTTCCAGAAGTCCTTTCAGCATTTCTGCGATTGGCCGGTTAGGAGCGATGTACACGACCGTCCACATCTTGCCGTGGCCTCCTTTATTGACCATACCCCTCTGGGATTATGGAACCAACACCCGTTAGTACCTTAGCTTTCCCTCTTATTTTAATAGCAGAAGTGTGTTCTGTAAACTGCGCAATCATGATCTCGCCTTTGTCTAACTTCTCCGAATGGTGGAACTTTGTATTGGTGCCGCGGGTGAGTCCCATGATGGTGACTCCGTTTTCCAGAGCCTGAATGACAACATAATCCGCTTTGGTATCCACGTTATCCCTCCTTACCATGGATCAAATAGCTGCACTGTAAGGCAGCACTCCTCAAGGGAGGCCTTGAGCATCGGCCCCCACTTTACCCAATAGGAAGGCGGCAGGATGTGCAGCACATCACGCCCGAGGCGGAGGACTACCGGTGTGCTCCCTGGGTACCTAGCCAAGGTGCTTTGGAGGTCCAGTAGGCCATCGTCTCGCGGCCGCAGGATCAGGGTGGGCGCCAAGGGAAACGCCTGCTTGCCGTTGAGGATTGAGCCCTGCATGGATCCGAACACCGCAAGCAGCGAGCCAGCTTCGAGCGACATGCCTTCTGCGGCAGCCGCGGGCAGGACAAACTTAACGAACCCGCTCGGGTCCTCCACTTCGCCTGCCAACACACCTCCACTTTCTCTAATCCTAGTGATTTCCCCTGCCGCAAATGCTAGTCCGCCGCTGATTTGGCGGAGGAATGTCGTGAATCGAGCAGCCGGATGGTCGGAGAGATAGGCGCCGATAAGCTCCCGCTCTGCCTTCAGCATGCTGAGGCCGTCGCTGACCCCAATCCCCAGCTGGGCGCAGAGCTCCATCCGCTTGCCCAATGAATCGAAGGCTCCCCCCTGCACTAAAGCCTGCACGGTGTGGTCCGGCAGCTTAACACGGCGGCGAAAATCTTGGAGGTTCTGATAAGGGCTTCCTTGCCGACCATCGACGACCAGCCGCGCCGCTGCCGCTCCCACATGCTTGATTGCTGTCAGCCCAAGGCGGATACCGCTGCCCTCAGCGCGATGTGACACTTCTGACATATGCACATCAGGCGGATAGATGGGAACACCCAGCCGCTTGCATTCCTTTAGGTAAGGTTCCAGGGTGCTGCCTGAGTGGCCTTCCATGGAGCAGCAGAGAAACTCTGTGGGAAAATGCGCTTTCAAATATGCGGCTCTCCAGGAAATCAGGGCATAGCATACGCTGTGTGCTTTGTTAAAGGCGTATCCGGCGAACTTCCGAATCGCCGCAAACAGTTCCCGGGCCTGTTCTGCCTTCAAGCCGCTGCGCATACAGCCGCTGATAAATGACTCAGCTAGCTTATTGATCAGTCCGGCGTCCTTTTTACTGATCGCGATCCGTAAAAGGTCGGCTTCGCTCCTGTTCATGCCGCCCAAGCGGTGGCCAAGCTGAATAACCTGTTCCTGATAAACCGCCAGACCGTACGTTTCTCCCAGGATCTCTTTCAGCAGCGGATGGGCGTAGCGCACTTTCTCTGGAGCGGCGCGGTTTTTTAGATACAGAGGAAACAAGGACAGCGGACCAGGCCTGCCCAGAGCTAGGAGTGCGGACAGCTCTAGGAAGGTTTGGGGCTGCATCCTGCGGAGCAGATCCTGAAAGAGCTCGCTCTCCAACTGAAATATGCCCCCCGTATCTCCTCGCCCCAAGAGGGCAAAGGTCTTCGTGTCCGCCAGAGGAATGGTCTCGAGGCTGAAATCGGGGTGGTGTTTTTGCACCTCTGTTTCGGCCTGCTTCAGGAAGGTCAAGGTGCGCAGCCCAAGAAGATCGATCTTCAGCAGCCCCTGCCACTCCAAGGAGTGCATGTCACCGTGCGTTACAGCGATGGCGCGGTCAGTGCGCACTGCTTGGTAACAGGTGATGGGCTCTGTTGAAATAATCACTCCCGAGGCATGGGTAGAGAAGTTCCGTTTGAGACCGGCAAGTCTTGCGATGAGGGCGCTCACTTCTGTCCTGTCATCGTTATGCCTGAGGGTGCGCCGTACGACCTGCTCAGCTGTTTTTTCCCCGAAGGTGCCGTAAGTTCCGATTAGGGCCACCCGATCGGGGTCGAAGCGGCGCTGCACATACTCCAGCACTTCTCCCCTGCGGGCATAGCAGAAGTCGAGGTCGATATCGGGAAGGCTGTGGCGAGCCCTATTTAGGAACCGCTCGAACACAAGGCCGTAGGCAATGGGATCGACGCTGGTAATTCCCAAACAATAGGCCACTGCGCTGCTTGCAGCGCTTCCCCGACCTGGTCCTACGGGAATACCCTGTTGTTTGGCAAAGCGCACGATATCAGCTACGACGAGGAAATAGTCGGCCAGCCCCATTTCCTGGATCACGGCCAGCTCGTGGGCAATGCGGTCCTCCACTTCTCCCTCTAGTTCCCCGTAACGCTGCCTTGCTCCCTCCAGAACTGCCTGCCTGAAGTCTACCTCCTCCGGGAGCCGCGGAAGCCCCTGCTGGCGCGGCAAGTCAAAACTGCACATCTCTTTTAGGAGGTTAGTGTTTGCAAGAGCCTGGGGAAGGCCGCGAAACCGCTCGACAAACTCTGACCGGGCCAAGAGTGGGCGTGCGGTGATGGATACGGCATCGGTCCCAACACCCTGCTGAAAGGCTGTGAGAACGGCGAGCAGGCGGCTGTCCTCCGGGTCTAAGAAGCATACATGCTGTCCTGCCACGCAGCGCTGTTCGCCACAGGCGGCCGCGAGCTCCTGGGCAGCTCGAAAATGGGTAGGAGTATCCCATTCCAGCTGCACAAACCAGTTTGGTCCAAAAAGCTGGTCATACGCCGCAACAAGATTCTTCAGCTCAGTACGTTTTCCGGCCGCGACGAGAGCGTACAGCTGTCCCAAGACTCCCCCGCTGCACATGATCAGATTTTGAGCATAGGGAGCGAGCTGTTGAAAGCCAACAGGTGGTGTTAGAGAGCACAACTCTAGTAGACTCCTGTAACCCTCCTGCCCTTTGGCAAAGAATACGAGCCGCGAAGAGGCGCCGCCAGTGCTCCCGCCTAGGGGTTCAGGATAGGTCACGTCCAACTCCAAACCGAACAAGGGTGCAATGCCGTACTTCTGGCACTCTCGGGCAAGTTCCACATGGCCGCCGGTGGTGTTATGATCCGCTAAGCCAACGGCATCATAGCCCAGCTCGTGGATGCGCCGAACCAGGTTGGGAATGGTGACCGTTGACTCCAGAAGGGAATAGTCGCTGTGGATAAAGAGTGGTACCGCCAGATCCGCCGCCCCCTTCCCTGACAGAATTGGGTAAAGTCCTGCATAGATATTGCATGGGGGATGGTAAATGGTTCTGCGTGTTTTCCGCGAAATCCTGTTGGCTTTCGCCTCAAGCCTGGGGGTCATTCTCGGGGGGGCCATCCTGGGTTCGACTGCCGCATTCTTCACGCGCATGCCGCCGGGGCTGCAGATGCGAGAGATGGCTAGGGTCCTGCGGATGTGGGCAGTTGTGGTGGCCATTGGCGGGACCTTCCCCACCTTGCGGGTCATCGAAAGCGGCCTGTTCTCAGGTCAGGTCTTTGCCCTTCTGCGCCAGCTGGCGGTGATTATCGCAGCGCTGTTGGGAGCCTCCAGCGGCTATTGGCTGGTCACTACCCTAACAGGCGGTGAATAGACGATGTTCTTTGCCATAACGCGGCAGACCATCAAAGCCGCCGCGGCCATCTTTGCCTTAGGGTTGCTGTGCGGCGCATCTGGCACTGTGCTGTTCAACATGGATATCGTTGATCAGCTCTATCTAGAACGGGAGATGCTCCTGAGTGAACTGAGCGAATCCCAGGTGCGCATCGGCATGCTGGAACAAAGCCTGACAGAAAGACGCACCCGGGTGGTGCGGGCAGTCTCTATCCAACTCAACACTGGCGACCAGCATCTCAATCTCAAGCTGGCACACCACGCCCGCCAACTCATTGATGGCCTCATCGGTCAGGAAGTAAGCAGCATAGACCCAACTTTGGTGGCAGCTGTCTTTCAAAAGCGCATTGTTCGAATAGACCAGGGTCAGTTTGAGCTGGACTTGGAGTACCTGATCATCTCCGATACCATCACCGTGAACCTTACAGTCCGGCCGCTCCAGGGCAGGACTGGCAACTAAGAAAAGGACCTGGACACTCTGCTGATGACGCAGTAGTATTCCAGGCCTTGACTCTATGCTTT
>JAAYMI010000181.1 GCA_012521465.1 Bacillota bacterium | reverse complement strand
TGTTGCGAAATGAAACAGCCGACGCTGCTCGCTGACAAAAGCCTGCAGCCTTCGGCTTAGCTCCAAGAGGGCACGATCGCCAATGTCAAATCCGTATGCCGAGTTGATGGCGCCGATATTGCGGCAGTGAATCATCATGATGGCCTGGGGCCGATCCAGCCCACGCCCGAGTGCTTCGTCGAGAACCTCCATCAAGTAAGCTTTGTTGGGCAGGCCCGAGAGCGAATCCTGATACGCCAAAGCGACGAGTTCTCTGTTGTGCTGAAAATGGGACAGGATGACGTAAGAGAAGGTGGCAAAGCCGATTGTGGCTGCGACCACTGCAAGCCCCGAAGCGGTGCGGACCATGGCCCGCGTTGGCTCGGTAGACATGCTGATCACGAGCGCTCCGGCATAGTCGGCCCCGGTAAACACCGGAACATAAACCTCATAAAACTGTTCGGCGCGGCGCTGGTCGAAGCGGGTATGGGCGTACGGCTCACCGGCAGCCAGCGCAGCCACTACCGCAGGATCGTCAACCTGCGTCCCCAAAGCCCAAGGATCAGAACTGGCAGTGATGGCAAACTCGTCGTCTATGAAGTAGACCTGGTCCACCAGTTCCAGTCCCCGAGTTCGTCCAAGATATACCCCGTTTCGAATGCTTTCAGGAGCGCCGCAACCCGATCCGCCTTAATGCCAAGCTGCACGAACTGCCCTTCCTCGCCGCGGAAATAACCGTACTTGTACAGCTCACCCGATTCAGTATCGGCGCGAATGTCCTCTACCACAGCGCTGGCACCGCTCGTCAGGAAGTCATGAACTGGGTGGCCTGGTTCGGCCCGCCAACCAAGGTATTCCTCTCGGTTAGAATGAACAATCTCTCCCTCAGCGTTATAGATAAAGATGTCATCCACTCCCAGAAGGCGCGCAAGGCCAGTAAGGGATTCACTGGTCATGTGGGCTGAATACAGCGCGGTTGTGCCGCTCGCCGAGAGGAGCTTGTCCTCTAAAAGCTCGTTGATGAGGTCGTACGCTTCCTTGGTCTTAGTGAGGCTGTGTGTGTAGATGCGGGCATAGTTGATGGATTGGGTCTGCACCATGTTGGAAAAATAGCCGCGGATCGCCCGGACTAAGAGAAAATCAGTAGCGATGAAGGCTGCGATGAGCATAAGCATGGGGATGACGTACGGCCCGAAACTTACGGAGCGCTTCACTTTCGCACGCAACACTATGCACCTCGCTTGCACAGCTGACTGTTGGCCCGAACCGCATATAAGCTGGTGACATATACTTCGCTGCAGCAATGGCCAAGTCCTGTGTTCTCGCCCGGAAACTTAACAATTCTACCGCAGAAGCAGCGTTACTTGCGCGGCCAGCCCGGCCTTTGCTTGACATTTGTGCCCATTTGTTGGGATAATCTGAGTAGTGACGCTGTTCACGATCAATACCATTCACCGCAGGAGGGGTTTCATGTTCAAATTCCGCCGGATGTCCGCCAGAATTGCGCTGTACGCAGGTGCACTGATCTTAATCATCGCTGTGGGCCTTGGCGCTCTCGCCTATTACAACGGCGCAGCTGCTGTCGTGAGGGAAGTTGAGCGCGCTCTGCAGATGCAGGCGGTTACCGCCGGCGAGTACCTGGCCAGCCGCTTGGAGACACCCCTTGCCATTCTAGAGCTGCTTGCGGACCGGGCGGAGCTGAAGACAATGGATTGGGAGCAGCAGGCCGCTGTCTTGCAGCAGGAGCTGGCGCGCACACCTGAGTTCCTCGCCTTAGGCGTAGTCTCACCCGATGGAACGACCCGCTACGCAGACGGCAGCACGGCAGCACTGGGAGATCGAGACTACGTAATTCGTGCCTTCGCGGGGGAACCGGTGATTTCCGACATGATCGTGAGCCGCGTTACCAACAGCCTCGTGCTCATGTACGCTGTACCGATCAAAGTGGGAGATAGCGTTCTGGGTGTCCTGATCGGGCGCCGTGATGCAGGGGTCGTAAGCGAGATCGCTGATGAACTGGGGTTTGGCGAATTTGGGTGGGCCTACGTCTTCGGCCAGGACGGCACCCTGTTCGCCCACCCCGACCGTGAGCTGGTCTTTGCACAGGTCAGCATTTTCGATCCCAGCACGCCGCTGTACGCGGCTGGTCAAGCTGTCCAAGCAGCAGCTGGCAGCGGAGTGATTCGCTATCATTTAGATGATGGGGATGAGCGCATCGTGGGTATCGCTCCTGTCCCCTCGTCAACATGGACGATTGCCGTCGGGGCCATGCGAGATGAAGTACTGGCCGGAGTTAACCAGCTGCGCAGTGTCCTCATTGGCCTTTCGCTGCTGTTTATCGCGGTTGGCCTCGTCACCGCTGCAGCGGTGGGACACCGCATCGCCAACCCTCTTCGCAGAATTCAGAAGGTCATTGCGGCTGTGGCCGCCGGTGACTTGACCTCTATCTCAGAGGTTGCGCTTCACGACGAGGTGGGCTTAGTCTCCACTGCCTTGAACGATACCATAGCGAGGATCAGAGAAGCCATCTCCTTGGTGAACAGTACCACGATAGAGCTGAACAGCTACAGCGAGGGTCTGGCGGCAGCGGCCCAGGAGGTAAGTGCCTCTGTGGAAGAGGTGGCTAGTACGACAAATGAGTTCTCCAGCACGCTAGACCAGGTCAACTCTAACGCTCAGACGGTGGGCAGCGCGGCCTCGGCAGTGGCTGACCGGGCCTCGCAGGGCGAGCATGCGCTGACCAGCATAGTCAGCCAGATGCAGCAGCTGCGGCAGAATGCCCAGCAGCTGGCAGAAGATGTCTCGGGTTTGGCCAAGCTGTCAGAGGAAATCAACAGCATAGTAAGCCTCATTGGGAGCATCGCGGACCAGACTGACCTCTTAGCTCTGAACGCTGCCATCGAGGCGGCTCGGGCGGGAGAGCACGGCCGAGGG
>JAAYMI010000180.1 GCA_012521465.1 Bacillota bacterium | reverse complement strand
TTCATCCCACAGCGAAACAAGGGGCACTTTTCTGGGCGAAAAAAAAGAGAACGTGCAGCTTCGCACGAGTAGTATGGGAACCCCGATGATCAGCCCCATGAAGAGCAAGAACACTGTTACTGAACAACCTCGCTGTGATCTGCGCCGCCGCCTTCTTCTCAAAAAAGCTCCCTCCCACCCATCCAATCCTATGATGGGTAAGAGGGAGAATATACCTAATTATTCCTGGCTGATGGCGCCTACCGGACAAACTTCTGTACAGCTCGCGCAGTCGATGCAGGCATCAGCATCAATTATGTAATGCTCATCACCCTGACTGATGGCCTCAACTGGGCATTCTCCTGCACAGGAGCCGCAGCTGATGCAGTCGGAACTGATTACGTGTGCCATATGTGCTCGCCCCCTTTATCACAAGTATTCCTGGTCTAGGATAGCAGACATGGCAGCTTGTGTCAACTAATTCACCACTACGGCCTCGAACCCGGCCGCGCGCAGTTCTTCACTCAGGCGCACAGCGTTGTCCCGAGAGGCAAAGGCGCCCGTCTGCACCCGATACGGCGGGCCGCTGCTGATCGCTGCGTCATATCCCAGCTCCCTCAAACGAGCTGCCAGGCGATCAGCGTTTTCCCGCGACGAAAACGCCCCCACCTGTACGCGGTAGAGCGTCCCTCGGCTGCCGCTTTCGGATGTGCTGGAGTCGTGAGTGGCTGTAGTCTGGGAAGGCGTAGACTGGCTAGCCACAGCCGCTGGCTCGCTCGAGACTGGCACACTCGCTGCAGGTGCAGTGGTTGACTGTGGCTGCACGCTAGATCGGGACGATGCTGCCGGCGTGGTCTGCACCATGCGCACTTGGGCGTTGTGCTGGCTCTGCAGCAGCTTTACCGCATACTGCCCCAGGAGATATCCTACAAATACGAACACAACGGTCATGGTGATAAGTGAGATCGCAAAGTTGATCCCTTCCTTGCCACCGCTGCGCTTCTGCTTTTTTCTCCTTGCTTGGGAACGCACGCCAATCCCTCCTTAAGCATCCCTATTGGGTTACTATTCCTAGACCAGCCAAATCCCTCTTTATGTTGCCGATTAAGTACAACGAGCCGCACACGCAAATTGGCGGTGTTGACAGGGCCGTGCGTAGGGCTTCCCCTGCCGGCAGTCGGACTTCTGCTGGCGCCTGCTTGGCCTGGACGTACGCAGCCATTGCTTCTGGCGGCATCGGTGCCAATCTCGCGCGCTCCGCTTGGGTAAAAACAAAGCGCTCAGCCAAGGGCAGCAGCAGATCCAACAGAGCCAGGTCTTTGTTGAACAGCATCCCAAACACAAAAGTCCAGCGCCTGTCCAGTCCCTGACCGAGATGCTGCAGCCCAGCAGCCAGGGTTTTGAGCCCGTCCTCATTGTGTGCCCCGTCCAGCACAACCAGCGGCTCCGTGGAGACTACTTCTAGGCGGCCCGGCCATTCTGTGTGGGACAGACCGACCCGGATGTGCTCAGCGCTGATCTGCCAGCCCAAGGCAGTGAGTTGGTGCAGAGCCAAAGCTGCTGTAGCGGCATTCTGCAACTGATGGTCACCCAGCAGGCGGATTGCAAACGGCGTGGGCGATATCTCAGGCAGAAGCAGTTTGCCCCCTGCTAAATCCCAGCCCAGGGCTTGGTGCTCCCACTCAGCCAGAAGAGCTATGGGTGCCTTTCTGTCGTGCGCCACACTAATCAGTACGTGATACGCCTCCGCCCGCTGGTAAGCCACCACCACAGGAACCCCCGGCTTGATGATTCCCGCCTTTTCCCAGGCGATTTCTTTCAGGGAATACCCCAAGCGGTCCATGTGGTCATACCCGATCGGCGTAATGACGCACAAGTCTGGGGTAACCACGTTCGTGGCATCAAGTCTCCCCCCAAGCCCGGTCTCCAAGACCACCACATCAACGCCGGCACGCTGGAAGTAGCAAAAGGCGAGGGCAGTAGCATATTCGAACTCCGTAACTGCGCCCAAGTCGGGGTAGCTTTCCTCTACAGCCCGACAGGCCTCGTCCACCGCTGCGCCGAGGGTACTGAGATCCTCATCATCAATAGGAACCCCGTTAATGGCGATGCGCTCGCGGTAAGAAACTAAGTGAGGGGAGGTAAACCTCCCCACTTTGTATCCAGCCGCTGCTAGCGAACTGGCTAAGAAAGCGCACACAGAACCCTTACCATTTGTGCCGGCCACGTGGATGAAGCGCAGGGCGGTTTGGGGATCGCCTAGCTCCTTACATACCAGCGTGATGCGCTCCAAGCCGAGATGACTGCCGAAACGTGCGCGAGAGGTTATTGCCTTCATGTGCTGTTACTCCTGCATTTCACTTAAGAGCTTTTGGAGGCGTTCCACGGTTGCCTGCAGACTTGCTTGCTTCTGCCGTTCTTTGGCTACGACCTCTGGAGGAGCCTTCTGTATAAAGCCTTCGTTAGAAAGTTTGCTTTGTGCCCGTTGCAGCTCCTTTTGCGCCTCGGCAAGGTCCTTTTCGATGCGGCTGCGCTCCTCAGCGAGATCCACCATGCCCGCTAGCGGTAGAAAAACACCGATTCCGCCTACCACTGCGCCAATGGACTGGGCAGGCTTCTCACCCGGTTCCGTGACCTGAAGCTCTTCCAAACCGGCTAGGAACATGATGTCACCGCGACTGGCTTCCAGCAGTTCCTGCTGCTTGGGTTCGGCCTGGCAGATGG
>JAAYMI010000179.1 GCA_012521465.1 Bacillota bacterium | reverse complement strand
TTCGATTCTAACTTCTTGGTCGAATACTTCTTGTCCTTTGAGGGATGATGGCAGGCAGGCAAGCTCAATGGCTGCTCCCGCGGCCGCATCGCTCGTTAGGTAGCGGGCCACTTTTACAGCGTTAGCTGTATGTGCATCTCCCTGGTAACGCAGCTGTCTGAAGACGGAGTATCCCGCTACCCGCACAATGGTACCCTGTGGTGCACCTTCGTTGTGGGGGATGGGCAGGCAGACATACTCGATTGGTCGGCCTTCGATCTTGCCGGCGGCGATATCAGCGGCACGGTCTTTCTGCATCACGTCGTAGTAAGGAATTCCTCGTCCTTGAATCGCAGTATCCCAGTTGCAGAACATCTCCCAGCTTGTGGCCGAAGCCATGCCGGAGGCTTCTTTGGGCATGAGGCCTTCGTCCATGAGCTTACGGATAAACTGCATGGCTTCCAGCACACGCTCTTCTTCCCATCCAAAGGTTCCATCAGCCTTGATGACTTGAGGAGCGTGGTTGTTCAGCATCAAGAACTCGAGCAGCTCGGAGTTGTAGCCAGGCATAAGGAAGCCCCACTGCTTCTTTCCGTCCGGCAGGGTCTTGGTTAGCTTCTTGACGGCAGAGTAGAACTCATCCCACGTCCAGCCCTCGACTTGGATTGTTTCCCAATCTATGCCTGCTTCCTCAAGCAGAGCCTTGTTTCCGCCCAGGGCCCAGATTCCAGCGTAGAGCGGGATTCCCGTAAGCTGACCCTCGATTACAAATCCGTCGAGCAAGTTCTTGTCATACGCGGCCAGTTCTTCGTCAGATAGGAAGTCATACAGGTCGATAACCAACCCGGTCTGGACGTATTTCGGCTGTGGGTTCCCCCAGAAAACATCAGGAGGATTGCCTGCGTTCAGGGCCACTTCGAATTTCTGTGGACCCTCAAGCCACGACAGAATCTCGTATTCAATGTCGATATCTGGGTTCTCTGCTTCAAACTGTTCCACTAAGCCTGCCAGTTCAACGTCGTATCCGTGGTACACCGGATAGGTCCACACGCGGATCACGTCTTTGGCTCCCGCCAAGCCGGTTCCTGCTGCCAATACAGCTAAAGTCAGCAACACAATCCACATACTTCTCCGTTTCATTGCTCTTCCTCCGTGTTGATTTGCTGCTTTGTGTTCGGAGACGAGTGGGCGAAAACGTTCCTCGAGACATCACCTCCTAGACTACGCAATCAGTGTGAGCTCACTGAAGCTTCCTTCGGCAACTAACTCTGCAACAGAGTCAACGACTTTGCTGGGCTTGTATGCACAAGCAGCCAAGTCTGCCCTTTTCGTCAGACCACTCAGCACCAAGATGCTGGGTATGCCTAGGTTTTTGGCCAGACCCATGTCTGTCTCTAAATTGTCGCCGACAACGATCAGGTTTGCCGCGGCAATACCTAGGCGCTGTGCGGCGAGCTGAGCAATGTGGGGTACGGGTTTGCCGAGATACACGGCCTTTTTTCCTGCTGCTCTCTCTATGGCACTAGCAATAGCACCGCACCCGAGGATCGGGTCGCCAACGGTGGGAATAATGCTATCCATATTTGTAGCAAGGAAGTTTGCGCCGCCAAGCACAAACTTTGCCGCCAAACATAAATCACTATAGCAGAGCGATCTCACCTCTGCAATTAAGACACAATCAGGCTGCTCGTCTTGGACAGCAGTGATTCCTCTTTTCTCCAGCATTTCCCGTATGCAGTCTTCACCAATTAAGAAGACCTTCCCATTCGGCCAGTTTACCGCAATATGTTCTGCAGCCACCTCTCCAGAAGTGATGATCTGATGCGGCTCCACATGAATGCCCAATCGCTTCGCCTCCTTGACTCCGTCTGAACAGGCAGTGGCTCAGTACATTCAAGAAAATGCCCACGAGGCAGTGCTCATGAGCTTGCAGTTGGTGGCGAAGCGTAGTGGAACCAGCGATGCTACGGTTCTCAGGTTTTGCCGTTCTTTAGGTTTTTCGGGATTTCAAGATTTCAAATCTAATCTTGTGCTGGACTTACTGAAGCAGCAGGATGAGGACGAAACTCCCCCATTAACGCACCGCCTTCACTCAGGGGCAGCAAACCTAGCTAATGCACTTACAGGGGACATTACTCGCACGCTCTCAAACCTTAGGGCAGAGTCGATCGAAGCAGCTGTTCAACAGATTCTTTCTGCCAATAACATCGTTATCATCGGTCTTGCTGGTTCCGGTGCCGTGGCTAAGATCTTCTGTGATACTCTCTTGAGTCTCGGAATCCGCTCGTCTTGGCTCTCAGATCGAGTGGAAATTGAGCGGATGACAGCTCTCCTAAAGGCTAACGATGTATTGATCGGCATTAGTCACTCGGGTGAGACGGAGGAAGTGTATCGGG
>JAAYMI010000178.1 GCA_012521465.1 Bacillota bacterium | reverse complement strand
CTCATAGAATCCAATTATTCTCAGGACGCGTGGGCAGAGGCCCGGATAATCTACGAGAAGCAAACCCTCACTCACCTAGCCCGGATTCGCGAGGAAATGGAGGCAGCGAAGGCTGCTTTGCAGAGTCACGCGGAGCAGCTTGTCGCGCTCGCAACTCAGAAAGGGAACCGCGCCAAAGTGATCATGGTGGCGGCTGGTGTCAGCGCAGCCGTGGTGGCTTTAGCCTTAGGTGCCTTCACTGTGGGGCGCATTACCACCACGTTGACAGGCGTGGTCCAAACAGCCGTGGGCATTGGTGGGAACCTCACGACGCGGTTTGCGGTGCACGGGCGTGACGAACTAGCTGCCTTGGGCATCGGCCTGAACACTTTCATTGCCAATCTTCAAGCGATGGTGGCAGCAGTACACGAGGCTTCCGCTTTGGTGGCCGACAGGTCCCAAGAAGCCGCTGCGGCTGTGGAGGAGGTGGGTGCCGCGGCGGAGGAAGTGGCGGCCATTGAGGACACTATGTCTAGCCTCAACCGGAACATTGATGAGCTGGGGCGCCATTCAGAGCGGATCAAATCCATTGTAAGCTTGATCGACGAGATTTCTGAACAGACTAACCTGTTGGCCCTAAACTCTGCGATTGAAGCGGCGCGGGCTGGGGAATATGGCAGGGGTTTTGCTGTCGTCGCGCAAGAGGTGCGGGATCTTGCGGAACGGTCTCGGCGTTCCACGGGGGAGATCACGGCACTGATTGATGAAATGAACCAGATTGTCCAAGCTACGGTACTGCAGTCGCAGCTTGGTTCCGGGAAGGTTGCGCAGGGAACTGCTGCGGTGCAGGCCATGGGGCAGATGTTTCGGGAAATCGAACAGCTCGTGGTGGAGCTTAGTGAGGGCATTCAGCACATCGCTGAGGCAAGCCAGGCCCTCTCTGCGAGCGGTGCGGAGATGTCTGCCACCAGCCAGGAACAGGCCGGTTCTGTCCAGGCAATAACAACAGCGGTAGCTGAGGTTTCAGCATTGGCAGCGAAGCTCGATGCCCTTGTCGCGAAGTTCACCGTCTGATTCGCAGAGATCGAGGCCGGAAGGAGGATCGCCTATGTCCCAAGTTGTGCTGCAGACTGTGTCGCAAAAGCTGCCTATACTTCCTGCCAAAGTGCGCGCTCTTCTGCAGGCCTTAGAGGAGCCGGCACGCTATACTACTGCTGAGCTTGCCTCGATGGTGGCGGCATGCGGCAACCTTGAGGCCGTCCTGGTGAACATGCTCAACTCAGGCTTTTTTCGCACTCGCCGCAAAGTTCGAAGTGCCCAAGATGCGTTTCTCTTGATTGGGTTCAACGCCACCCGGAGTGTCATCCTCGGAGCCGTGCTTAAGGGACTGTTCCCGCCGCGCGAAATAGTGCGCAACTTCGACCGTGAACTGTTTTTGCGCCACTGCATCGGGACAGCTCTGGCCAGTGAAATGCTAGCGGAGAAAGCAGGTTTGAGCAGCGAGCTTAACCGCTACCGGATGAGTACATATGGTTTCACCCATGATATCGGTACTCTGGCGCTCGATTACTGCCTGCCAGTTACCCTCAGCCGGATCTACGCCCACGCCCGCAGCGCTGGCGTTACCATTCTACAGGCTGAACGGCATATTCTAGGGGAGTTGAATCACGGTATAATTGGTGAACTGGTCTGCCGCATCTGGCAGCTGCCTGCGGATATTACTAACGTGGTGGCGTACCACCATGCGCCAAGACAAGCAAAATCCGATCGTACTGCGGTTACCGTGCTGTATGTGGGGGACAACATTAGCTGGAACTACTACGAAAAACTGCTGAGCGATCAGGGCTTGCGCTACCCGATGGAAAAGAGTGTCTTGGCGGAGTTGGGCCTGAGTCAAGCTGATGCTGTGCAGATCGAAGAAGCGCTGCCCCAGCAGGTGGACCAGGCGATGAGATTGCTGACCCTGGAAGCTGTGGATTTTTCGATGCTGGCATGACCCACGGGGGACGTTGTTAAGCATTTTTACGTCGCGGGAGGATTTTCCGGAAAATCGTTAAATTACTAATAGGATGGTCGCTTTCCTATTCTTGCCAATGGTTGATTCTGGTGGATGATTTGTTATGGAGATGCGTGGGTATGTCCCTCTATTGGTGTTGACCGCCGCTCTCTTTATAGGGCTGTCCGCCTGTCAGGCAGCTGCGTCTGATGTGGGGGTTGGCGCGGTGGTGGTCTTTGGCGATGATGTGGGTTATCCGCCTTTCAGCTACCTAGACGATAACCGTGAGCCGGCAGGTTTTTCCGTTGAGTTGGTGCAGGCTATCGGCGAGGTCATGGGCTGGCACGTCATCGTGGAGCTTGACCACTGGGCGAACGTTATGAAAAAGCTGGAAAACGGGGAAATTGACGCTATCGCTGGCATGTTCTACACAGACGAGCGGGCAGTCAACTTCGATTTTTCTGTTCGCCACTCAGCAGCAAGCGGCGAGGTTTTTGCGCGCGCCGGGCACCACCTGCGCAGCCTCGAAGATCTGCGGGGCCAGAGGGTAGCGGTGCAGGAAGGAGACATTGTCCACGAATACCTGCGCGCCCAGGATTTGGATATTGAGTTCGTGCCCAGGCCAACGCCCCTTGATGCACTGCGCCTTGTTGCCGCAGGTGAGGTGGACTATGGGGCGGTGCTGCGCATACCTGGATACTATGCCATCGAAAGCCAAGGTTTGACCAACTTGCGTGGAACTGGCCTGATAGTGGGGGAGCATAACTACTCCATCGCTGTGCGAAAGGGAAACACCAGCTTGCTGCTGGCCATCAACGAAGGTTTGCAGATTCTCAAGGCAACCGGCCGGTTTGATGAAATCTATAGTAAATGGATCGGTGTGTATGAGGCTGCATCATTCGTCAAGGCAGTGCGCCGCTATGCGCTCGCCGTGGGAGCGCTGCTGGTTTTATCTATCGCCGGTTTTTTGTGGGCCTTTTCTCTTCGCAGGGCCGTGGCCACCCGTACCCAAGACATTCAGGCTGCCAATGCGGCGCTCGAGCAGCACCGACAGGAACTGGAAACTGCTGTGCAGCAGCTTACGAAGACCACAACCATGCTTAGTGCCAAGTGTCAGCGGCTGGCCGAGGCCGAGCGGGATTTGGCTGATGAAAAAGATCTCCTGCGCACCACGCTGCTGTCGGTGGGTGAAGGCGTGATCGTAACAGACCTGCTTGGTACAATTACCATGGTCAATCCCGCGGCCGAGGCACTAACGGGTTGGCCCGCGGAACAGGCCATTGGTCGCGAGTTCTACGAAGTTTTTCGGTTGGAATCCGCCCTTGATCCCCTTCGGCATGTCATGAGTACGGAATCCCTCCTAGAACTGGAACAGGAGAAAGTTGTCACCCGCGATGAGCGACCCTTGACCGTCGCCAGCACCTTTGCACCGATATTGGATGCTTGGGGTCAGGTGCGTGGCGGAATTGTGGTACTTCGCGACATCACCGCGTGGGTAGAGTCCCAAGAGCGGATCAAGTACTTAAGCTACCGCGATCCTCTCACGGACCTCTATAACCGCCGTTACCTGCAAATGGCCTTGGAAAGGTACAGCAGCTCTGAGTACCTGCCATTCAGCGTGGTGATGGTTGATGTCAATGGTCTCAAGCTCACCAACGACGCCTTCGGGCACGCCGTGGGTGACGAGCTTTTGCTGAGTGTGGCCGCAAGCATCAGGGAGGTTGTGGGGGATTTCGGGTGCAGTGCCCGCTTGGGCGGAGATGAGTTTGTCCTTCTTTTGCCCAACACGGCTCCCGACGCCGCATCGGATCTCGCAGACCAACTGCGGGAAGTGGCCGGGTCCAAGAAAGTCGCTGGTCTGCCGCTTTCGATTGCTCTGGGGTGGGATACTCGCCTAGAGGTGGACAGGCCGATTGAGGATGTGCTGCGGCGAGCTGAGGATCGCATGTACAAACACAAACTCTTGGACCGTCCTAATCACCGCGCCCAGACCATTGCCGTAATCCTACAGGCTTTGTACGACCGGATTCCCTGGGAGAAGGACCATGCTCACCGCGTGGCTGAACTCTGCCGCCTGTTGGGTGACGCTTTGGAAATGTATCCTGAGCAGGTGCAAAAGCTGTATACCATAGGCCTCCTCCATGATATCGGGAAACTGTCCATCGACTGGCAGCTTTTGCTCAAACCGGGACCTTTGACCGACGAAGAGAAGACGGAAATCCAGCGCCATGCTGAGATGGGCTACCGCATAATTGGATCGATGAGCGATATGGTAGATGTGTCAGAGTACGTCCTCTCACATCACGAACGCTTTGATGGCAGCGGCTACCCGCGGGGCCTCGTGGGCCGCCAGATTCCCTTTTATTCCCGCATTGTGGCAGTCGCCGATGCGTGGGATGCCATAACCAACCCCCGTCCGCATCGCGCGGCGCTGAGCCTGGAAGAGGCAGCTTCGGAGCTGCGGGCACAGGCGGGGAGCCAGTTCGATCCGCGGGTTGTGGAGGTTTTTCTGGCGCAGGTCTATCCGAGACTGGTCGGGGGAGAAGCGGCCATGAGTATGGAGTGGAGTGATGCTGATGAAGACCATAGAGATTCGCACCAGTTGTAGATCTGAATTCGTTCCCATTTCTCACCTTGTGGCTGAAGTGGTTAGGCAGAGCGGCATCAACAGCGGAGTCTGTGTGTTAAGCACTGCTCACACTACTGCCGGCCTCACTATCAACGAGAACTCCGATCCTGACGTGATCCGAGACCTGCTCTACCTTCTAGATCGCCTTGTTCCCTGGAGCGACCCTAACTACAAACACTATGAAGGCAACACTGCTGCTCACCTCAAGGCGTCGCTCATGGGCGCTGCGTTAAGCGTAATTGTTGACGAGGGCAGGCTGGTGTTAGGGCGCTGGCAGGAGATTTTTCTGTGCGAATTTGATGGGCCTCGCAGCCGCCGAGTGCATATCCAGATACTCCCTTCCGAGAGCGGTGCGGGGGAGGGCAGAAAATGAGGATCAGCATGGCCGAGATTGCTCGCAGGTGCGGTGTCTCAAAAGCCACGGTTTCTCGGGCCTTAGCTGATGATCCCCGCGTGAAACCGGAGACAAAGGAGTTCATCAAAGCAGTTGCTAAGCAGTTCAACTATGAACCGCACGTCATCGCCAGCAATTTGGCTCGGAGGCGATCAAAGATCATCGGTGTCATGCTGCCGGATGCCCCCCGGACAATAGCCGATCCGTTCTTCTTGGAGTATCTAAACGGAGTAAGCGCAGTCCTTTTTGAGCACGGGTACAGCATGCTGCTGCCGCAGGTGAGCAGGGACAATATTGCCCAGACGATCAGCAGCCTTGCGGCTAGGGGACGAGTGGATGGGGTTGTCCTTACGGAGCCGCGCATAGATGACGAGCGGATCGTGTTCCTGCAGAAGAGTGGTGTGCCGTTCGTATTCTTGGGCTGCACCAACTCCAAAGACGTGGCGTGGGTAGATGGTGATAACGAAGGTGGAGCCTATCTAGCTGTCCAGGAGTTGTTTCGTTTCGGTCACCGCCAGATTGCCATTATTATCGGGGAACGGGGTCTTGTGGCCGCCCAAAACCGGCTGAGAGGATATCACCGTGCCCTTACCGATCTGGGAGTGCCGCTGCAGGAGGAGCTGATCTGGGAAGGAGACTTTACTCGGGAAGGGGCGTACCAGGCTGTGCGGACTAGGCTCCAGAGCGGCGGCGAGCTGGGAGCGTCGGCCATTTTTGCCAGCAATGACTTGATGGCCATAGGCGCGATCCAGGCCCTGCGGGAGGCAGGGCTGAGAGTGCCGGAGGATGTCTCGGTGATCGGTTTCGACGGCGTTGAGGTGGGGAAGTATCTCACTCCACCCCTGACAACCGTCCAGCAGCCCATCAATGAGCTCGGTCGTCAGGTAGCCTTTGCCCTTTTAGAGCAGTTGGAGAAAGAGATGGGGATTCGGCAGACTACCCTGCCCGTGCAGCTGGTTAACGTGGGCAGCACCACTGCTCCGCCAAAGTCGCGGTAGCCAGCAAAAAACTTCACGCGTTAGCAGGAAATTATCGGAAATGCGTCCAATAGATCTTGTGACCGGTTGTTTTGTTGCAGAAATGCAACCGGTTGCACACCATAATTACAACATAAGGAGGTATGGAGTGTTGAGGAGAAGCAGGTTGTGGACACCAATCCTATTTGTAGTGGGCTTGCTGCTCGTCTCCAGCGTCGCTTGGGCTCAAGACGGCGTCGTCACCGTTCTCGGCGTGTGGGGCGGGCAAGAGCTCGAGGCGTTCCAAAAGGTAATGCAGGCGTTTACCGAGAAAACAGGCATCCAAGTGCAGTTTGAAGGAACGCGGGATCTCCCAACTGTCTTGGAGACGCGTCTGCAGGCAGGTAATCCTCCTGATGTCGCGGCCATTCCTGGCCCCGGAGCCATGAAGCAGTACGCTGATCGGGGAGCGCTTGTCGATCTCAGCCAGTACCTTGACATGGATGCTCTGGCAGATGACCTGGGTCCGGCTTGGATCGAGCTGGGATCTTACGCAGACGGTTTCTACGGCTTGATGATCTCTGCAGACATCAAGAGTCTGATCTGGTATCGTCCCGATCAATTTGCTGCCAAGGGATACGAAGTACCCACCACGTGGGCCGAGCTGGAAGCTCTCATGGACAAGATGGTGGCGAATGGCGATACGCCTTGGGCAATCGGTGTAGAGTCGGGTGCCGCCAGCGGCTGGCCCGCGACGGACTGGATCGAAGACATCATGCTGCGCACAGCCGGTCCACAAGTCTACGATCAGTGGGTCGCTCATGAGATATCTTGGACCGACCCACGGGTAAGAGAGGCTTGGGAGATCTTCGGGAAGATCGTGCGCAACAGCGACTATGTCTATGGTGGGGCCGCAGCGGTACTGTCTACTAACTTCGGCGACTCAGTAAATGATCTCTTTACCGACCCACCACGGGCGATGATGCACCGCCAGGCCAGCTTCATCACGAGCTTCATTCGTGATGCTAACCCCGATGTGGTCATTGGTGAAGACGTGAGCTTCTTCCTGTTCCCACCGATCAAGGAGGAACACGGCAATCCCATGCTGGGTGCAGGAGACATGCTTGCTCAGTTCAATCCTGACCCTGAGGCGGTGGAGTTCATGAAGTTTATGGCTACCGCTGAGGCGCAGGCCATCTGGGTCGGAGAGCTCGGCAAGTTGGGAACGAACTCTAAGATCGATCCAGCGGTGTATCCAGATGACCTCACCCGGGCAATGGCTGAAGCGCTGGCACAGGCCGAGATCTTCCGCTTCGACGGATCAGACTCCATGCCCGCGGCTGTGGGATCAGGTGCCTTCTTTGAAGCTCCACTTATGTACGTCGGCGGCGAAGATCTGGACACTGTCCTAGAATACCTTGAGAGTGTCGCACAGGAGACCTATTAAGACTTGATGGAAACAGCGGGCTGGCCCAATGGGCCAGCCCCTTGGGCCTTTCTTGAAAGGGGTGAGGGGATGAAGCGGAGAGCCGGGTTTTGGACTCCCCTACTGTACGTGGGCCCTGCAGTAGCCTTCTTGATTGTGTATCAACTGTACCCAGCGATCCAAACCATAGTCTACAGCTTCCTCGATCGCCGTTCGGAGAACTTTATCGGCCTCGAAAACTACAGGTATGTGTTTACTTCCGCCACAATGGTAAGGGCTTTTAAGAACAACCTACTTTGGGTGATGTTCTTTACAGCGGGCACGGTGGGTTTCGGGCTGCTCTTGGCCATCCTTGTGGACCGGGTCAAGTACGAGAGCCTCGCCAAATCGGTCATTTTTATGCCCATGGCTGTCTCGTTTGTGGGGGCCGGCGTGGTGTGGAAGTTTATGTACAACTAT
>JAAYMI010000177.1 GCA_012521465.1 Bacillota bacterium | reverse complement strand
GGCATTTATTGGTGCCCAGTGACCAAGAGTACAGATTGCTAACCCCTTAATCTAGATATCCTTCCAAGAAATGGGTGATGGGCAACTGATGGGCAATTCACCTCGGAAAACAACAAAACCCCAGCTGTGCTGGGGTTAATTTTCATATGGTGCCGAAGGAGGGAATCGAACCCTCATGAGCCTAGCTCACACGATTTTGAGTCGTGCGTGTATGCCAGTTCCACCACTTCGGCAAGTCCAGCTGACAATGCTTATGTTACCATGAAGCAGGCGATTTTGCAATAGGTTTTCCTTGAGAAAATCGGGAGGGCATGCTAAGATAGTAATGAGTCTTTTTAATATTAGCATTTGCAATCATGGGGGTAATCGTGGTGAAAGCCAAAGGATTTGTGCGGAAGACAAAGCAGCGGGGGGCAATTCTCAGAGTCCTGCGCAATACCGATACCCATCCCACAGCCGATTGGGTTTACCAAGAAGTGAGGAAAGAGATGCCTCACGTCAGCTTAGGCACGATCTACCGCAACCTGAAAACGCTCGTGGAAATGGGTGAAGTGCAGGAGCTGTGCTACGGAAGCAGCTATACGCGCTTTGATGGGAATCCCCACAGGCACTATCATTTTGTGTGTAATGAATGCGGTAAGATCGAAGACCTCGAACTTGACTGCATCGACGAGCTCAACAAGGTGGTGGCGAGGGAAGTAAGCGGCCGGGTCTATGACCACCGCTTGGAGTTCTACGGCACATGTGCCGAGTGCATGGCAGAAGAGAGTGTCTCATCTCAAGACGCTTAACGCAAGGCAACCTAGGTAGAGATTTCTAACCTAGGTTTTTTTGTGGACATTATCCCCCTATATGTAGTATACTTATAGCGCGAGTGAAACTGCATATAGTAGTAGAGGGGAATGAGACCTGAGTGAAGATCACTGCCAACGCTCGAACAGTTTTGGAACGACGTTACCTCGCGAAAATTGACGGAAAAGTAGTGGAGACGCCTGAAGATATGGCTCGCCGCGTGGCGCGAAATATCGCCTCTATAGAAACTGATCCCCGCTGGGAAGAGCTGTTCTTTGAAATCATTGACAATCTGGAATTTGTCCCCAACAGCCCTACCCTCATGAATGCCGGTAGAGCCCTGCAGCAGCTATCTGCCTGTTTTGTTCTGCCCATCGAAGATTCTATGGAAGGCATCTTTGAGACCCTTAAGAATACAGCCTTGATCCAGAAGTCGGGGGGCGGGACCGGCTTTAGTTTTTCGCGCCTGCGACCCAAGTCCGATGTGGTCCGCTCCACTGGTGGGGTGGCCAGCGGCCCCGTTTCGTTTTTGAAGACCTTTAATGCAGCTACAGACGCTATCAAACAGGGCGGCACCAGGCGGGGAGCGAACATGGGCATCCTCAGGGTCGACCACCCCGATATCCTGGAGTTTATCCAGTGCAAGACCAACAACGAAGAGATCACTAACTTCAATATCTCCGTAGGACTTACGGAAGAATTCATGCAGGCAGTGGACGCTGATTCCACATATCCGCTCATCAACCCCCGCACCGGGCTCCCCACTGGCGAACTGCGAGCGCGGGATGTCTTTAGCCTGATCGTGGACGGTGCATGGAAAAACGGGGAGCCGGGTATCGTCTTCCTGGACCGGATCAACCGAGCCAATCCCACTCCTCACATCGGCGAAATTGAGGCTACCAACCCCTGCGGCGAGCAGCCGCTGCTGCCCAACGAAAGCTGCAACCTTGGTTCCATCAACCTAGCGAAGATGGTGAAGCGACAAGACGATCGCTGGGTGATTGACTGGGATAGGCTCGCGGCAGTGGTTGCCATCGCGGTGCGCTTCTTGGACAACGTGATCGAGGTGAACAACTACCCGATCCCGGAAATTGAGTACATGACGAAGGCTAACCGCAAGATCGGCCTCGGAGTAATGGGCTTTGCTGACCTCCTCATGCGGCTTGAGATCCCCTACGATTCAGAAGAGGGAGTAGAACTCGGTCGGAGTATTATGCGCTTCGTTCAAGAAAAAAGCCACGCCGCCTCCAGGGAGTTGGCAGAGGAGAGGGGATGCTTCCCCAACTACGCGGGCAGCATTTTTGAACGCCAGGGAGTTCCCATGCGCAACGCGACTGTGACAACCATTGCTCCCACTGGAACCATTTCCATCATCGCCGGATGCTCGAGCGGCATTGAACCGGTGTTTGCCTTGGCCTTCACTAGAAATGTGCTGGACAACGAGCGCCTCGTCGAGGTGAATGCCCAGTTTGAGCAGATTCTTAGAGAAGAAGGCTTGTATTCCGAAGAATTGATCGAAAAAGTGGCCGCGACTGGCTCTGTTCAGGGCCTTGCAGAGATCCCGGCCCACCTGCGTCGGGTGATGGTCACCGCCCACGAGATCTCCCCTGAATGGCATATCCGCATGCAGGCTGCTTTCCAGGAGTACACTGACAACGCGGTAAGCAAAACTGTGAACTTCCCTGCAGAGGCCACTCGGGAGGACATTGAAAAAGTGTACCGCCTCGCCTATGAACTCGGCTGCAAAGGCGTTACCGTGTACCGTGCCGGAAGCCGGGAAGGTGAAGTGCTCACAGCCGGCCACAAGAAGGACCAGAGTCAGGCAGAACCTGCCCCACAGCGGCCTGGGCCCCGCAGGCGACCTAAAGTCACTCGCGGTCAAACTGTGCGGATGAAAACGGGATGCGGCACCCTGTATGTGACAATCAATGAAGATGAGTACGGCATCTGCGAGGTCTTTACCACGATCGGCAAAGCAGGAGGGTGTGCTGCCGCGTTTTCCGAAGCCAACGCCCGCTTGATTTCCCTGGCACTCCGTTCTGGAGTGGAAGTGGGGCAGATTGTCAAGCAGCTGCGGGGGATCAGGTGCCCACATCCCATGTGGCAGGACGGCAAGCAGGTGTTGTCGTGCCCTGATGCCATCGCTCAGGTACTGGAGGAGTATGTCCACAACGGACTCAGCACTGCCCCTAACCCAGGCAGGGCCCAAGCCGCGGCCGCGTCAAGAAGTCCTCTCCGTGACCGCACGGATCCCTGTCCCGAGTGCGGCGGGGCAATGGTGCAGGAGAGCGGCTGTGCTACATGTGTAGACTGCGGATTCAGCCGCTGCAGCTGATTTTTCTAGAAATATTTGGCATAATCCCTCCCGTTCTTGACATAGTTGTATTATGATCAAAGCGGGAGGGATTGTTATGCAAAAAGCAAGATTGATCGTAGCTCTCTGCTTAGTTCTGGCTTGGACATGCACTGCTCAAGCGCAAGCGGCAAACCGGTCTATCGTTGTGAACATCCCGGGATTTACCCTCTACCTCTACGAAAATGGGGTGGTGATCCGGGAGTACCCCATCAGCATCGGCACTGAGCTGAAGCCGTCCATTATGGGCGAAACGACCATCATCAATAAAGTTACAGATCCCACGTACTATCCACCGCGCTGGTGGGAACGGGGACTCACCCCCATACCGCCGGGTCCAAACAACCCTGTTGGTTCAAGGTGGCTGGGTCTGGGATTCCCCAGCTACGGGATTCACGGCACCAACAACCCCGATTCCATTGGCACCGCGGCCTCGTCGGGCTGCATCCGCATGCGCAACAGCGATGTGGAGGAGCTGTATTCACTTGTGCAGGTGGGAACTCCCGTGAGGTTGGTGTACCAGACGGTAATCTTTGGCGAGGACCCTATGTACGGCAATAAAACGGTGACCATCTACCCCGATGTCTATAGCTTGGGTTCAACCCGCCGGCAGATGGAGGAAGGCCTCAAGCAGCGCGGGTGGTGGGACGGTGTCTTTTGGCCCGCCCTGGAGAAGCTGATGGAGGAACCCTCTGGACGTGAAGAGTGCCTGCCCTTAAGCATGAGCCTGTCCTTCAACGGTCAGCCACTAGGTTTAGAGGGGGCGATGGTAGGCGGGCGCTGGTTTGTACCGTACGCATCTCCCGGCCGGGACGGGATGGCGAATAAAGAACTTCGGGAATGGGGTGGGATCACTTACATGGACGTGGAAGCATACGCAGCACAGCTCGGACTGTCTTTTGAAATCCAGGGTGGTTCCATCAATCTCCGTTCACCCAAGGCATATTTAGGAGAGAAGATGCTTGGCCCCGTCCTCACAATTGACCAAGTGGATTACATACCCGTAGGCTCCCTGGGAGATGTCCTCGCAACCCAAGCCACATCCCTTGTACCCCAACAACTTACCGTCGTTTCGTTCCAAGGCGACTACTACGTTCCCCTCCAAGTGGTCCTTCAATATGAGGGCGAGGAGGAACTGCGGATCGAAGGTCCCTGACCACAGCAGCAAGCGCGGCCTACCCATGGGTGCCGCGCTTGCATCGTGATTGCAGTTAATTAGCTTCCTTCAGCCAGGAGCTGGTGAGCAGCCGCTGAGCGAGCTCTACCTGGGCGTATTCCAGGAGAGTGTCCCAGTTGCGGTTGATGGCGGAGAAGACCAGTTCTGGGCTGACATTGAGGCGTTCCGCTGCCTCCGCCGCCAGGCGATCCTTGACAATCTCCTGGACGGCTGCCCAATCTTGCTGTAAAAGAGCATCTACTTCCCAAGGTGATACACCAAGCTCAACCAGGCGCTGATGCAGCTCGTAGCGGACTTCGTCGCTGAGAGCCTGCCAGTCACCGTTTAGAATGGCCGACACCTGCTCCGGTGTAAGAACGTCTGTCAGTACCTGTCCAGCGTTGTTTAGAAAGGCCACCAGTGCTTCCGAGTCCACCAGAGCCGCCAAACCTCTTTGTGGTTCACTGACCAGCACTGCCTCTCCCTCTGAGTCGTACAAGGCGAAAACAGCATCCCCCACGGTCAGTGCGTCGACGCTGCTCAACTGACCGCCGCTGTAAACCACCGTCTCAGGCGACAGAGTGAGGGAGACCAGTTCCCCTTCGATCTCAACCGTCAGCTGCTCCCCGTCCTCAGCTACCTCGCTGACTTTCCCCGTCACCTGCTGCCAGGCGCTGACCTGGCTCAAGAGATGGGCAACTTCTGCCCGGGTTGCCGGGCGGTCTGGTTCAAAGCGATTGAGAATATACGTAGGCAGCACTCCGAGACTGCGCAGCACCTCAACTTCGAGGTAGACCGGATGATCCGGCTCCAGGTCCTCAAAACTGGGGTAGGATTTGGCCAAGCTGATGTGCTCGGCTCCGATTCCTAACGCCTGAGCGGTAGCGGAGGCCAGCATCGCCCGGGTAACTAATTCCTCTGGCTCAACTCCTAAATCGAGGGGTTCGTCCAGCGCGAAAGCCCGCTGGACCAGCACACTGAAGGCGGCCGCCTCGAGGGGCTGGTGCGGTCCATACTCGGTATCAAAAACGCCGGTAAAGACGCCCCGTTCCTCGAGGTCGGTAATGGCCTTCCGGGCCCAGTTAGTAGTGATATCTTCGAAGGCAGCCAGAGCCCCTGGGCTGGCCTGCATTACAAGCAAGATCATTATCAGTGCCGTATATAGCAGTTTGCGCAAAATGATGCTCCTTTCTATCCTGCTGCAATCATGTTACACCCTTAAGTTCGCCCTGTACAAGCCGTTACCTCTATGTAATACTAGCCATGCGGGGGAGTGCTTGCCACGCTAGGGAGGTTTTTCATTGGGCGCGTTGAATAGAAAAGGGAAGAAATGGGGGATGTTCATGGCCAAAACGATCCTGCTCATCGATGGGAACAGCCTTATTCACCGGGCTTACTATGCCGTCCCGCCCCTTTCGACCGCCCAAGGTGAACCAACGAACGGAGTATATGGATTTCTCTTGATGCTGTTCCGCCTCATAGATGACTACTCTCCTGACCGCATCTTCGTGGCATTTGACGTGGCTGCCCCCACGTTCCGCCACAAGCAGTATGAACAGTACAAGGCAACCCGCTCTGCCACGCCTGAGGATCTCCGTCCCCAGCTAAACACATTAAAGGAAGTGCTGGACGCTTTAGGGGTCGCCCGCCTGGAGTTGGAAGGCTATGAAGCCGATGACGTCCTGGGTACCGCAGCGCGCCTTGGGGAGAGAGCCGGGCACGATGTGTTTGTTGTTACTGGCGATCGGGATGCCCTGCAGCTCATCAGTCCTCAGGTGAAGGTAATCCTCACCCGCAGGGGTATC
>JAAYMI010000176.1 GCA_012521465.1 Bacillota bacterium | reverse complement strand
ATCAAGGGCTGGCGCTGGCTCTGCCGCTGCCTTCATCCCCTGAGCAAGGGCGTTTTCCACAGCCTCAATGATCCCTTTACTGGTGTAGGTCGCTCCACTCACTACATCAACCTGAGCACTGTTCGCGGCCACGATCCGGCCGGGCATATCCTTGATTGCCGGATCGGAAATGCCGGGTGTATCAGAATGCGCGACGATCTCGACGGCCGCGATCTTGCCTGCGCTTACCGTTACTTCCACGGTAATGGGTCCACCAAAACCGGTACCGGTGCCCGTATACGTACCATCCGCCCAGGCAGGTTCCGCACCTATCTCTGCGCCTACCAAGGCATTTTCCACGGCCTTCATTATGGCTTCACTGGTAAATGTAGCACCAGAGACGATATCGACAGCAGGGCTGTTTGCTGCCACGATCCGCCCAGGGATATTGCTCAGTGCTCCGTCGGAGATCCCAGGGGTGTCTGAATGTGAGGTAACTTCCACGTCAGCGATCTTGCCCCCGCTCACTGTCACCTCAACAGCGAGCTTCCCACCGAAGGAGTCAGCTTCTCCCGTGTATGTCCCATCGGCCCAACCAGCAGCCGCCTCGGTTACTGGGAAGAAAGCATTCATGAATCCTTCGAGTGAGCGCCGTACTCCCGTCGCCACAGCCCGGGAAGAGATGGTGGCCCCGGAGACTCCATCAATATCTGTGCCAAGAGCAAAGGCGCTGTTGGCATCAAGGCCAACGAACTGCTCTAAGAAACTGGGTTGAACCACGCGGGCACCCAAACCCGGATCCTCTTTGTGCTCCAAGATCTGCAGACTGGTAATAGCGTGCTGATCATCGAGAGCTACCAAGAAACGAATCACATCGTTGAAGCCTCTCTGCTCTCCGACAAATGCAGCAGCCTGCAGATTGCCTTCGTCATCCCGAACTGTGTAGTAGCGCGTTCCGCCTATATCCTCAATCTCGTACGATGTGGAACCCACGAGATCTGCAATGGGCAAGTAGTTCCCGCCGCTAATTACAGGCTGAGCTTCTCGCTCTGGCCCAACGATGGCAAACACCAGGAAGAAGGCCGCCATTGCGATAGCAATCCCGGCAGCCGTGCCCTGAAAACGCTGTTCCCGAGGCACTCCCACGCCGAACCGCAGAGGCACTGTCAGCCGATCAAGCAGCGGAACCAGTGCATTCATGACGAGAATTGCAAAGGTAACTCCCTCTGGCAGAGAGGTAAACTTGCGGATAAAGACGGTCAAGAAACCGCAGCCTATGCCGAAAATCAGCTGTCCGGTGGGAGTTACAGGCGAGGTGACCATATCGGTCGCCATAAATACGGCACCGAACAAAAGCCCGCCAGCGAAAATGGTAATCCAGGGGTTCAATCCCCACAAGATAGCCGCGATGAACGCAGCTCCTACATAACCTGCGGGAACACGCCAGTCGATGTGGCTTTTATACAGCAAATATGCGGCGCCAAGCACGATGGCGATGACGGATGTCTCACCAATACTTCCTCCCACATTACCCCAGATGAGCGACCAATCAAACTTGGTCATGGTCAAAAGCGGTGTTGCACCTGTCACACTGTCAAAGGGTACCGCAAACCGTACCATCTGGGAGGTAAATGCCAGGAGCAAGATAGCTCGAGCGCCAAGTGCAGGGTTGAATATGTTATAGCCGAGCCCTCCAAAGGGTAACTTCACTAACGCGATGGCCAAAAACGCACCCACTACTGGAATCCACCAAGCTGTGGTGGAAGGCAGAATCAACCCCAGCAGCACTCCCGTGACCGCCGCACTACCATCACCAAAAAGCCCTTTCCCAGTGAAGGGTCTTCTCAGAATCAGCATTTCCGTAACCATAGCGGTCAGGGTGCTGAGCAATACCACCAACAAAGCCCGGAACCCGAAAAAAATCACTCCCGCAGCCAGGGCTGGGATCAGCGAGATCAGTACGTCTTTCATCACGCTTTCAATGGTAACCGGGCTGCGTAAATACGGACCTGTCTTCTTTGCCATGTTGATCACTCCCTCAACCGCTCTTTTCAAGCCGATGGTGCAGACTTACGCTGTGCTGTCCAGCCAGCCTTGCCTTGCTTGATCCAAGTAACCAGGGCCCGTTTGGAAGGACAGACGAATGAGCACAAGCTGCATTCAATGCAGTCCATCAAACCAATCTGCGCTGCTTCTGCGTACCTGCCATGCGCCGACAAATCACCTAATGTGTTGGGCAGCAGGCCAATGGGGCACGCGTTTACACAGCGGGCGCAGCGGATGCAGGGGCGATTCTCATCAAAACCTGCTTCTTCCGCTGTCAAAGCTAGAACACCCGAAAGGTTCTTTACTACCGGTGCCTCCAGAGAAGCGATAGGTGGTCCAGTCATGGGGCCGCCACCAACTAACACGGCCGGCTCGCCGAGGGTGCCACCGCAGAAATCCAGCAAGTCCTTGAGGGGCGTTCCAACCCGCACCAAGATATTGCGAGGATCCACGACAGCTCCTCCGGTCACAGTTACAACCCGCTCATAGGAGGTCTTGCCGAGCGTCAAAGCCTCATCAATGGCAATCGCAGTGTGGACGTTGCATACGATGCAGCCCACTTCTGCAGGAAGCTTGCCGGACGGTACCTCACGATTAACCGCTGCTTTAATCAGCTGTTTCTCTGCCCCTTGCGGATAGCGGACCTGTAGGACAGTCACGGACAGTGCTGCATCATCTTTAATAACCTCTCGCACTGCATCAATGGCATCAGGTTTGTTTGCTTCGATCCCAATGATCCCCCGCACGGCACCTGCCGCTTTCATAATAGCCCGGGTACCCCGAACCATTGACTCGGCCCTCTCCACCATAAGACGGTGGTCGCACGTTAGATACGGCTCACATTCGGCTCCGTTGATGATCACCGTATCTACCGTTTTCGGCGGTTTGAGCTTAATATGGGTCGGAAATCCTGCTCCGCCCATACCGACAATACCCGCGCTGCGTACTACTTCCCGGATTGCATCCGCTGACATTTTCTCAACGGGACGGGTTGGCAGTGCGTACTTCTCGTCCTTGCCGTCGTTTTCAATGACGACCGCGAGACACTTGTTCCCGTTAAGCAGTTCTCTTTCCTCAATGGCTACAACTTTGCCTGAAACGCTTGCGTGTACCGGCGCACTCACAAATTGGCTGCTGTCACCGATCATCTGACCCATCTTCACGTGGTCGCCCACGCTCACTAATGGCTCGCACCGCGCACCAATATGCTGCTGGAGTGGGATCACCACCAGCTGAGGCGGAGCAAGGGTCACGATCTGCTTCCCTTCCGTAGCCTTCTTGCGGTGCGGAATCTCCTTCCCACCCCGCGGAAATGTCTTCCCGATCAACAAACTCACCCTTTCGCTCGCTCTAGCAGGACAATCGAGAAAAATATCACGAACACCACTTGTTATTATTCAACGGCGTTCAGCTTTTTCCTGCACTTAATTTTTTTGACGAACAGCCCTAACCTTGGCGAGTCTTACCATAGATTAAATTACAGACAAACGGAGACACTAATGACAAAACTTATTGGGGGGATTAGCTTATGGCGCTTGGATCAAGCAGCACCAATCAGAAGGTGATTCCACAGGCGTATCAGGCCTTGAACCAGTTCAAATATGAGGTTGCCGCAGAGCTGGGCATTAACCCAGAATACAAGACGGGCTATTGGGGGAACATCACATCCCGGGAATGCGGTGCGGTAGGAGGACACATGGTGAGGCGCATGATCGCTGCTGCTGAACAAGAGCTCCTCAGGCAGCAGGGCATGCTGAAAACCCAATTGTGAGAAATCAGCGCATACGAGAAAAGCACTTCATCAGCGAAGTGCTCAGACTGTCGAAGAAACGGGCGTTGTATTCCAGTGGATACAGCGCCCGTGCCATTTCTTGACGAGAAAACGGAAGAAAAAAGAAGGGGTTAAGCCCCTACGGAAGGCCCATATCGCTAGCTTCT
>JAAYMI010000175.1 GCA_012521465.1 Bacillota bacterium | reverse complement strand
TTAGAAAATGGACCTGCAGAAACATTCAGCTCACTCCTTGTCTTCTTTCTATTTGATACTGAGTATCGTAAAACTCCTTGGCAATCCTGCGGTGCAGAGCCTCCCGCTTATTCCCATCGTCAGTTAGGAGGAACACCGCCCCGTCCACCCAGTTCATGCTGAACCCTTTAGCGGCGAGAAACCGAGCTGCTCTAAGCAGCAACAGCCTTCTCACCTCGCCTTCTGATGCTAACAGCCGCTCAAGGCGGGCCTCCGAATACCCCGCCTCTGCCAGCACTTTTCCCATCCCGCGAGTTGGGTCGTGGGCTTGGGGTGACATCAGGGCCATACCAGCAGTAACGGCTACCCAGTCATCAAGCTTCGTTTCCCAGTACTCTGGCAGATAGCGCATGGCAAACCTGTAAAACGCCAACGGTGGCGGATGACCGGGCTGCATACGCCGCAGTGCAGCTCGGTCTCCTGCAGCAAAGCTTTCATTCCCCAACACTGAGCTGATCTTCACAACTACGCTCATCAGGCTCTGCGGTTCAGGCTGTAGATTCACTATCCTCACTCCTCATGAAACCGAAATTGTTGTCTGAGTAGTACGCACCCCAAAACCGATTTCACATCGCCGTGACCGCTCTATACCTGCGTCCGCTGTGGAAAGGCATAAAGCGTTCTACGCCATCGAGGATTCGAAGGGCAATATCCCGCAGAATCTCTACCCAGCGGCGTTCTGCCTCTTCAGCATCGAAACCATCCGGAAGCGATAACAGCCATGGGAAGTATTCCTGTGACCAGTACTGCTCGAACTCCCGCGCGCATCTCGTCCACCATGCTTGGCTGGTATCGTGATCAAAACGCAGCTGGTCTGGACCACCTTGCAGAAGTGTGAGAACAGCTGGTCTGAGCACTTGATTTTGCATTATGCCCGCGTAGTTTATGGCTTTACGGCTCGCTTCCGCAAGTGGTTCGCGCTGTTTCTCACTTCCGAAGAGCAGCCTCACCTTTTCTTTTGGAATAAGCACCTCCCATTCGTAGAATCCATCAGTGGTACCCTGTCCCCGCACGAGAACAGATGCTGTCAGCCACAGGGGCCCTGCCCAGTCTGGTAGAGGTGACTGCAGTGCGCTTAGCCGGAAATCTTCTCTAAACATGAGCCTGCGCATCAAGTCCGCCGTAATCCCGCGAGTTGAAACTGTCAAGGCCTTAGGGCCGTCCCTCCCAGTGAGTTCCACTGGGAGCCAGGCGTCTCCCACAACACCGCTTAACTCCTTGGCAGCGATCCGGGTCTTGCTGGCCGAATACGACTCAGCCTGAAGTCTCCCTTCCCGGTAAGCCAAGCGCACTCGCCGGCAAACCTCGATGTAGAACGGGTCCAGAACACCTAAGTCCAGCTGTTCATTGCCATCCCAGGGCTTGGTCCACACAAGCACTAGACCGTTAGGGTTGTAGCCAAACGGCTGTGCAAGTACAGTTCTGCGATGCAATAGGAGCCGCTCCACAGCATCTATCCAGCGCCTGCCCAGTCTCGGACTGCGCATCAGCTCCACGATCGGGCGGTTGCCGAACCCGCTGTTCATCCTGGATATGCCTTGATTACCCTTGCCCATGAATCCGCTCATGGTCTGGAGGCTCACTAGAGCATAAATCCATTCGTCAGGATGGGGTTGGTCTGCCCTATTTTGCTTGATATCGTGGTTCTTGGCAGTTTGCAGCAGATCTAGTTTGTCGGGAGTATAAACCACCGAGGTCGGCTTCGATCCTTTGGGTAAGGGCGGCTGCATGAAAGCGGGATTCTGGTAGCTATCTGCCACTAATGCCCAAGCCGACTCACCTGCGGTTCCTGCAAGCTGCGTTAAACCTGTGCGCCAGTAATCAGCCGTCTGCACAGCAGATGTGTCACCACGCCTAACGAGCACTGCTCCCCCCAGGTAGGTAAGGAATACGTGGAAGGCATCTGCCTGGTACCTTTGAATACCTACCAACCGGTCAACCACTTCGCGGCCTAGGTATTCCATGAGAGTAGGCAGATCCACTTCTTCGAAGCCCTTATCTGTCAATACACGGAACAGCGGATCATAGAGCAGATTCATCGTATCTCCTCCAATCCAAGCACGCTGTAGCGGTACTGCTTGTCCGCCCAGCGCAGCAAGATTTCTCCATTCTCCTCACCCTCTACATGCGCTATTTCCTCCAGTTCCGCCGGTGCCATAAAACTGGGGACCAGGACTTCCGTGAGTTCTTGTCCAAATGGACTAGTCACAGGACGGTCTAAACGCACCTGATGTTGATCCGCGCCCAACCTGGTTGTTACTTTCACGCCATCTTCCCGATATTCAAACTGGCCGAAGTACTGGTCAAAGGTGCCAACGACCGTCGAAGCCGCAATGGCTTTGGCTCGCTCTGCACCAAAGATCCTATGCCTGTGAGCTTGCCAGAGCGGAGAGGTCAGTGCTGCGAGAGATTCAGGGTGAGTGGCGCTCTCCACGAGCAGGCGATTGTCTCTGGGAATCTCAACCACCGGATGGCTTACGATTGTCTGCCATGTGCGTTCCAATGTGCGGAGATCCTCGTACACACTGCCAAAACCAGCTCGTAAGAATCTGCCGGCCACTTCTCCTCGTTCGTTGAGGGCACTCTCCAGACTCACTTCCGGCACCAAGACGTAACAGACTGCGTTCTCACAGCCATCCGGCCGCGACCTTCTGTGGCGGTGGAGGCGTCCAACGCGCTGCAGCAGCACATCACTTGGTACCAAGTCAGTAACTAACAGATCAGCATCAATATCCAAACTCTGCTCTAGAGTTTGGCTGCCGATCAGCAGGCGAGGCCCAGGTGGTGCATCCTTTCCAAATTGAGCCGCAATCGCTCTGTCGAGGATGCAGCGGTCTTGGGGGGCATACCGTCCGTGATGCGGGCAGGAATGACCAGCACATTGGAAGAGCCACTCTCGCTCGATTTCTGGGGAGGATAGTGCTGCTCGGAAGAACTCAACAACGCGCGCAACAGTGTTGAGCACGACCAACACGCGAGCGCCTCTGTGCAGCGCTTGGAGGATTTCTTGTATAAGCTGGGGCAGTTGAAATGCGTAAGGCATAGTGTGAAAGAAAACGGTCTTGCGCTGTTCTGGGCGGGGTTTGGCGGCAATTGACGTGCCATCGGCAAGAGTTACGGCCGGATACGGTGCGGAAATCGCTTCGTGCAGGGAGACGTATGGTATCTCGCTGTTGTGTTGGAGAAAAGCTTGTCGTGCCGACGAACCAAGAGTCGCAGACAGTAATAGGGCATACCCGCCAACTTGCCAGTGGCGTTCCAGTAGGGCGCTGAGAAGCTGAGACATGTAGTGATCCGAAGCATGTACCTCATCGACTACCAACAAACTGCGGTTTAGGCATGCAGAGCGCAGATGAGCGTGGGCCGTCTGAACAATGGACAGCAGTGCTTGATCAATGGTTCCCACAGCGATGGCCGCAGCGAGAAAACGTTTTGGCCTTTCCGCAGCCCACAACTTCTCGAGACGGCGCACATCCTGATCATCCTGCCATAGGTTAGCTTCGTCTGGGCCAACTAAAACGCGAGCATTGTCAATACCATCGATCTGCCCATAGCCTGGCACTGCCAGCAACACAACGGGCCGATCCTCTTCGTTAGGAAACCACTTCCTGATGGTCTGGCGGACACGCTCATAGAGCTCTCTCGCCGCTACCCGGGTGGGGAGAGCGAAATACAGACTGTCGACCTTTCCTGCTGCAAACAGCTTGCAAAACCAGTTGAGGGCGGCTTCGGTCTTACCAGAGCCTGTTTCGGACTCCGCAATCAGTAGGCGCGCGTTGGGATCCTCCGGATCGAGCCGATCGATAAGGGCCTGAAGCGGATGCGGCCTAAACGGAAACCTGTCGGAAAACTGCCTTCCCAAGCCGAGCGCTTTACTCCGCAGGCTGCTGGTATCCAGCCCAATCCTTACTAAGGCTCTGTCGGCAGCGTTAAGGCTTTGCTGCAGGCGCTTCTCTAGGACTGTGTTTTCAACTGGAAACCAGTATGGGTGAGAGCCAATCCAGTCGGCCAGCATTACCAAACCGGCAAAGAGGTGATGAAACCCAGGTTCTTCCGGG
>JAAYMI010000174.1 GCA_012521465.1 Bacillota bacterium | reverse complement strand
CGGGCTGAACGCATCCTGCGCTAGAGACTCCATCAGTTCTGGTCTGGGGAAGGCACCACGCCAACCCCAGACCAGCTCATAAAACGCAACATTGGGTGGGACACTGGAGGGATATCCTTGGCTAGCTCTATCAAGCGGTTTATCGTCAGATATGGTTGGGCGTATGTATTCATATCAATGCCCGTCCTGCTGTTTTTCGTGTTCAAGATTTATCCTATTATCAGCGCTTTTATCATGAGTTTTCAACGCTATGGCGTCATGCGGTCCACGTGGATTGGGACTGACAACTACTTCGAAGTCATCACTGATCCCATTTTTTGGCGGGCATTAAGAGTGACTCTGGTTTACACCGCAGGCACTGTGCCTGTGAACATCGGCATAAGCTTCATTCTTGCCTGGTTAATATCTTCGCAGCATAAGCGGCTTCACAACCTCTTCAAAGGAGCCTTCTACCTGCCATCTGTGACTTCTGGAGTTACTACCGCCCTAGTCTGGCTGTGGATTTTCAATCCCACAAACCAAGGCCTGCTGAACCGCTTCCTGGCTCTATTCGGGATAGACAACATTATCTGGCTGGGTACGAGCAAGACGGCGCTGTTCTCGCTCATGTTAATGACATACCTCGGTTCCCATGGTCCGGCTATTGTGCTGTACATGGCAGCGATGGGAGGAATCCCCGATTCACTGTATGAGGCGGCGGACATTGACGGGGCGAGCAAGTGGGCAAAAATGCGGTACGTTACTCTACCACTGCTCAAGCCAACAAGCCTCTATCTCTTGGTGACGGGAATCATATCGTCGTTCCAGGTATGGAATAATGTTTACCTTATGACGAGCGGTGGTCCGAACTTCGCCACCACCACCCTAGCCTACTACATCTACAACACTGCATTCCACTATTTCGATTTCGGGCGGGCTTCGGCCATGTCTTTTCTATTGGCCATCATTATCGTGGTGACATCTTTAGTACAGTACAAATACCTCTCCAGCAATGTGGAGTACTAGGATCGGAGGTATTGCTGTGTCAAGACAAGGAAATTCACGCCTATTTACCATCGCAAGTTTCGCTCTATTGGTTGCCTGGGCTATCCTGACTATCCTCCCCCTTTATTGGATGTTAGTTACTTCCGTAACCGATGCCCAAGCCTCTGTGTCACTAGAGCCGTCGTTCTTGCCCAGGAATCCCTCCATAGCCCCGTACCTGCGTTTCTTAGCGAGGGGCGATGCGCCCCGGTGGCTGTTAAACAGCCTCATTGTAGCCACCGCGATCACTGTTGCCAATGTGTTCTTCTCTACTTTGGCGGGCTATGCGTTTGCCAAACTTAAGTTCCCGGGGAGGGATCTGATCTTCTGGTGTCTAATGGCAACACTAATGCTGCCCGGGCAAGTCACGCTGATTCCCCTCTACGTGTTGGTTATGAACAAGTTCTTTCTGGGTGATACGTACGCAGCCTTAATCCTTCCCTTCGTGTGCACCATCAACAACATCTTTCTTATGAAGCAGTACATGACATCGCTGCCGACAAGCATCTTGGAATCGGCCCGAATTGATTCCTGTTCAGAGTTTGGTCTTTTCTGGCGGATCGTTGTCCCAATCGCCAAGCCTGGCTTGGCAGTTGTGGCCATTTTCACCTTCGTCGCCGACTGGAATCAGTTCTTCTGGCCGCTGCTAGTCACTTCCAGCAGCAAAATGCGTACCATTCAGGTAGGTTTGTCGGCCTTTAGGTTCTCCCAGGTGACTGACTATGGCGCGATGATGGCTGGTTCGGTAATTGCTTCGCTACCCATCATCCTGCTGTTCTTCGCATTGCAGCGATACTTCTTGCAGGGCGTAACTGTCGGAGCCGTAAAAGGCTAAAGAGATGGAGGTACAACCAATGAGCCAGAGCAAGGTCATATTCGAGCATCAGAACTGGTACAAAGGCAATCTTCACACCCACTCCACTATATCAGACGGAAAGAAGGAGCTGCGAGATGTCATTCATTGGTACCGCGGCCAAGGCTATGACTTTCTTGCGGTGACAGACCACAACATTTTCTATCCCGGAGAAAGTCATCCTGACTTTGTAGTGCTTTCCGGCGTGGAGATGTCCACTCATACAGTGGGATTCGGGATGCCGGAGATGAGCGAGATCCCCATCGGCCGCGATCAGCAGAGCGAGATCGATCTGATAAATGCCGCTAAAGGCATCAGTATTGTGGCCCATCCCTATTGGCACGGACTTACTTTTGCCCACGTCGAATCTCTCCAGGGATATTCAGGCATGGAGATCTATAACAGCGAATGCGATTACCTGAACGGCAGAGGCTATGCCACGGTATTCTGGGATTATCTCTTAGCCCAAGGGAAGAAAGTTGTGGGCGTGGCCGTAGACGACACACATTGGGTAAGGGGTAACGCCGGCAAAGGCTGGATCTGTGTAAACGGGGACACTCTCTCGACTGAAGCGCTCCTCGCACAGATTGCCCTGGGCAAGTTCTACGCCAGCCAAGGTCCCGAGTTTCGGCAGATCTATGTGGAAGACGGTCAAATCATGGTCGAGTGTTCGCCAGTTCAGCGGATTAACTTCATCACGAATGCTCCTTTCGGGAAAGTGGTTTGGGCAGACGCTTCTCCACTAGAACAGGCTAGTTATGCCTTAAGGCCGAATCTCAGTTACGTGCGTATTGAGATCGTAGACGAGCGCGGCAAGATCGCGTGGTCCAACCCCATCTGGTTGCGTGACTAGCCCATACTCACACAATACCAAAGGCCAGATGCCTCGAAGCATCTGGCCTTTTGCCTTGCACCAAAACTGCCCTATCGCAGAGCGATGGCTTCAATCTCCACTTTCGCGGGGATAGCGAGGCCAACCACTACGCACGACCGGGCAGGGCGCTGCTCTGGGAAGTACTGCACATAGACCTCATTCATGGCAGCAAAGTCCGCCGCATCAGTGATAAACACGGTGGTCTTTACCACTCTATCCAGCGAGCTGCCTGCTTCCTCCAGGAGAGCCTTAATCTTGTCCAGGCAGGCCGCTGTTTGCTCTTTGATTCCTCCCGGAATGACAGCACCGCTGGCATCAGTCGGCACCTGGCCGGAAACAAAGATATAATCCTGTGTTTTCACTACCGCAGAATAGGGAACCGCTGCTTTTACACCAATGCATTCCTTCATTCGAAATTCCTCCAATCTTTCTTCCTAGCTATTCACCTAAGTACCGCACCTTCACCGGCTGCCCAGTCTCCGCTGACTCCAAAATCGCCAAGATGACCAGCGAAGTGTTCACCGCGTCCTCGAGGGATACCAAGAATTCTTCCCCGGTCACGAGATTGTCGATGAAATGGCGGATACTCTCATAGGCAAAACCCTTGGCTTTGCCGTGCACAAAATGCTGCACCAAGACATCAGGGCGGTCATTGCGGTCTTCTGTGAAGCGTTCGATCATCTGGTTGTTACTCAGGTCTAGGTTGATCATCCCCCTAGTGCCGGTAATGTTGAACTTAATGTCATTGATGCACGGGTGCGTATTCGGCGTTATCCAGCTGTTTTCCATGGTGGCGATTCCGCCCCGCCTAAACTTCAGGATAGTCTGATAGACGTCAACAGCATCCACTCCCATGCTGGCAAGTACGCCTTTGCTGCACACTGCATAGACACTCTCCACCTCATCCTGCATAAACCAGCGCAGAGTATCTACAGAGTGCGAACCCAGAAACCACAAGATGGAAGACTTCGCCGCCCAGGGAAGCATGTCCGTTGCCACCCAGCGGATATCATTCAGGCGAAAATAAGCGCTAACCGGGTCGCCCAGTTCGCCTCGCATCAGGCAGTCGTGCGCTACGGCAAACGGTGGGCTCCAGCGATTGTGCAGATCCACCATAATGCGGACGCCGTTTCTCTGCACCGCTTCCACAATGGCTTCTACGTCTTCTCTCGTGGTTGCCAGTGGTTTTTCCACCAAGATATCCTTACCTGCATTGGCACAATCGACTGTGGCCTGTCCGTGGGCAAAATCAGGCGTAACAATGGATACGGCATCAAAGTCCACCGCGTCCAGCATCTCCCGGTGGTCAGAGAAAACTGCCGACAGCCCCATGGTATCAGCCAGCTTGCGCGCTCGTTCGATATTCTGGTCACACACGGCTACCAGCTCAACACCAGGGTGCTCTCTGTACAGCTTGGCATGGACTTCTCCCCACACTCCAGCACCGATCAGCGCAACCTTGGTCTTCGACATCCTCTGATTCCTCCCTTTATGTTTAGATTTAAAAAGCGAGCATTATTACGGTTGATTCTGACTTAGTCCTTCTGCATACAGCCCAGAAACCCTCTCTAGCTCCCGCTTAACAGCAGGCAGCTTGTGAGAATCGCACCATTTACGAAAAACGCACCAAGCCGCCGGGCATGGGTACCGTCACCGGCAGCGTGTAGCCCCAGCGCATCCCATCAACACCGCACTCAGGCTGAGCTAATTCCCGTCTTTCCTCCACCTCTAACAGCCTTTATCGAGTATTTTTTGCGAATATCCTAATATATTGACATTACACGCAGATTAAACTATGATAATTCTAGAACAATCTTCGATCGCCCCGCAGCACATGGATTAGAGGACAGATCCGTCTCAGTGACGCCTGCCGATGAACAAGGAGGCGAGGTCGCATGTCATCGGTGCACGGACTTGCAGCCCACAAATGGTTAGATGACCGGAGGCGTCGAAAGATCCAGCATGAGTTGAAGATCTACATGGAGAAATACTTCAAAGAGAAACTTGGCAAAGGCGTGGATAAAACCAGGATCACGATCTGGGAAGACCTGCTCATCATCCGGGGTGAAGGCTTTCTCACTGAACCAGAGAAATACATCGCCTCTACCCCAGAAGGCCGGGAGACGGTTAGCTCCGCCCGCCTGCACGTGGCCAAGCAGCATTCCGCCGACAACGTACCTTACTTTGAAAAACTGTTAGGCGCTAGGGTGATCCACGAAGCTTTTCTCGTCGAGGCAGCAAGCGACTTTTGGATGCACGTCATGGTCTTCGATCGCATGCTCACTCAGCCACAGTCCAGTAACTAGCTCGGTAGATTGAGGGGAGACCTCCGGTAGCCCCGAGATAGACCAGTGTCTCGCAGTTCCTTTCGGAACCTGCAGAGCCTGGTCTTTTCTTTTATGGAGGGAGGGATAGCATTCCAGAGATCAGCTTCCGTCAGGCATGTATACACCACATTATCTTAGGAGGTTCAAACCATGAGTACGGCAATGATGAAAGCGTATGTCTATCACGGTCCTGAAAACATGAGTCTTGACCAAGTTCCGAAACCGAAAATCCTTCATCCCAAAGACGCGATTGTGAAGGTTACCACGTCCACAATCTGCGGCACAGACAAACACATCCGCCATGGAGGTCTTCCGGAAGTGGAACCAGGCCGGATCATCGGCCACGAGTTCTGCGGCATCGTAGATGAAGTGGGACCAGGCGTTACCCGCTTTAAGCCCGGCGATCGGGTGGCTGTTTCCTGTGTGACGCAGTGTATGGAGTGCTTCTACTGCCGGCGGGGAATGTATTCCCAGTGCGTCGACGGCAGCTGGATTTTCGGATATAAGATCGACGGCTGTCAAGCAGACTATGTGCGCGTGCCCTACGCTGATTCGGGCATGCATCTCATTCCGGCGGAGCTGGAAGACGAAGATGTCCTCTTTGTAGGAGATATTCTCTCCACAGGTTACTTCGGTGCTGAAATGGGGAATATCCAACCAGGCGACACCGTAGCTGTGTTTGGCAGTGGCCCTGTGGGAATGTGCGCCATGGCCACCGCGAGGCTGTGGGGCCCTGCTCGAATTGTGGCGGTGGATATCGATGAATCCCGCCTCGAGTTTGCCAAGAAGAACGGCTGGGCAGATTACGGCCTCAATCCTAAGAAAGTGGATGTGGCGGAAGAACTGCGCAAGATGACCGACGGCCGGGGAGCAGATGTGACCATCGAGGCCAACGGCTTCGAGCCAACCTTTAAGGGCGCGATCAGCGGGGTACGGCCAGGCGGCACCGTATCGATCATCGGCGTGTTTGAGACTCCCCAGGAAGTGGAAATGAATAAGCTCTGGATTAAGAACATCTCGATCAGAATGGGGCTGGTCAATGCCAACCGCATCCCCGAACTGATTACCTTAATCAAAGAGGGCAAGCTCAACATGAGGCCGCTCATTACCCACACCCTACCCTTGCCTCAGGTCGCAGAGGGCTACGACATTTTTGAGGAACGCCGGGACGGCGCTCTCAAGGTCGTCCTCAAAGCTGATGCCTGACAAGGAACCTAGAGTGAGCCTAGTCCGCTGAGTATTTCGGACTAGGCTCGCTTTCTCAGTACATGAGGTACGGCTGGCACTCTGCCTGAAAGCGCGCCGCATCCTCTCTCCAATAGCTGATCACTTCTGCCGGTTCTTTACCTTGATCTAAACCCCTGCGTACCTTATCCGTGCCCATGAGGCGGTCAATGCCAGCGAGAGTATCTTTCCGATACGGCGGCAGCCATTGGGTTTCCTCTGGGTAGAGGTCCTTAATGGTTTTATACAGGGTCAGTCCTGTCAGGCAGCTGTCCACCGCTTCTCTGTCGGCGATAATCACCTGCACGCCGCCGCACTGGGTGCCGGCATGTTTGGAGAATGTGGGAACAAAGTACACAGGCCGGAAGAGCACTCCGGGAAGGTCCTTCTTGTTAAGCTCATCCACCAAACGCAGGGGGTTTATCCACGGAGCTCCAATATATTCGAACGGGTTTGCGGTGCCCCTTCCCTCAGAAATATTGGTTCCCTCAAACAGGCAGGTGACGGGATAAACCAGAGCAGTGGTGAAGCTGGGAATGTTCGGTGAAGGCGGCACCCACGGAAGCTTAAGCTCATCCCAGTATTGACCGTTCCAGCCGCTGCACTGCACAATAGTGATCTCCGCATTGACGTTCAAAGCTTCGTTTGCCCACCTGGCCAGTTCTCCCACAGTCAACCCGTGGCGCAGCGCCATAGGATAGGCCCCCACAAAAGACTCAAAACCTGGCTCCAAGATGTTGCCCTCGACTCTTCGCCCAATGGGATTGAGCCGATCCAAAATGAGCAGAGGTACGCCGTGCTGGGCGCAGCCCTGCATCACGTGGAGCATAGTGCTTAAATAGGTATAGTAGCGTACGCCCACATCCTGCAGATCGTAAATCATCACATCAATGCCCGAAAGCATCTCCTTAGTTGGTGTACGTACCTCGCCATAGAGACTGTAAATGGGCAGGCCCGTTTCAGGATCCACCTCGTTATCAACACGGCCGCCAGCCTGAACATCGCCCCTTGCGCCGTGTTCCGGGGCAAACAAAGCGCCCACCTTCACATCAGTACGGCTCGCTAAGACATCGAAGTTGGAGCGCATGTCCTGTGTGACACCTGTGTGGTTGGTCACGATTCCCACCGTTTTGCCAGCTATGAGGTGGAACTCTTCGTCCAGCAGCCGATCCAACCCCGCCCGATAAACACTCATTGCTATCTCGCACCTCCAAATAGTTGATTCCCTTCAAACGACCATACTACCCAGCCTGCACTCCCTGGAGCTCAAGTTCCCGGGCAAAATGGCAGGCCACGAAGTGTTCTTTACCATCTTTTCCCACGTTCTGAAGTTCCGGCTGTTTGGCCGCGCAGATGTCTTGGGCATAACTGCAGCGCGGGTGGAACAGACATCCTGGTGGGGGATTCGCCGGGTCAGCAACTTCTCCTTTGAGCTGGTGCCTCCCCCGCTTCACCTTTGGATCCGCGACCGGCACTGCCGCAAGCAGCCGCTCGGTGTAAGGATGCCTGGGCTGGGAATAGAGTTCTTCTGTGTCAGCGACCTCCACCAGTTTCCCCACGTACATTACAGCTACCCGGTCGCTGATGTGCTCCACCACGCTGAGATCGTGGGAAATAAACAGATACGTGAGGTGGAGCTGTTCCTGGAGGTCTTGGAGTAGATTCAGAATCTGGGCTTGAATCGACACATCCAGGGCAGAGACCGATTCGTCACAGACGATCAAGCGGGGATTTAACGCGAGCGCCCGGGCGATGCCGATGCGCTGCCGCTGCCCGCCGCTGAAAGCATGGGGGTACCGGCGCATGTACTCTGGCCTCAGGCCCACCAGGCGCATCAGCTCTGCTACCCGTTCTTCCGCCTCCTTCTTTTTCATGCCCGCGATGCACACCAATGGCTCAGCAATAATATCCTTTGTAGTCATGCGGGGATTGAGGGACGAATATGGATCCTGAAAAATCATCTGCATCTCAGCGCGGAGCGGCCGCAGCTGATCCTCAGATAGGGCAGCTAGGTCAACTAGACCATTATTGCTGTAAAACACAAGCTGTCCGGAAGTTGGGTCGATCGCCCGGAGAATGCAGCGCCCAACGGTGGTCTTGCCGCAGCCGCTCTCTCCCACAAGGCCAAGCACTTCTCCCTCGCCGATGGTGAAACTCACTCCATCAACTGCCTTGACTTGCCCAACTACCCGCTTGAGGAAACCTTTGCGAATGGGAAAGTGTTTCACTAGGTCCTTCACTTCCAGCAGTACCGATTCCCTCTTCATGTGAGATCACCTCGGGCAACCGTCCCATCAGCGGACGTTTGACTAATCTCCTGCTCCACAACCCAACAACTCACGTGGTGTCCAGCTTCTGCCTCCTTTAGTTCAGGCAGCTGCTGATCGCACAGTCCCCGGCGGCATTCTGGACAGCGGGGATGAAACGAACAGCCTGTGGGGATGTTGTACGCATCGGGCACCACACCCTTGATGGAAGCCAACCGCTGCTTGCTCTTTCTCCCCAGCTTCGGCACAGAACGGAGCAGGGCTCTTGTGTAGGGGTGGAGCGGGTTATCAAAGATTACTTCCACGGGACCGCTTTCCACAATCCTTCCCAGATACATCACGGCAACCTTTTCGGTGGTCTCTGCCACCACCCCCAAGTTGTGAGTAATCATCATGATGGCCATACCGTATTCCGCCTGTAGATCATTCATCAAGTCGAGAATCTGGGCTTGCGTCGTCACATCGAGGGCCGTTGTGGGTTCGTCGGCAATCAAAAGGGAGGGATTGCAGACCAGCGCCATGGCAATCATGGCCCTCTGCCGCATCCCGCCGCTCAGCTGACCGGGATAGCTATCAATCCTGAGTTCCGGCTTGGGAATACCGACCCGGTCGAGCATGTGGATTGCGTATTCCCTAGCCTGACGCTTATCGAGGTCAGTGCGGTGCAGCATGATAGCTTCCATGATTTGATTCCCAATGGTGTAGACCGGGCTGAAGGACGTCATGGGCTCTTGGAAAATCATCGCGATTTCCGCGCCGCGAATACTGCGAATTTCCGGCCCCACCGGGTCAAGCTTCGTCAAGTCCACTGCGCCGCTCTCTCGATGAAACAGGATCTCACCCCTGATGATCTTGCCGCGCGGCCCCAAAATGCGCAGGATGGACAGGGCCGTTACACTTTTTCCGCAGCCGCTCTCTCCTACGAGACCAAGGGTTTCCCCTGCCTCGATCTCAAAGCTCACGCCTTCAAGCGCCCTGACGGTGCCCTCGTCCAGGATAAAATGGGTCGCCAGATCCCGTACTTCAAGCAGTTTCTTTGACATAACTCACCTCTCCACTCAGTGTCAGCGTGCGTAGGGATCCGCTGCGTCCCGCAGCCCATCGCCAAAGAAATTGAACGCCAACACAGTGATAAACACCATCACGCCTGGCAGGAGCAGCCACGGCGACAGGGCAATAGTGCGGACATTCTGCGCTTCTTGCAGCAGGACACCCCAGCTGATCGCGGGAGCCTGCAGCCCCAACCCCAAGAAACTGAGGCTTGTTTCCCCCAGAATCATGCTGGGAATCGCCAGCGTAATGGAGGCGATGATGTAGCTCAAAAACGACGGCACCATGTGGCGGACCACAATGCGGAACCTGCTTGCTCCACACAGCCGCGCCGCGGTGACGAAGTCTTCGTCCCTGAGCGACAGAAACCGGCTCCGCACCACCCGGGCAAGCTGGGTCCAACCGATCAGCGAGAGAATTATGGTGATGCCGAAATACACCCGAACCTGCGGCCAGTGGGGCGGTAAAGCTGCACTCAGCCCCATCCACAGCGGAATCGTGGGAATTGAGCGCAGAATCTCGATGAGGCGCTGCACGATGGAGTCAAACCAACCGCCAAAATACCCGGAGAAACCTCCGATAATCACTCCCAGTACAAAGCTGAGAGCTACGCCCACCAGACCAATTGAGGTGGAGATGCGGGCACCGTATAGGATGCGGGACAGCATATCGCGGCCCAGCCGATCTGTGCCCAGCAGATGCACATAGCCATCCTGCACTCCAAATAAGTGCAGATCTGTCTCCCACACCCCCCAAAACTTGTAGGGCGTACCCCGATGTAGAAAATAGATGGGGTACTTCTGACTCGTGTCAATGCTGTAGGTCCGGCGCAGCGTGTTGGGATCGATCTCCCGCTTGTACCCATACACAAAAGGACGCAGACTGAAGTTTCCTTCACTATCCACAAAACGCAGACGCTGCGGCGGTGCGTGGGTGAGCATTACGTTGCGAGCGGTGGGATCATATGGCGAAATGAACTCGCAGAAGATGGCTAACGTATAAATAATGAGCAGAACGATTCCGCTTGCAACGGCCAAGCGATGCCTGCGAAACTTCCACCAGATCAGCCGCCACTGCGAAGCGACATAAACGGCCTCGTCTTCGGTACCTATATCCTCTTCCAGCAACTCATAGTCGGGATTATTGCTCAGCCTATCCATTTGGCACCTCCTAAACCTTCCGGCACTATTCGTAGCGAATAGTGGGATCGACCAGCGCCAGAATAATGTCTGAAATCAGGGTTCCCAAAACGGTTAGGGCGCTCAGCATCATGATGAAGCTTCCTGCCAGGTACATGTCTTGACTCTGCAGCGCCCGCAGCAGCAGGGGTCCAGTAGTGGGCAGGTTCAAAACAACGGCGGTGATTGTCTCACCAGAGATGAGCTGAGGGAGCATCCAGCCGACTGTACTGACGAAAGGTATCAGTGCCACACGCAGCGGATATTTGAAAAGCAGCCGCCTTTCGGAAACCCCTTTGGCCCGGGCCGTTACCACGTACGGCTTGCCCAGCTCATCGAGGAGATTTGCCCGCAGTGTTCGAATCAATCCCGCGGTCCCCGCGGTCCCAATCACCAGCACCGGGATCCAGAGCCGCTTCAGCATATCCCAGACCCTCGCCCAAGACCATGGTGCATCGATGAATTCTGGAGAAAACAATCCTCCGACGCTCTGCCCAAAGACGGAAAACGCGATCCACATCAGCACAAGGGCAAGCATGAAGTTGGGAATGGCTACCCCCACAAACGCGAAAAAGGTGGCAAGGTAGTCGCCAATGGAGTACTGATGCGTGGCCGAATAAACGCCGATGGGAAAGGCGATCAGCCAAGTAACGATCATCGTGACGGAGGAGACAAGCACCGTCAAACCCAAGCGGCTCCAAATAAGTGTGTTCACTGGACGGTTCCACTCGAAGGATTGACCAAAGTCTCCCCGCAGCATCCCAGTCACCCACTTGATATACTGGACATAGATGGGCTGATCCAACCCATAGCGGCGGTTTAGCGCCTGAATTGTCGCATCATCCACATCTGCACCGGATGCGGTGAGCTGGCTCACGTAGGTGGAGAGGAAGTCGCCCGGCGGCAGCTGGATGATGGCGAAAGCTATGATCGAAATCACGATCAGGGTTGGAATCATCATCAGAGTCTGGCGGAGAATGTAGTTCAGCATGGAAAACCTCCTTTCTACTGCATAAAATGCAGGGGGGCGGAGCTTCCGCCCCCCGAGGTTTTATTGAGCGAAGAAGTACTGTTCCGGTCTGAGATGGCCGATCATGACCAAGACCCAGTCTCTGGTGGCATCCTCAGGTACATTGCGGAGGTTGTCCTTTGCAACAACCGGGATAGGCGCCAGCCCCACAGTTCCGATTCCCAGGATAGTGCGGGCGCTGAGTTCGATGAGGTCGCGGCCGATTTCCAAACGAACGTCAGGATCGGGCTCCTTCACGAACTCTTGATACAACTCCATCATCCGCAAGATGTCGCCTTCGGGCTTAATTCCTTCTTTACCGCCCGTATTCCACCAGCGAGCATACTCCAAAGCACCATTGGAACGACCAGGCTCTGCCGGGAACACATAGCTGGGTTGGATGAACGGATGCAGACCGCGGCCGTCAGCCCAGACCGTGAAGTCCATCTCCGTGGTGTAGGAACGGTCAAAATGGATGGAAATACCGAGCGGTTTCACGGCCACATCGATGCCCAGATCCCGCCAGTATCCTGCCACGAAATCGATGATATCATCGTAGGGACCGAACTCGCTGGTCATGGGATACTCGATCACAAACTGCAGCGGCTTGCCGTCTGGACGGAGGCGGATGCCAGCGGCATTGCGCTTGTCGAGCCCCAGTTCGTCCAGCATCGCATTGGCCTTCGCCGGGTCATACTCTGCATACAGCTGGTCCAATCCTGGCCGCAGATAGGGCGAGACATTGGAAATCACCGCAGCTCGGGGAGTAGCCAAGCCGAGGAAGCAGAACTCATTGATTTCTTCCCGATTGATGGCCAAGGACAGGGCGATCCGGAAGTCTCTGTTGTTGAACAGCTCCCGCATCACAGGATCTTGGTGGAACAAGTTGGGGAACAGCTGCAGCTGCGAGCCGAAAGCAGACTTCCACAGCAGGACACGGTAGCCGCCTGACTCTTCGTGCTCTTTCAGGAATGGATAGTCCGGGAGCGTCATGTTCGCGAAGTCCAGATCGATCTCGCCGTTGGCAATCATCATGTTGAGGATTTCCCTCTCCCCTACGATCCGAACCGCAACCCGATCGATGTAGGGCAGCTGATTGCCTGCTTCATCTACCTTCCAGTAATAGGGGTTCCTGGTCCAGTATTGGATTTCCCGACCTACGAGTCCCGATTCGGGCTTCCAGGCGGTAAGCACGGGAATGTCGGGATTGATCCTAAAGTCGCGCTTCTCATAGTAATAGTCGTACCAGGTGTCAAAGCCGTCGGCTTGAGCCTTTGCCAGCAGTTCATCTGGATCAACATAATCTGGATGGAAGTTCTTCAGATAGTGTTTTGGCACGGTCATGATGGAGTGGAATGCAGCACCGCCCGCCTGGAACGCTAAGTTGTCAATGAAGACAGCATTTGGTTCCTTGAGGCGGAATTCGAACGTGTAGTCGTCAATGATGTGGAGTTCCACCGGTTCGCCGCCAGAACTCAGCCAGACCGGGAATGCAGGCGTAAGGTCCGTGTTGAGCAAATTGTCGTAGTACCAGAACTCAATGTCTTCAGTGGTAAGAGGTACCCCGTCTGACCACTTGACACCTTTCCGCAGGTAGAATCTGTACACCAAGCCGTCTTCAGAGACTTCCCACTTTTCTGCGAGGTTGGCCTCAAAGCCGGTTCCGGTAGGATCCCATTTTACTAAGGGCTCGCTGAAGAAGCCGGAATGCACAGCACCTGTGGAGAAGGGGTCTTTCATGGACATCCTCAGGGTGCCGCCATACTGCCCGATGGCCTCAAACACGGGGAGTACCATGGGATTCTCAGGCAACCGTTCTTCAATAGGCGGAAGGTCCATGTTGTCCAGCATCGGCGCTTGCTGGTAGGCAAAGACAGTACCAACCATCATCAAGCTGATCACTAACGCTGCCAATACCAACTTTGTCAGTCGTTTCATTCTTCCCTCTGACCTCCTCTAAGATTTCCGTGTTCCTTCACAACGACCGGGCGTTACTGTTTGAACGTCTCCCTCCTCTCTCTCATCTATGGCCTCATGCTCTGTGAGACAGGTTCGCCAGAACCGTGTCCCAGTCGTGTTCAGCGCGCACATCCCTCAGAGCCAGCAGGAGCGCTCCTTCATAGGGCTGCAACAGCGGCTTTTTGACTACATCACCCGGCGATACCTCCCGGAGTTTGGCCTGGAAGAGATCCACATAGCTGGGCTGATGAGTAAACACGGAGCCGAGGGGAAATACATCCACTCGATGTTCGCCGGCAAACAGACGTCTGCGTACAGCCATAGCGGCCTGCACAAGCTCCGCCGCACCCCGCTTGATAATCTCTTCTGCCACCCCATCACCCTGGCGGAAGGCTTGGAACACCAGCTCGGTCAAACTCGCAATCAGTGCTGTCGCGTTCTGGCTTCCCTGCAGGGTGTCTGCTAGAGAGCGCATGCTTGCCAGGGTAAGGCGCTCTATGATCATCTCCACCAAAACGGTGGCCGGACCAGTGCCATCTACTGCTTTACAGCAAGCTTTGAGGGCATCTCTACCTAACGCAAAGCCGCTCCCATCGTCGCTGACGTGGGGTCCCCATCCTCCTACTAATACGGAGGCTCCCTCCGGCACCTCTCCGTAGGCAAAAGAACCGGTACCAGCTCCCACAACTATCCCTGGGGCAAAACCGGTCGCGCCTGCCCACGCACAGCGCAAATCTCCTTCGACAGAAATAGGGCAGGCAAAACCAAGCTCTGCTAATGCCGCGGTAAGGCAGGATCTTGCCAATTGGTCAAATGTGAAACCAGCGATTCCCGCGTAGATGGAAGCACACTGGGTTCGGTCCAAGGAAACCTGCTCCTCCAGGGCAGTGACGCCTTCTTTGATGATCGCCGCGCTTTTCCTCGGCGTGATCCGGCGCGGGTTGGTACCACCCGTCTCTACCAGGCCAAGCACTGTGCCCCGCAGGTCGCAGGCGGCAAAGACCGTCTTGGTACCTCCCCCATCGATGCCCAATACCCACGTCTGCTCCTCGATCGCCTCTTTCCACTGTACATCCATATCGCAAACCTTTTTAATTCCCTGACTTGTTTATGATAATTAACTAATCACTTCAACAAGTCAGCGAGTTTCCCTTCTTTGAAGGATTGAATCGGCAAATTTTCTTGCAAGAGTTGACAATCACTTAGCAGGCCAATCGCTGTCCCAACTGTACTCTAGTCTGCCCATCACGTACGCTGCATGGACCTCGCCACCATCATCAAGAAAAACCAGATCTCCGTCCTTGCCAGGACTGATGCTCCCCTTCCTGTCACCGAGTCCGATAACGCGTGCTGGATTTGCGCTGACGAGCTTGACTACTTCACTCCATCCCAGTCCAAGCTCCACCCTGAGGTTGCGCACACTTCGGCTCATGGGGGCCGCGCTGCCCGCGATTGTCCCACCCGACAGCTCTACTCTCCCGTCCCTGACGGTCACCGCCCGCCCATCTGCTTTGGTATACGAACCGTCGGGAAGGCCCGTAAACTCACTGCCATCTGTGACAACGACAACAGAATCCACGCCTTTACAGCGGAGCAGAATCTCGATCACGGCCGGGTGGACATGGATGAGGTCGGCAATGATCTCACAGGCGGCCCCGTCATACGCGAGGGCGGCACCCACAACCCCGGGTTCCCGCTGCTGCAGCGGCCGCATCGCGTTGAAAGTATGGGTCACGAGCTGCACACCGGCGGCAAAAGCGTTAACCATCTCGGCATATGTGGCGTCCGAGTGCCCTGCCGCAACAACCACATCCTGCTCTCGGAGGTATTTGATGACATCACCGGCACCGTCCAGCTCAGGTGCGAGGGTAACAAGGCGCAGCATACCTTTGGCTCGCCCGAACAGATGAGCCATGACATCAACAGAGGGAGGGATGATCGCATCTTCCCGCTGGGCACCCCGCCGCTGGCTGTTAATAAACGGGCCTTCCAAGTGGATCCCAGCAATGCTGGCCCCTGCATATGAACCCTCCACCACATCATGGATGGCTTTTTCCATGCGATCCAGCGGCTCCGCCCCAATTGTGGGCAGAAACGACGTCACGCCAAAGCGAGGCAGCTCAGCACACATGCGGGCCACGGCATCTGGACCGTCTGTGACCCTACCGCCCGCCAGCCCATGAATGTGGATATCGATGAATCCGGGACAGAGGATAAGTCCATCTACCTTGACCTCATCGGCCTCAATATCCCCCGTGGCCTGACGAAAATCGTCCACATCCGGATATACCCCTGCAATTTGCGAGCCCTGCACTACTACAACGCCGGCAGGGATCTCCTCCGAAGGCGTAACCACTCTCGCACCTATAAAAGCCGTGACTTTCACTGTTTTGACTCCTCTCCCAAGCTCAGTACAGCAGATACTGCTCTCGCCTCTGCGCGAAAGCTGCCAGTTCAGGCCGCCAGACTTCCATAATCTCGTCGGGAGTTCGCCCCTCGTCAATCCACTGCCGGAACTGGGTACCACCGGTCAAAAGATCGATAAAAATCCGCCCGCCTGTGGCTTGATCTTCAAAGCCGCGCCATTGGAACCGCTCGGTATCCTGCTGGCGTATCATGTACACCATGAGTACTCCGAGACGAACAGGCTCAATGGCATTTACATCCGTGATATGCACCTCAACCCCCCGGCACACCTCACCATTGTACTTGGAGTACAAGGGAATGAAGCGGGTCGGCCGAAACACCACACCTGGCAGTCCCGCGGAGTTCAGATCTTTGGCCAGCCGGACCTCATCCAGCCACGGGCTCCCAATCAGACGGAACGGCTTCGTGGTGCCCCGCCCTTCTGAACAGTTTGTACCTTCAAACAAGCACGTGCCTGGATAGACAGCGATGGATTCAAATGTGGGCAGATTGGGCGAGCTTACCCACAAGAGGCCCGTTTCGGGATACAGCATTTCCCGCTCCCAGCCTTCCATCTGCACTACCGTGAGGTCTGCATTCAGCCCCGTTTCAGTGTTATACATCACAGCCAATTCCCCGGCGGTAAGCCCGTGCTTAATAGAAATTGTGTGGAAGCCCACGAATGAGCGGAAATCCTCGTGGAGGACATTGCCTTCCAGCACAGTACCACCCAGCGGATTTGGCCTATCCATAACTACCACAGGTTTACCCAACTCCGCAGCCGCCTCCATGCACAGCACCATCGTGGAGCTGCCCGTAGTGTAGCGGCAGCCCATGTCCCGAGTATCGATTAACAGGACGTCCACCTCTGCCAGCATCTCTGGAGTCGGTTTGAGATTCTCCCCGTACAGGCTGAACACCCGCACGCCCGTCACATCGTCTACCCCGTGGCCGACCCGCACACCAGCCTGCTCCGCACCCCACAAGCCGTGCTCCGGAACATAGATCGCAGTGAGGCTGACATCTGGGTGTTCGTGAAGCGCTAAGATAAGGGGGTTGCCCTTTTCATTCACTGCATTGTAATTCGCCACCAAACCAACCCGACCGTCACCAACATATTCTCTGGGATTATCCAAGAACCGACTTAACCCTAACCTGACACGCGCCCCTGCCATAGGCACACCTCCTAGATTATTCAAACCTGATTCGATGCATATATTTCCGCCGCAGCCGAACGATCTCATCTTCGGTGCCGTCGATATTAATGCCTCGGCTGATCGGGGGAACCTGACCCTGCTCCAAGTACTTCTCCATCACGGTCAGCATCAGCATGTTAATTGCCGCCGCCCCAGCAACGGTCGAGAGGGGACCGGCCTTTAAGTTGGTTCCCGGGAGTTCAATCGCGGCATCGCCGTAGGGAGTGCAGGTATCGACCACGAGATCTGCCAGCTCAAATAGGCGCTTGCCGCTGGAGTGGCGGGAACTTACCCGGCCGGTATGGCGCATGCTGGTGAGGGCAATGACTGTCAGCCCATCCCTTTTAGCCTTCTGTGCCACCTCTATCGGCAGTGCATTCCGACCCGAATTGGAGATCACAATCACCACTTCGCCCGGCCGCCAGTCGTAATAGCGCAGCAGCCGTTCAGCGTAACCTTCACAGCGCTCTGCTTTCCCCTCAGAACGGTCTACAATAGCGCTGACGGGAATGAGCTGCCCGGCTCGGTTAAAGATCTCCCGGGCTATCATGTGCGAGTGCCCGCTGCCGAAAACGTGCAGCACACCGCCGTCGATTAAGGATGCCGCAATCACCTCCGCTGCCTTCACGAGCGTCTCCTGTTGAACGCTGTAGATTTCCTCTAGTGCAGCTTTGGCTGCTTCCAGATACTGCTCTGCCAGCTTAGTGCCCATGTCGTTCACATCCTTTTGCATTGTCATGTACTTCAATAAAGAGATTTTTATATGTTCCACATTTATAATATTTCTCTACAAATTCCCCCAAACCTGCCCCATTTCCATCAAGAAAATTGCGTTTTTACAGGAAGGACATTAAATTAGTGTCTAGAATTGTTTTAAAAATCGAAAGGAGAGAGAGCCCATGAAAAGGAACAAGCCCTTCAAAGTAGCCCTGATCGGGACCGGCGGTGTGGCTCATGCACATGTGAGCGCCTTCCGCAAAGCCGGGGTAGAGGTTGCGGCCGTAGCAGGAATCAACGCACCAAAGCGCGACGCCTTTGCACGACAATATGGAATCCCCGTGCAGGTCAGTGACTACCGCGAGCTGTTCCAAATGGACGAAATCGATGCCATTGTGATCTGCCTGCCGAATTTCCTCCACGCAGAGGTGGCTATTGCTGCCATGCGCGCTGGCAAGCATGTCCTCACAGAAAAACCCATGGCAATTGATAGTGCCGCTGCTGCAGAAATGGTCCGAGTGCAAAGAGAGACCAACAAGACGCTCCTCATCTCCACGCAGGGCCGCTATGGTGCTGCAGCTGCTGCCGCAAAGCAATATGCGGCTGAGTTTGGCGAAATCTACTACGGGAAATGCGTGTACATGCGCCGCAGTGGCATTCCTGGCTGGGGCAGCTGGTTTACCCGCCAGGCGCAGGCTGGAGGAGGGCCATGCGTGGACATTGGTGTTCATGTCCTGGACCTCTGCCTGTATTTCATGGGCTATCCCAAGCCCGTACACGTTGCCGCCCGTACTTACAGCAAGTTCGGTATGCGGGGTCAAGGCAGAGGTGATTGGGGTTCTTTCGAACCTGACGGTTACTTCGATGTTGAAGATTTTGCTTCAGCCCTCATCACGTTTGAGAACGGAAGTGCCATCTCGCTGGAAACGAGTTGGGCCTACCACGGACCTGATCGGTGGGGCGTAGAGGTCTTCGGGACCGAAGGTGGACTGACTTTATCCCCCGACTCCCTGACAGTGTATACAAACAAGTTTGATCGGCCTGTGACAATCCATCCCACCCTGCCCAAAGACGATGACCGCCTCAATATGGTCAACGACTTCATTGAATGCTGCACCACCGGCAAACCTCCCCTTACCTCTGCAGAGCACGGGTTGGTCTTGACCAAAATCTGTGATGCGATCTATGAGTCAAGCGCCCAAGCCGGTAAACAAGTTCCTGTAGACCTGTAAGTCTCCCAATATTTGGCTCACCCCAGTCTTGGCTGGGGTTTTTTTATGAGCATTTTCAGGGAGAGCGGAACAAGGAATTTTTCCATCAACCTTAACTATTCAAGAAGGAATTTATGAACAGGGAAAGAAAAGCGATAGAATATCAAATAAAGCCGCGCGGTTTGCAAATATTGGAAGAGGGCAGTTCAGGTACGCGCCCAGAGAAAGGAGGAATATTTGAACACGTACTAATAGGATGGAACGACGTTGAGATCCTCAATACTACTGCAACAGCTCATCCGGCTCACCTATTACTATCCTGTGGGTGTCTCGGGCCCGCTGGCCAGAGTAATGAATGAGTATGTGGAAGAATTCAATGCCCTGCATCCCGACATCGAAGTTGTACCTGTGTATTCTGGCGATTATGACCCCACTATGCAGAAGGTCCAAACCGCTGTGCGGGGCGGCAATCCTCCCGACGTGTTCATCGTAGAGATCTCCGAACTCCCGACACTCTTGGCTATGAATGCAATTGAGCCGCTGGATGAATTCGTGACAGAAGAATACCTCAGCGACTTCTTCCCAGCCTTCCTGGAGAACAGCTACAGTGATGGCCACATTTGGGGCATTCCCTTCCAGCGCAGTACGCCAGTGTTCTACTGGAACAAAGCGCACTTCGCGGAAGTAGGCCTTGATCCCGAAAAGCCGCCCACAACCTGGGCCGAGCTCGCAGAATATGCCGAGAAGCTCGTAGTGCGAGATCCCCAAACGGGTGAGGTAACCCGCTGGGGTGTCACCATCTCCGGCGGCTGGAACGACTGGCTGTTCCAATGCTTTGTACGCCAGAACGGGTCCAAGCTCATTGATTACCATGAGCGGACAGCCGTGTTCAACTCCCCCGAGGCCGTTGAAGCGCTGGAATTCTGGGTTGATCTGACCCAAAATCGCAAGGTAGCTCCGCCCCACAGCACCTGGGCTTCGACGCCACCTGATTTTGTGGCGGGACGCACCTCAATGCTGTACCATTCCACCGGTGTGCTCACGTTCATCAAGGACTCTGCCCAGTTTGACTTCGGCGTAGGCTTCCTCCCGGCCAACAAGAACTATGGTGCCGAGGTAGGCGGCGGCAATCTCTTCATCGGCAAAGGCATCCCCGAAGCTCACAAACAGGCAGCTTGGAAGTTCATCGAATTCCTAACTACGCCTGAAATGGCTGCCCGGTGGAGCCGAGATTCCGGATACGTGGCAACCCGCAAGTCGGCCTATGAAGTCCCCGAAATGGTTGCCTATACTACCGAAAATCCGCAGTACCTCGTAGCACGCGATCAACTGCAGTACGCTGCCGGTAAGATGATGAGCCCTGTCTTCCAGAGAGTGCGAGAAATCCTTAAGACCGCCCTGGACGAAGCTACCGCTGGACGGACAACTCCAAAGGCAGCCCTCGATCAGGCTCAGACTCAAATCAATCGCCTGCTTGGCCAGTGGCTGAACCAGTAAACTGACGAGATGATAGAGGGAGGGTGCTCCCTCCCTCTTCATACCTGGAAAAAAGAGGTGACCGTAGTTGAGCAAAGCCAAGCCCTATTTCTACCTGGTGCCCAGTTTGATCTTCCTGGCGATTTTCACTTACTTCCCGATCATGTATTCAACTTATCTCAGCTTTTTCCGGCAAAATGTGTTTACACTAGAGCCGGTCTTCGACTGGTTCTATAACTACATTGCCGTCTTTGAAGAACCGGTGTTCCGCATCGTCGTCCGCAATACGGTGGTGTACGCCCTGGGAACTATTCCCATCACTATGTTTTTGGCACTTATGACGGCAGTACTCCTGAACGAAAACCTCGGCTGGATCAGGGACATTTATCGCGTCGCGTGTTTTTATCCCACCATGATCCCAATGGCTGCCGCAGGTATGCTGGCCGTATGGTTGTTCAACCCTGGTATTGGTCTGATCAACCACTACCTCAAGCAGTTTGGGGTGCCCACGATCGAGTGGTTGTATGACATGAAGTGGGCATTACCAGCGATCATGATTACGG
>JAAYMI010000026.1 GCA_012521465.1 Bacillota bacterium | reverse complement strand
TTCACCACCCATTTCTGGATCGGCAAATCTGATCCAGCTATCCTGTCTGGGCAGCCAGGTGTTCTGCGCGATCCCCAGATGTGGCAGAGTCTGTGGAACACCCTTAAGCTCGGGTTCTTGGCTTCGCTGTCCTGCGCGATTGCCGGGTTGTTGATTGGCTATACGGTGGTGCGGCTGCGGGGCAGATGGCTATCGAATATCCTGGACCAGCTTTCGTTCCTGCCATACCTCGTGCCCAGCATTGCGTTCGGCGCCACCTATCTGTCGCTGTTTGCTAAGCCGCGGCTGTTCTTGCCCAGTCTGTACGGAACTTTCACCCTGTTGATTGTGGTCTCCATGGTGAAAAATCTTCCCTTTGCCACTCGAGCTGGAATCAGCGGCATGATGCAGTTGGGACATGAAATTGAGGAGGCAGGCATTGTGGCAGGAGCCAGCTGGCTGACGCGCATGCGCCGGCTCATTCTTCCGCTGCAGCGCAGCGGTCTCTTGAACGGTATTCTGCTGCCCATGGTGTCAGCCATGCGGGAACTCAGCCTGATCATCATCCTCATTACGCCAGGCACCCATCTCTTGACTACGCTTACGTTCAAGTTTACCGATTATGGTTACTACTCAGTCTCCAATGCACTGCTGCTCATCAACATTGCGCTGGTCCTGGTGTCAACTGTCATTGTCCAGAAGATCACCAAGGACGACTTGTCCAAAGGATTAGGGGGGTAAAACATGCCACAGATTTCTCTGCAGAATGTGACGAAGCGCTTCGGGCTTGTGGTTGCCGTTGATAACTTCAGCCTCGAGATTCCAGATGGCAGTTTCACGTGTTTTTTGGGACCATCAGGCTGCGGGAAGACGACAACCCTGCGGATGATTGCTGGCCTCGAGGAACCCACCTCGGGCAAGATCTACATGGATGACCGCCTAGTTTTCTGCGCGGAAACAGCCTTCTCGATGAAGCCCAAAGACCGTGATGTTGGCCTCATCTTCCAAAGCTATGCCCTATGGCCGCATATGACCGTCTATGAGAATATCGCCTTTGGCTTGGAAATGGAGAAGATGCCTAGTTCCCAAATAGATAAGCGGGTCAAAGAGATCGCGGAGATCATGGCCATTGGCAATCTCCTCGACCGCTATCCTGCGGAGCTCAGTGGCGGGCAGCAGCAGAGGGTTGCTTTGGCCCGGAGTTTGGCCCCCCAACCAAGTGTTCTGCTGATGGACGAACCCTTGAGCAACCTTGATGCAAAGCTGCGCGTTGATATGCGCACAGAACTAAAGCGGATCCACAGCGAAACAAAGCAGACCATCATTTATGTCACCCATGACCAGATTGAGGCTCTGTCTTTGGGAACCCAAGTTGTGATTATGCACGAAGGAAAACTGCAGCAGGTAGATGAGCCCATGGCTATGTACAAAAGCCCGGCAAATCTGTTCGTGGCAGAATTTGTTGGCTCACCGCGGATCAACATGGTTCCTGGCGAGATCGCCGTGCGGGGTGATCGGTTTGGGGTAGCGGCGAGAGGGCTGTTCTTCCCTCTGCGGCGAGTTGAGGGGTTGGAGCCTGGGAGAAAGGTCACGCTGGCTGTGAGACCTGAAGATGTGTTCATGCTCAAGGCAGAACCGGGAATCGACCTTGTCTTCAAAATCTATTCGACTCTGCCCACAGGTGCAGATATCTACACCACTGTTCACAGGGAAGGTACCTTCATCACAGTCCGGCAGCAGGACCGCGCCATTCTCCCACCCGACACCGAGGTCGGCCTGGACTTCGCCGATGACAGCGTCCTGCTGTTTGATTCAGAGAGCGGAGACGCCCTCGGCAGGACATCCCTGGATAAGGGTCTGCCGAGTGAACGCGTTGTGATTTAGCTAAAAGCAGAAGGGAGCGGAGAGGCGGTATGGCAAAGCTGTATGACTTAGTCTTCGTTGGCAATTACACGAAGGACACGATTGTCTCCAAAGCTGGTAGCAGGAACGTCCACGGGGGTGCAGTGAATTACGGTGCCCAGGTGGCCGCAAGGCTGGGCTTTACGGCAGCTGTTGTGACGCGCCTTGCCAAGGAAGACTCGGAAGTAGTGGATATCCTCGAAAAAGCTGGTGTAGACGTTTATCCAGAGTATGTTCCTAAGTCAACCACGGTTATCTTGGAGTACCCAACAGGTAACGTTGATCACCGGATCATTCACCTCAAAGGCTATGCCGGTTCGATCACCGTCGAACAAGTTGAGGGTGTTCAGGGCAAGATCTTTGCCATCGGCCCTTCCATCCGTGGCGAAGTTCCGTTGGAAGTGATTCAGGCCATCAAAGAAAAGGGGGCGAAGCTCTCCCTCGACGTGCAGGGGTATATCAGAGTGGTGGAAGACGGTATTCTGGTAAATCGGAGCTGGCCAGAAATGGGTGCATACCTAGCCCTTGTAGATGTGCTGAAAACCGATGCGGTGGAAGCAGCCGGTCTTACGGGGGAGGAGGATATCCATAAAGCCGCTGCCATCCTCCATGAATATGGGCCGCAGGAGGTAGTACTGACTCATCGTGATGGTATTTTGGTCTATGACGGGCGTACTTATTACGAGCAGAAGTTCTACCCAGAAGAGCTCGTAGGACGCAGTGGGCGTGGTGACACAGTCATCGCGACCTATATGGCTTTCAGGGAAACGCACTCCCCGGCAGAGGCCCTCATTTGGGCAGCCGCGGCCACCAGCCGCAAGCTGGAGGTAGAGGGGCCGTTTAGGGGAAACCGAGCAGATGTAGAGCAGCTGATCGCTGCTAAATACAGCTGATGGAAAAGCCATGGGCGCGCTCATCCGTTCAGCGATCCTCGATCAGTTCATACTCGAACCCGCTACTAGCGAGCAAAAGAGGGCAATCGCTGCGATTGCCCTCTATCACTTTAGCCCTCCAACATCGTCCTCAGATTCCCAATACTTACCCTTAAAGCGTCCTTTCGCTCCTGGGGAGTACCCTCCCACCTTATGGGGTATAGCTCGAGGTTGTACACGCCCTCATATCCACCTGCCTGCATCATGGCAAGGCACTCTCTCACGTAGCCATCGATTTTCACCAACGGTCCATGGGTTTTTCCGTTAGGCAGGATGTCATGGATATGGGTGTGGATCAGGCGGCTGATAAATGCCTGGTCAGGAAATGGTTCATGCCCGAATCGGACATAGTTGACTTGGCTGTGTCCCACGTCCCAGCACACGCCGAGTTCTGCCTGGGAGACTTGATCGGCCATGTCCAGAACTTCCCCGTAGGTCACTCCTACGGGACCACCTGCTTTGTGGCGGCAGACTTCTAGGGCTGGAACCCACAGCGAATCCTGGTCAGCTAACATGGAGACGAGGCTTGCCAAATCGCGGATAGTCCATTCGGTGGCTTGCATCTTGTCCGGCGGGTCAGAAGCGTGATGTCCGTGAACTGTGCAGGCAATGGCCTCGCCATGACCAGAGCGCCGAAGCGACCTTTCCACCACCGCCAGCAGTCTGATCAGTTCTTCTTGGGAAGATCCCATTGGAAGCCAGCCGTGCACTGTTATCTGGAGGCCAGAGCTGAGGATCGCTTCTGCCGCGTGCTCAATCAAATCGGGATCTGTAGACGGGTTCAGTTCGTTAATCTCAATTGAGTTTACTCCCCACTCTCGCAGCTCCGCAAGACATGCAGAGACAGTGGGAAACATTTCTGTCCAGAGCAAGGCCGATGGACTGGATGCTTGGTCAGCCAGATAACTTACCGGTAGAGTCAATCCGATTTTAATACGCCTCACCCCTTTCTGTTTTAGACGAGCTCACTGATTCGTACGGGCCGCTTTTCCTTGAAGGATATGGTGGCCGCGACACTACCGAGCAAAGCCTGCAGAGCATCATCCCCGGTAACCATTGGCGAAGTTCCTTCCCGAAGCGCTTTAATGAATGCCTCTGTTTCTACCCTGAACGAATCAAGGTAGCGTTCGACTAAGTAATACAGCGGCCTGTCCTTTTCCACCCCATCCTTGGTACTGATTTCTACAGTGTGCGATGTTTTATTCTTCGCGTAGGCGCTGCCCTTGGAACCAAAGACTTCGACCCGTTGATCATAGCCATAGTGTGTTTCTCGGCTGTTATCAATGGTGCCAATGCCGCCATTGGACAGCTTTACTATGGCGATGCAGGTGTCCACATCGCCCAGTTCGCCGATGCGGGGATCGATCAGGGCATCGCCGTAGGCGTAGACCTCTTCGATGCTGGCCCCGGTCAGGTAGCGGATCATATCAAAGTCATGGATCATCATATCCACAAACATTCCACCCGAAGTCTTCACAAACTCAATCCTGGGGCGAGCTGGATCCCGGGAGGAAATGTTCACAATGTGAATGTCTCCTAGTTCGCCGTTGGTGCACAGCTCTTTTATCTTGAGGAAGTTTGAGTCGTAGCGGCGGTTAAATCCAACCTGGAACATAATCCCAGCTTCAGTTACTACTTCCAGGACCTGCTTCGTTTCAGCTACTGTGTTGGCAATGGGCTTTTCGCAGAAAATGTGTTTGCCCTGCTTTGCTGCTTCTATGACATACTCGCTGTGCGTCGAGGTGGGTGAGCAGATGGCTACGGCCTGGATAGAGTCGTCTTGGAGAATTTCATTGGCATCCTCAGTGATCTTCGGAATACCGCTGGCCCGGGCCCACTCATAGGTCTCAGCCTCATATGGTGTGGCCAGGGCAGCCACTTCTACACCGGGTATTCTGGAGAAATTGTCTACCCGGATTTTCCCCATGCGCCCTGCTCCAATCACACCAACACGGATGATTTCAGTCATCTGATACCCCTCTTTCTTCAGGTATTTAGGAGTTTAATTGTCCACTTCTGAGACCGGTACAATTCTGTTCTCATGCGCGGACTTGGTGGCCGCGATGGCGATGAGCAGAGACTGAAGGCCGTCTTCTCCGGTTACGGGTGGCTCACTATCGTTTCTCAGGCAGTCTACGAAATCCTGCAGTTCTTGGACAAACGAATCCATATACCGTTCTAGGAAGAAATAGAGCGGTTTGTCGCTGAATACACCTGCCGCGTTGCTCAGTTCCACAGTGGTAGGAGTCTTGTTGTATGCCATAGCACCGCCTTTGGAACCAAAGACCTCCACCCTTTGGTCGTAGCCATAGGCCGCTTCGCGGCTGTTATCGATAATCGCCATGGCACCACTTGCAAATCTGAGTACGCTCACGGCTGTGTCAAAGTCTCCCGCCTTGCCAATCCCTTCGTCAATTAGGACTGAACCGGAAGCATATACTTCCGTCACTTCGCTTTGGGCTAAGTAGCGAGCCATATCGAAGTCATGGATTGTCATGTCCATAAAGATGCCGCCGGACACTTTTACATACTCTACAGGGGGCGGTTCTGGGTCGCGGGAAGTGATTCTAATGAGGTGAATGTCTCCTACTTCGCTCTGCTCTACTAACTCTCGCAGCCGCCTGAAGTTCGGATCAAAACGCCGGTTGAAGCCGAGCTGCAGTTTGACCCCGGCCTTTCTTACTGCTGCCAGTGCTTGTTTGGTCTTTTCTAGATCATTGGCAATGGGCTTCTCACAGAAAATGGCTTTTCCGGCAGCAGCTGACTGAATGATCAGATCGGCATGGGTATCAGTGGGTGAGCAGATGATAATCGCGTCTATGGTTGGATCTTCAATCAGTGCAGCAGGATCGCTCACCACGTTTGTAATGCCAAACTGTTTGGCCCATTCCTGGGTGGCTGGTACAGCCGCTTCCGCTTCAGCAATGCCTACCACCTCAACACCGGGTATCCGGTAGCAGAGATTATGGATGTGGATTTTACCAATGCGACCGGCACCGATGACGCCTACTCTGGCTTTTTCCATTCCTTTCACTCCTCGCACTGCAATTGTCTATACTTCTATAGTACCAAAAACACGCAACTAATTCAAAAAAGTATCTTAAAGGTTGTCATAAAAATGAACAGGAATCGTGCTGTCTTGAACGAAATCCCTATGGGTTGGCTCTAGGGAGCAAGCTTGTGATATAGAGGGGAGGTTAACTAGTGGCCGCAGTCCTTTGGGCTTTGATTGTCCTGTGCTTCATCCTCAGTTTTGTGGGGCTCGTTGTGCCTATCTTGCCGGGGGCAGCCTTCATTTGGCTGGGGGCGGGGATTTATCATTTTTTGATCGATTCGACGCGGCTTGGCTGGTTGACATGGGGAAGCTTCATCATTCTGAGTGTGTTCATGCTCATTGCCGATCAACTGGCCAATGTTTATGCTGTCAAACGGTACGGTGGGAGCCGCTGGAGTGTGTGGGCTTCTCTGATCGGGATCCCGATTGGCTTGGTGTTTTTCCCACCCCTCGGGTTTGTGTTTGTGCCGTTTTTCTTGGTATTCTTGGTGGAACTTGTGGTGCAAAACCGCACTTCTGAGGAAGCTTTGAAAACAGCGGTAGGCACACTACTTGCTTTCGCCGGCAGTCTGTTTGCGAAGGCGTTCATGCAGCTGGCCATGATAGTGGTTTTCCTGGCGGACATTTAAAAAAGCCCCACGCTGGGGGCTTTTTTATCGCTAGACCAAGTCACATGCCTCGGGCGGCATCCAGTGGGCGTCCTTGCCTTCCCACTTGACGTTGCAGCCGATGGGATTGGTGATAGGTGTGGTGATGGGCTTACCGGCAGTTAACTCGGCCAGAGCGTTGTCCAGATCGTTTACCGTCATTTTGCTGGTATCTCGCGGGTTGTCCACGCCGCGCCCCGTGTAGACCAGTTTGCGTTCTTCGTCAAAGACGAAGAAGTGCGGGGTGCGCAGGGCACCGTAGGCGAGTGCCACTTCCTGGCTTTCATCACGCAGGTATACCCAGGGGAACTTGTGCTCTTCCATGCGCTTGACCATGTTTTCGAAGGAATCCTCTGCGTAGGTGTTGGCGCTGTTGGAGTTTATCCCGACAAATACTACGCCTTTATCTTTGTATTTCTCTGCTGTCTGCCGCGTTACTTCATCTGAGCCCAGGACATAGGGGCAGTGGTTACAGGTGAAAAAGACTACCAAGTACTTGGCGTCGGCAAAGTCTTCCAGGGAATACGTCCGTCCATCAGTGGCCGGCAGATTGAAATGGGGAGCCCTTTCCCCTAACTGCAGTGTAAAAGCCAAAACGTCCGCCTCCTTTGTGGGATATGGTATATTTATATGTGTTGGACTTATTTTCTTGACCGAGGTGGGATTTCCTGCTGACGTCCGCCAATTGACGAAGCTCATTGAGGAGGGAGTACGATTGCACAAGGATATGGTGGAATTTGTCCGGGCAGCCATTGCACGAAACGGGCGCCCCACAGAGCCTTTTCGCGATAGATTCACCCACACGCTGCGCGTCCTGAAGTGGGCTGAGCGCCTGCAGGAGTTGGAGGGTGGCGACCTGGAGGTTATCCGCACAGCAGCCCTTTTCCACGATGTGGGCTGGGATCCTGGCCGCCCGCATGAAACCGTCGGTGCCGAGATAACCCAGGATTATCTCACGGAGCACGGCTTTCCCGCAGAAAAGGTGGCAGCTGTGGTTGAAGCGGTCGCCCACCACAACCACAGGGATTCACCCGGCCCCTTCAGCAAGGAAACTCTCATCCTCCAAGATGCTGACTTCCTCGATGAGGTGGGAGTTCTGACCATAGTCTGGGACAGCATGCGTGTGGCGCTGCAGAAAGAGCCAAGCTACGAAGCTGCCTATGAGAGGGCTCGCAAGACCTTTGCGCAGCTTGAGGGCTGGAAACACTGGCTCCGCACACCCAGCGGCAGAAAGCTGTATGAAGAGCAGCTGGGGGTATTGGGCCAATGCCTAGAGTGGCTGAAATATGAATTGGACCGCTAAATTCAGGGGATAGCACCTATGCTATCCCCGTGTCAGTTTTTCACACATATTGCGGAACTTCACTCTTGGTCCGACCGATGTCGGTGTTGTCGGCTCTACGATCCCGCAGATTTGCTACTGGGTGATCCTCGGTCTGGAAACGGTAATCCAGCTGATGTTTGTTTTGGTGCTTGTTGATAACCACGTGTGACGGTACCGTATTCACGTCGTGGTTGATGCGGGATTGGTACCAGAAGAAGCGGTGTTCATCTGGGAGTTCGTTGACATTGACGAAGTCTTCCAAGTCCACAGTCAGCTCCACCTGTTCCCCAAGGACTTTGCGCAGGTACTCCCGTGTATCCTTGAAGTGCAGCGGCTCGGGGAAGGGCCCGGGAACGATCTGGCGCCAGTCTTTGTTCTCAAATTTGGCCAATAGTGATGCGGCTGTATGGAGGTGAGTGATTTCTTGTTCAAGGCACTGCTCCCAGATGGAGCGGATGTGTTTGTCTGTCTCATCCTGGGCAAAGGAGTAGTACAGGAAACACTCCACGTACTGGTGGAGAAGCAGGTTTTCGAGCCAAGTGGCCTTGGGATCCAGCAGTGAACCGTAGTGCGTGACGTGCTGTTCTTCGATCATGGCTATTTCTTGGTAGAGCTGGCGGCCCAGGTCATTGTAGTACAGACCGCCCACGTTCATGTAGAAATTCATGGTCTGCTGTTCGGCGGAGACGATGATCAAGGTGTTGAGCTTCGTCCGCACGTCAGCGGTGTTGAAATCCACTGGACGATGTACCGTGTCAACTGGGTGGCGGTGTTCAGCGATCGTCGGCCGCCCTGGCATGATTTCCACATATTCCTTGACCAAGCTCTGAGCGGGGATGCTGCTATCAAGGTGCAGCAGATTGGCGTAGCGGTAGAGGTGATCGAAGTCTTCCAGCAAGAGGAAATCCAAAGTGGCCTTCACCATGGGATCAGGTTCGTGCTGTGCGAGCCAAGCAGTCAGGTCGACAGCAACCTGTTCGTAGGCGATGGTCTTTTCCAGCGCTGTCTCGTCGGTGGGGCTGAGCCAGTCAATGCGCTTCTGCTGCTGCTGTTCGCAGCGGCGCAGCATGGCAAGCTCACGGCGAAGGTCGTTATTTTGACAGTTGCGGTGGAATTGATGGGAAAACATGATGGACTCCACCTCAATACCGTTCATCAAGATAACCCGCACCTTGGTATAAGGATCAGCGGTGGTTTTGTTATAGGACTCGGGGTAGATAGTGTCCCAGTCCATCATGGTGTCGCTGAGGGTGATGGGTTTTTCGTCAAAGGGATTGAACATCTGATCAGCTCCTCGTGTGATGGTCGGAGCTATTATTCCCATGTTTTTGGCTGGTGTATACGTTTAGAACCAGCGGTTGAGCCAGTACTGCTCGAAGGCGACTTTAGCAGCGTAGCCCAACCGGAGAGGAGGAAGGAGCGAGAGGCGGGGGCCTGTGGGCTGATAAGCGCGGATCGACAGGGGCATGGCCCTGCCCAGGCTCGTGATTAAGGAGGCTCCGACAGCCTTGCCCGTGAAGCGAAAGCGGGGTGGTTTTCCTGCGAGTTCTAAGGCAATGTTGCGGGCCACCACTTCAGCTTGATAGTGTGCAAATACGCCCGCTTTTGGCAGCCATGCGCCTGTAACAGGCAGGCGAATGCCCACTGCATCACCAATCGCGAAGACTTTCGGCACTGCGGTGGCTAGGGTATAAGGGTGCGCTTTCAGCCAGCCCCCGTCTTGGCTGAGGATCGTCTTTCGCAGGATGGTGGGGCCGCGGTGGGACGGCACCCCAATAAACATATCGCCTGGTATGTAAATACCTCCGTCCAGCACCAGATGGCCGGTGCGGTGGTCGAGGTAGAGAACGCGGGCTTGAGTTACCACTCTGATTCCCTGCTGCAGGCACAGGTCTTGAAATCTTGGTCCAAGCCTTGGACCGGCCGCGGACAGGAGGTACGGTTCGGGGGTGACGAGGGTGAGCTGCACGTGACGCCTTTTTTGGCGGTGAAAGAAGTCACTGAGAAGCAGCACCATCTCATAGGGGCCTACTGTACCGGAAAAGGGAAGGTGGGATATGAAAAGCACGATCCGGCCCCGGTGAAACCTGGGCAGTTCCGCAGCAAGCTGCTGGAGGTGCCGCAGACTGTGGGCATCGAAGACAGCCTCTTTAAATCCTGGCACAGACTGGGGGTGCCTTTCAGCACCCAGGGAAATGATCAAGTAGTCATAGGCCAAGGTGCCCACATTAGTATGCACCTGCCTAGTTTGCAGGTCAACGCCTGTGATTTCCGCTTGAACAAACTCGATGCCTTTCTCCCGGAGCGCGCTTAAGGGACGAACCACGTCTTCGGCGCGCCGGTGACCGATCAACACAAGGGGAAAGCTGGCTTGAAACTGGTGGTTTTCGCGGCGGTCAATTACCGTGATGGTGTGCGCTGGCGGCACCAGTTGGCGCAGTACGTTGGCGGCCACAACGCCGCCAGTGCCTCCTCCCAGGATCACAATCGCCTGCCCCACCCCACTCACTCCGCTTCTTTGGGCTCTTTGTGGTTAGAATTACCCAGAAGCAGCTGCGGAATACGGATTCCTACAGGCGGCTCCAGTCAAAGAGGACTCCCGGGTCCCACTTGCGGGTGGGCGCGTAGTCGCGGTGGCCGATGATGTTTTCTCGGGGGATGCTGTAGCGCTCCTGCAGGAGTCCAATCAACTGTCGGAGCGCATTGTACTGCTCTTCAGTATAACCCCGATCACTAGGATTGATGGCGCTGTTGGAGTCGGCGCCAATGACCGGAATCATTTCTGCATCAGTACCGATTCCCAGAAGTTCAATGCCCACTGCATAGCGATTCATATTGTCTGTGAGCCGTGGGTCTTCGCCCCAGGCACCCCGGCCGGCGTGGCGGGCAACAAGACCGTCCTCCACAAATTGATAGATCCTGCCCAACCTGTCGATGACGTAGTGAGATTCCACTGCATAGTCATGGAAAATCGTTCGGATCCGGTCGATCCTGTACGGATCAGCGGGATTTGCCGCGGCATCGCTCATCGCGTGAACCATGATATACTCAATATCCTTAGTTCCTCCCGGACGCGCGGTGACTTGGCTGCCATCTGTACGGGAGTAAATCAGCCCACCGGGAGCTTCAAGAATGGTGCCCCGCGGGACGAATACGGCTGTGGCTGCCGCCTGCTCTCCCACGACAATACTCGTGTGGGGAGACTTTGGATCAGCCACTTCACCCTGCCAATGGCTGAATACCCAGCCTGCCGCTGGACTGGCCTGCAGTTCCACTAGCGTGTCTGGAACGAAATGCGAAGTGCCCTTCGCTGGTGTGGTGGTGCCCTCACCCATGACGCTCACCTCGAGAGTTGCTTTATAGTCATCGGTCATGCTGCATCCGGAGAGACCAGCAGCAAGCATGATCACCAACAGCATTATCCATCTAGTAGTCACGTCCAAGTCAGCCTCCATTAGCTCGTTTCGGTGGGGAATTCCCTTAGGTGATCTTCTAACTCGCGCAGAGATTCCCTGCCCAGGCCGGCCGCGTCGACATTGGTAATATATCCATGAGAAGACAAGCTGGACAGAAGTAAAACAAAAAGCCCCGGCACAAACGCCGAGGCTTGGTAAGCTTTGAGAATGGTGGGCTCGGCAGGTTTCGAACCTGCGGCCTCTTGAATGTGAGTCAAGCGCTCTCCCCCTGAGCTACGAGCCCATTCCTAAATTTCATTATACACCTTGGCTGAAGCATGTGTCAACGGAATTTGCCCGACGGGATCATGCGCGGTGGAGCGGTCACGTAGACAGAGAGCAGCGGTTGATCAGTAAGTTAGTAGGAAAAACAGGTTTCATCAAGAACTCTAGGCTAGGGGAGGGAGAGCTGAGCATGGGCCATTGGGCAAACCGCACATCGACTATTGTTCAGCAGGATGCCCAAATCATCAATGAACTGGGCAAGATACGGGGTGGAGCACAGCGTTTAGTCCACTTCGCCTTGGCAGGTGAAGCCGGCGAGCAGATGTATGCTGAGATAGAGGCGATCATGGCCAGCTTTCGTGACCACCCTCAGTTTGGCAACCAGGTGTCAGTCTTAGAAGATGCCTGGCGCGAACTAAAGCAGACGATTCTCGCCTACCAAGCGGAACCTACCTTGGAAGGGCATCACGAGTTGTTTCAGATTGCAGAGAGACTCTGGATCTTGTCCAATGAGCTTGTTTTGGCTGCCCAGCGCCATGCCGAAAGCAAAGTACACAACTACAACTACATTGTAGCTTCGTTTGTGGTGTGCATTATCCTGATCGGGGCTCTGCTTGTCTGGCTGAAGCAGTACGTCCATGATTCCCTGGAGTATTTGGCCTCCCACGACAGCCTGACGAGGGCAGCTAACAGGCACTTCTTTCACGAACGGATGCGAACGGCGCGGTTCCAAGCTGCGCGGGAAAACCGACCTCTTTCCCTGCTGCTCATGGATATTGACCACTTCAAAGCCGTGAATGATAAATTCGGCCATTCCGCGGGAGACCGGGTTTTAGAACAGCTCAGCGTGGTGATCAAGGGACACCTAGCCGAAGATCAGGTATTGGCCCGGGTTGGAGGCGAGGAATTTGCGGTTATTGCTCCTGAGCTGCGTCTAGCTGAGGGACTGAGGCTTGCGGAACGCTTGCGCAAGGCTGTTGAAGAAACCAATTTTCCCGGTGTAGGGTCAGTGACCATCAGCGTGGGAGTTGCTGAACTGCAGCCCGGCGAAAGTGAAGATGGCCTCTATCGCAGGGCCGATGCCGCCTTGTACTGTGCTAAGGCTGGGGGACGCAACCAAACCGCGGGATGATTGTGATTTTAATCTCACTTTAATGTAGGTCCAATTGCCCTTAAAGCCCTACTTGTTACAATGCAGGCATAACAAGTTAAAGGGGGATGCATCATGACCAAACTGGAGCAAATCGAAAAACTGCGTGAGCGGGCAAATGTAACCTATGATGAGGCCAGGGCTGCCTATGAAGCCGCTGACGGTGATCTGCTGGAGGCCTTGATCTATCTGGAGCGCCAGGGGAAGGTGGAACCACCCGCGGGAGGCGGTTCCTTCAGCACGGCCCGGATTGAGCGCACGGAAGAAAATGAAAGGCAGCAGGAACACACGGATACCGGTACAGACAGCTTTATGAAAACACTTGAGCGGATTGGGAAGTTCTGCGCCAAGCTGATCAACAGAGCCAACAACACCACGTTCGAAGTGCTGAAGGACAACGAGAGCAAGGTGAAGTTCCCTGTAACTGTCTTGGCCCTGCTGGTCATCTTTGCACCGCATATTACTCTGCCCTTGATTGTTATCGGGCTGTTCTTTGGATACCACTATCGGTTTGTGGGAGTTGGGTTCAGCGATCTGTAGAAGGTGAGAGGGGATTATCAATGGGAGCGCGGATTCTGGTCATCGAAGATGAGGTGAAATTTGCTCGGTTCGTGGAGATGGAGCTCACCTACGAAGGGTACTCTGTCACCAAGGCCTTTGAGGGCCGCACCGGCTTGGAATTGGCAGAAAAGGAGCACTTTGATCTCATCCTGCTCGACGTGATGCTGCCAGGGCTGAACGGAATCGAGGTGCTCCGCAGAATCCGCCGGGTGAGTTCGGTTCCCATTATTATGCTTACTGCAAGAGACAGCGTGATGGATAAAGTCTCTGGGCTTGACCTAGGCGCAGATGACTACATCACTAAGCCATTTGCCATTGAAGAACTGCTGGCGCGCATTCGGGCCGCGCTGCGCAAGCAAACCAGAAGCCCCCAAAGCCCAGTGCTCAGTGCGGGGCTTCTGCGTTTGGATCCCCACAGCCGCCAAGTGCGGTATGGGGACACTCCCATCGAACTCACAAAGCGCGAATTTGATGTGCTGCAGTATCTCTTGGAAAACAAAGGGATCGTTGTCACCCGCGAAGCTCTGCTGGAAAATGTCTGGGGTTTCGATTTTGCTGGCGAAACCAACGCTGTGGACGTTTACATCCGTTTCTTGCGGAGCAAAATCGACGAAGCGTTCGGCATCAAGCTGATATCCACAGTACGCGGAGTAGGATATGTGATTCGCGATGAGAGATGAGCAAAAACGGCAAAAAGTAACCACCATCGGCTTTTCTTTGGTCTCCAAGCTGAACATTCAGCTGTGGCTGCGCCTGTTAAGCCTATTTCTCGTGTTGAATGTGGTGTTCTGCGCAGCCGCGATCTTGGGTACGCTTTACTATGCTGAACAAGTCTTGGCTGAAGCCCACCGGGCAGGCCCTGCGGTGTTGGGGCGGGAGATCAGCGGAATTACCGTCAATCAGCTTACGGGGCAGCGGCAGGGCTGGACTGTCCCTGGTTCGCTGCAGCGGTTTTTGCCGAAAGATACAGCCACGGGAACGCGCTTTGTAACCTGGAACGCAAGTCCCGAGCTTTCTTGGTGGGAGACCCTGGAGACATTTAGATATCACCTGCATCTGCAGGAGCAGGGCTTAGCGTATACGTTCAGCCTGGGCAGGCTGCTCCGCCTGTTTGCGGTGATCCTTGCCGTGATCCTAGGACTGCAGCTGTATGCCTTGATTGACAGCATCTTCAGCCAGGCCCGGGTGATCCGCAAGACGCTCCAGCCCATTTCTGAACTGGCGGAAAAAGCCCAGACCCTCGGCCAGGCCCGGACGCCATTTCGCCCGGGTGAGGTGCAGGCTTTAGCGGGCAAGTTAGAAGGCATCACCGCGGCTAAGCTGGACACCAGGATCGAGCTGGACTCTACTCAAGATGAACTGAAAAGTGTGGCCGCAGCCATCAATGGTCTACTGGATAGAATCAATCACGCCTATCAGATGCAGGCGCGCTTTGTGTCCGACGCTTCCCATGAACTGCGCACACCAATAGCGGCTATTCAGGGGTATGCAAACCTCCTCGACCGCTGGGGAAAGCACGATCCTGCAGCCCTGGAAGAGTCCATCGCCGCCATTAAAGAGGAAGCTGCCAATATGAAGGAGCTGGTGGAGCAGCTCCTATTTCTGGCGCGCGGCGACAACGACACCATGCCGCTGCAAATCGAAAAATTCGATCTCGGACAGATGGGTGCTGCCGTAATAAGGGAAGCGCAAATGCTCGATGAGGGTCACGACTATGAATCTGCCCTCGAATCTGTTTGGGTAGAGGCAGATCAGGGCCTTATCAAACAAGCTGTGCGGATTCTCATGGATAACGCGGTGAAATACACACCCGCGGGCGGCAAGATCCAGCTCGCGGTAGCGCAGCACGGTCAGCAGGCAAAAATGATTGTCCAAGATGAAGGTATCGGTATTCCTGCTGAGGCTTTACCGCGGATCTTTGACCGCTTTTTCCGCACAGACGAATCTCGTGCCCGGGCAACTGGCGGAACAGGGTTAGGTCTTTCCATTGCTCACTGGATTGCGAACCGGCACGGGGGGCACATAGAAGTGGTCAGCAGGGAAAACGTGGGCACGCGCTTTACGATTGTCCTGCCGGCAGTGCCCCCTCCTGCAGAAGGCTAGCCGCGGTCCTTTTTCCTAGTACGCACGAAACTGCGGGTCGTGGGTTGGTTGTCTGGATTGGGCATGGTCTCCATCTGGGCTTTCTGACTTTGAGCTTCTCTTCCCCTCGGGCTTCCCGGCGGGCGGTGTACTTCTTCTAAACGTTCTGGCTCCTTGTATCCTTGCCGTCCGAGGAAATCTTTCGATCGCGGCACGGCGAACCCTCCTTTTGCTGATTGTACCGTTATTATCCCCAGCGCAGAGTAAGCATGCTGAGCGTGCCGCAGGCAGGACATTGTTTCCAGTTCTAGAAGTATTAACCAAAGACTGGTGGACAAGGGGGTAGAGCTGTGGAGAACAGTGTTGGACAAGCAGTTGCTGGTGTGCCTCGTATACAAGCTGGCGTTTTGAGGCAGTTTATGGTGGATGTGTTCACTGGGGTTGGCGTTCCATCTGACGATGCGGAGATCTGCGCAGATGTCTTGATCGCGGCCGATCTACAGGGCATCGATTCGCACGGGATCAGCCGTCTGAAACCGATCTATTACACCCGCATAAAGGAAGGCATTCTGTCCCCCATCACCAAGATTGACGTGGTCCGGGAAGGGCCTACGACGGCGGTGCTTGACGGAAACAACGGCATGGGCCACGTGATTTCCAAGCGAGCCATGGAAATGGCAATTGCCAAAGCGAAATCCTACGGGATGGGCATGGTGGCCGTGCGGAATTCCAGCCACTACGGTATTGCCGGGTATTACACAAATATGGCAGCAGACGCTGGTATGATCGGCATCTCTGGTACCAATGCCCGCCCATCCATCGCGCCTACCTTTGGTGTCGAGAATATGTTGGGTACTAATCCGCTGGCGTTTGCCATGCCGAGTGACGAAGAGTTTCACTTTTCGTTTGATGCGGCCACGAGTGTCACTCAGCGGGGTAAGATCGAGGTGTATGCCCGAAGGAACCAGCCTGTACCAGAGGGCTGGGTGATCGGGCATGATGGTAAGAGCAAAACAGATCCCCACCAAATTCTCCGCGAGCTTACGGAGGGAACCGCGGCCTTGGCGCCTCTTGGAGGAATTTCTGAAGAGACTGCAGGCTACAAGGGCTACGGCTACGCGACGGTGGTAGAGATTCTATCCGCCGCGCTGCAGGGTGGGCCTTTCCTCAAGGCTTTGTCAGGCGTGGAGGATGGTAAGAAAGTGCCGCACCGGTTGGGGCATTTCTTTATCGCAATTGATATCAGTGCGTTTATTGACCTGAATGAATTTCGCCGGATCACTGGGCAGATTCTGCGTGAGCTGCGGGCTTCCAAGAAGGCACCAGGACAGGACCGGATTTTCACTGCGGGAGAAAAAGAGTATTACACTCAGCAAGAACGGGCCAAGAATGGGATTCCGATTGGAGAGAGCCTGCAAAAGGACATTACCGCACTCCAGGCGGAACTGGGTTTGAACTACGCATTGCCTTTTTGACTGAGATCCAGACCAAGCGGGGACACGAATACATGACTCGAAGGGGCGTCTTAATGTTAGCGGCGTTGGGGGTCGGCGCGGCAGTATTCGCGGTATGGCTGGGTTGGGTCAATTTTGCCGTTTTCCATTTAGCCATTGAACTTACGAATCTCGCGATCTGTGCCTCGGTTTTCACCATCGGGTGGAATACTCGCCATATTACCAATGAGGACAGTTTCTCCATCATGGGAGCCGGCTACTTAGCCTGCGCTCTTCTGGAGTTTGCCCATATGCTGACTCACGGACAGCATCCGATTGTGCCGGTTTCCGATCCGTACGTGACAATTCAATTTTGGCTGGCTGCTCGGACGATGGTAGCAATTTCCCTCCTGCACGCTGCCTATGTCAGACTGCGCGGCGTGAAGATCAGTCGTGAGCTGATCTTGGTGGCGTATGTTTTGGCGGCAGTAGGGGCCGCGCTTTCCATAGCGACTTTTTCGCGGGAAGCGGATCCGTATTTTATTCCACCGCTGCGGATACCCCTGCAGGTTGGCTGGCGTCTTGCTGTTATGGGAGCTGTCCTCGCGGGGTTCTGGATGCTGCGGTGGCCACCAGTGGGCAGATGGCCTGAAAACAAGCTCTTTTTGGCTGCTATTGTCTTTTCAGAGATTGCTGGACAGGTCGCGTTCTTGCTCCAGACGGATTTAGCTGGTCCGGCAGCCATTTTTGGACATCTGTTCAAGATCGCGATCCGGATCTGCGTCTACCGCATCTTGGTCACTGCCGCTCTGCAAGATCCGTACAATACTCTCTTCCGGGACTTGACTGAAGCGGTCATGATTATGCGGGCGCAGCGCCACGATATGATTAACGACCTGACTCTTGCTTCCACGTACCTCCAGATGAACCGTATCGAAGATGCTGAGCAGTGTATTGCGGTTATTGCTGCGGACCTCTCTGACCGCTACAACTACGCTACACTGCCCAAGGATGCTTGGTATCAAGTGATAGCGGCTAAATCGGATATTGCCCGATCTCAGGGAGTGGATTTTCGCTACCGGCTAGATGCCCCCATGCCCGATGACTTCCATCAGCGGCGGCTCCTGCCCAAGCTGGTAGGGAATCTTTTGGACAATGCCATTGATGCGGTGGCCGGGACAGAGAACCCGTGGATATCGCTGGAATGGAGCAGGACAGAAGCGGGAACTGTGCTCAGGGTATCCAACAGCGGTTCGGAGATCCCTTTAGAGCTGAGGTCAAAGCTCTTCGAACCCGGTCTGAGTACCAAGGGCAATAACCGCGGATTTGGCCTCACCATCTGCCGCAAGATCGCCAACGAACTAGGGGCCAGCCTGACAGTTGAGAGCAACTCCGAGGCAACCACGTTTACTCTCACCCTGCCGCCGGCCCGGGTGGAGCAGGCTCGGATCTCACTGTAACAAACAAGCGGCTCGGGAGG